>CABXEK010000055.1 GCA_902511185.1 uncultured Pelagibacteraceae bacterium | reverse complement strand
TAGATTTAAAATTTGATGAAGATCGAAATATTGTACAGCAAGATGAAGATAGAAGGATTCATAAAATTTTATGGATGAGAACTCTCAATGTAGCTTTTTGGGTAACTGTTTTTTGCTTTATTCTTGCATATCCAATTTCTCATTTATTAGCAACTTTACCAATGAAATATAGTAATTTATTGATGATTTGTGTATTGCTTCCATTTTGGACATCCTTACTTGTTAGAACTTCAAGTTGGATGGTGCTACTTCAACAACAAGGTCCTGTTAATGATTTGATTGTTTGGCTTGGGCTAGCTGCTGACGATAACAGACCAGAATTAATGTACAACGTCATTGGAACTTTTGTTGCCATGACTCAAATACTTTTACCTTTTATGGTTTTACCTTTATATAGTGTCATGAAAACTATTTCTCCAAGTTTGATGAGAGCTGGAAAATCTTTGGGTGGCACACCTTTAATTTCATTTTTAAAAATTTACTTCCCATTAACAATTCCAGGAATTGGAGCAGGTTGTTTATTAGTTTTCATTTTAGCTATTGGATATTATATAACACCCGCATTAGTTGGTGGAGCCAGTGGATCATTGATTAGTAACACAATCGCTTATCATATGAAAAGTTCTCTAGACTGGGCTTTTGCATCAGCACTTGGAACTATGTTGCTAGTTGGAGTTCTTACAATTTATTGGATTTATAACAAACTTGTTGGAATTGATAATATTAAGCTTGGATAAATAATTATGGCATTACCTAATCATACACCTTGGAATTATAGAATTTGGCACTACACTTACCTTTTCTTTTGTGGTGTAGTATTTTTCTTTTTAATTGCACCTCTATTCGTAATTTTACCTCTTTCATTTAATGCTGAACAATACATACACTTTTCAGCAAAAATGTTAGCACTAGATCCTGAGGGATTTTCTTTAAGATGGTATGAAGATATGATCTATGGAACTAAGAACCCGTGGGGTTTGGCTACTAAAAACAGTTTAATCATTGCATTCTTTGCAACAATTGGATCAACATTGCTTGGCACAGTAGCTGCACTTGGTTTAAGTAGCAGACACATGCCTTACAAAGCTGCTTTCATGGCGTTACTAATTTCACCTATGATTGTTCCGTTAATTATTTCTGGAACAGCGATATTTTTCTTTATGGCTAAAGTAGGTTTAGCTGCAACCCATACAGGAATTATTATTGCTCATATAATTTTAGGAACACCATTTGTAGTAATAACAGTTACTGCAACATTAACAGGATTTGATCACAGTGTTACACGTGCTGCAGCGAGTTTAGGAAGTAATCCAGTGAACACGTTTAGAAAAATAACTTTACCATTAATTATGCCAGGCGTTATATCTGGTGCATTATTTGCTTTTGTAACTTCTTTTGATGAAGTTATTGTTGTATTGTTTTTAGCTGGTCTGGAGAACACAACAATTCCAATTCAAATGTGGGTTGGATTGAGAGAGCAATTGAGTCCAACTATTCTAGCAGTTGCGACATGTTTGATTGTTATGTCGACATTAATTTTAGTAAGCGCTGAGTTGCTTAGAAGAAGATCAGACAGACTTAGAGGAATTAACAGATAATTAATTTACAGATTAATTTTTTTTCAATATAAATTTCTTTCAAAATTTAATTATGGATATCAAAAAAGTTGTAGTAATTGGATCGGGAACTATGGGGAGTGGGATAGCTGCCCATTTATGTAATGCAAACGTGCCTGTTACATTATTAGATCTTACAACTGAGATTTCTGAAAAGGCGAGAGATAGAATATTTAAATCAAAGCCACCATTATTATTAGACAAGTCTAAAATTGAAAATATTAAAGTAGGAAATATTAATGATAATTTTGATGTTGTTAGGGAGGCAGATTGGGTAGTTGAAGCGGTTGTAGAAAGAATTGATATTAAACATAATATTTATCAAAAAATATTTAAAGATAGAAAAGAAGGAGCTATAGTTTCTTCCAATACTTCATCTATTCCAATTAAAGTTTTATCTGAAAAATTGACAGCAGAAGAAAAAAAAGATTTTTGTATTACCCATTTTTTTAATCCTGTTCGATACATGG
>CABXEK010000054.1 GCA_902511185.1 uncultured Pelagibacteraceae bacterium | reverse complement strand
CAAATTGACTAGTGAATATGAAAAATTACGAAGTTAACTTACTTACGTGATTTCTAATATATTCAAGATCATAATCTTTAGAACCACTATTTATTTCAGCGTCTATTAGGTTATTTATTTTAGAAAAACATTTTTCAAGATTATCGTTTATGACAACATAATCATAGTTTATCCAGTGCAAAACATCTCTTTCAAATTGTTTCATTCTTTCTTCAGCAATTAACTTATCTTTCATGTCTCTACTTGAAAGTCTTTCAAATAACTCCTTTTTACTTGGAGGTAATATAAAAAAAGTAATCAATTTATAATCAAGTTTTTTATTTTTAATCTGATCTGCACCTTGCCAGTCAATATCAAATAAAACGTTTCTTCCTTTATCTAATTTATCAATTACTGGTGTTCTAGTTGTTCCATAAAAATTATTAAAAACTTTTGCGTATTCAAGAAATTCCTCATTTTTAATCAACCTTTTAAATTCATCTTCGTTTACAAAAAAATAATCTTTGTTAGATGTTTCGGTGGGTCTTGGTTGTCGTGTTGTGTGTGAAATGGAAACTTCGAAGTTATCTAAATTTGATAACAATTTTACCAATGTAGTTTTACCAGCTCCTGATGGAGAAGATAAAACTATCATTACCCCATCATTTTGTGAGGGCATAGAAGTAATTAGTTTGCTTTTCCTTCAATAAACTTAACCGCATCTCCTACAGTTAAAATTTTTTCAGCTTCGCTATCTGAAATCTCAGACCCAAATTCTTCTTCAAAAGCCATCACCAATTCAACTGTATCTAAGCTATCAGCACCTAAATCGTCTGTAAAACTAGACTCCTCAGTTACTTTTGCTTCATCGATACCCAAGTGATCTGCTACAATTTTTTTTACTTTGCTTGAAACGTCTTCTGACATATTGATCCTTTTTAGTTATAAATTCTTAATAGTTTAAAAACATATTTTGTCAAGCCATATACATGCCTCCATTAACATGCAGGGTTTCCCCATTTATGTAGCTTGATTTATTTGAGGTTAAAAATAGCACTGCATTTGCAATATCATCAGGATCTCCAAGGCGCGCTGATGGAATTTTTGAAATAATAATATCTTTAAATTTTTCGTCTATTTTATCTGTCATTGCTGTTTTAATAAAACCTGGGGAAATACAGTTTATATTAATATTTTTCTTAGCGTATTCAATTGCAAGACTTTTAGACATTGCAACAATACCAGCTTTAGAAGCTGTATAATTTGCTTGCCCTAAGTTTCCCGTATGTCCTACAACTGAAGTAATATTTACAATTTTTCCTGATTTATTTTTAAGCATTTTTTTAATTGCGAACTTACTTATTAAAAAAGTTGAAGTTAAATTAATATTAATTACCTTTTGCCATTCCTCCAAACTCATTCTTATTGCTAAATTATCTTGAGTAATTCCTGCATTATTAATTATACAATCTAAACTCCCACCTAAATCTTTAGTTGCATTTTCAATAAACTCCTCAATCTTATCACTTTGAGAAATATCAAATTTTAATATTTTGATATCTTTAAATGTTTTTTTTAGTTCCTCTAGCTTTTCTATTCTTGTACCAGAGGCTAATATATTTGCACCAGTTTCACTCAATTTTTTAATTATTGAATTTCCTATTCCTCCTGATGCTCCCGTTACTATAATATTTTTATCTTTTAAATCATTCATATTTTTAAATTTTTTATATCCTCCTGATTATTTATTGTATCTATTTTTACTTCTCTGTTAATTCTTTTTACTAAGCCAGATAAAACTTTACCTGGTCCAATTTCAATAAAGTGTTTTACACCACCATTAATCATATTAATTACACTTTCTCTCCATCTGACTCTATTTTCAATTTGTTTAATTAATAAATCTATAAGCTCATCTCTATTTGATATTTCTTTAGCAGTAACATTTGAAATTAGTTTATTTTTAGAATTTAAAAAATCTAATTTTTTTAATTCATTGGTCATAATATCTGTTGCTTTACTCATTAAACTACAATGAAATGGAGCGCTTACAGGTAGCTTTATATTTTTAATAGTTTTTTCTTTTAAAGTAATAATTAGCTTTTCTAAATCTTCTGTCTTTCCACTTAAAACAATTTGACCTTCTGAATTATCATTTGCAATTTGAGCTATAAAATTTTGCTCATTTTC
>CABXEK010000053.1 GCA_902511185.1 uncultured Pelagibacteraceae bacterium | reverse complement strand
TTGAAGCCAATGTAAGAACTGCTGAAGCTTCTAGAAAAGGACTTTCTCAAGGTTTGTCAGTTGCTTTCAAATCAGGCGCAGTTACTGGTATGTTGGTTGCCGGTTTAGCTTTATTAGCTATTGCTGTTTATTATTATTTTTTATTAAAATTTAATATTGATGAAAGAGAAATTGTTAATGCACTAGTTGCATTAGGATTTGGTGCATCTTTAATTTCAATATTTGCTAGATTAGGTGGTGGTATCTTTACTAAAGGTGCTGATGTTGGAGCTGATTTAGTTGGAAAAGTTGAAGCTGGAATTCCAGAAGATGACCCTAGAAATCCTGCCGTTATTGCTGATAATGTTGGAGACAATGTTGGAGATTGCGCTGGTATGGCAGCTGATTTATTTGAAACATATGCTGTAACAATTGTTGCAACGATGGTTTTATCATCAATATTTTTTCAAGGTGATATGAGTATGATGATATATCCACTAACTATTGGTGGTGCTTGTATTATTACTTCAATATTGGGAACTTTTTTTGTTAAGCTTGGTAAGAGTAAAAATGTTATGAATGCTTTGTATAAAGGTTTTGTAGTTTCTGCTTTATCTTCACTTATAATTTTATACCCAGTCACAGATTATGTTATTGGTTTTACAACAGAATATAACGTTAATGGTAAAAACTTTAATGGTATGAGTTTATATTACTGTGGAATAATTGGTTTAGTTATAACTGGTTTGTTAATCTGGATTACAGAGTATTACACTGGTACGAATTATAGACCCGTCAAATCTGTTGCAGCATCTTCTACAACGGGGCATGGTACAAACGTTATACAAGGTTTGGCTGTCTCAATGGAAGCTACTGCAGTTCCTGCATTAATTATTGTTGGGGGAATTTTAGCTACAAATTCAATCGCTGGTCTTTTTGGTATAGCTATAGCAGTTACTACAATGCTTGCATTAGCTGGTATGGTTGTTGCTTTAGATGCATATGGGCCAGTTACAGATAATGCTGGTGGTATTGCTGAAATGTCTAATCTTGATAAAAAAGTAAGAAAGACTACTGACGCTTTAGATGCTGTAGGTAACACAACTAAAGCAGTAACAAAAGGTTATGCTATTGGTTCTGCTGGTTTAGGTGCTCTTGTTTTATTTGCAGCTTATGTTGAGGATATCAAACATTTTTCTGGTGTAGCTGGATCAAAATTAGAAGGTATAGTAGTAACATTTGATTTATCAAATCCCTATGTAGTTGTAGGTTTGTTAATCGGTGGTATGCTTCCGTATCTATTTGGTTCAATGGGTATGCAAGCTGTAGGAAGAGCAGGTGGAGCTGTAGTTGTTGAAGTTAGAAGACAATTTAAAAAGTTCCCTGGTATTATGAAAAGAAAACAGAAACCTGACTATGCAAGATTAGTAGATCTATTAACAGTTGCGGCTATTAAAGAAATGATTCTACCTTCTTTATTACCTGTATTATCCCCTGTAGTTTTATATTTTATAATTTTATTAATAGGTGGACAAGTTGCAGCTCTTGCTGCAGTGGGCGCAATGCTACTTGGTGTTATTATAACTGGATTATTTGTTGCAGTTTCCATGACAGCAGGCGGTGGCGCATGGGATAATGCAAAAAAGTATATTGAAGATGGAAATCATGGAGGCAAAGGTTCAGAAGCCCACAAAGCTGCTGTTACAGGTGATACAGTAGGTGATCCGTATAAAGATACTGCTGGTCCTGCTGTAAATCCAATGATTAAAATTACAAATATTGTTGCCCTATTACTATTAGCAGTTATCGCTGGGTAATTTTTTTTCGTTTTTTGGCCCTCTGTCCAAGAGGGTCATCAATCTTCTGTCTCATACTTGACATAAAATTATATATAAATGAATTCTTTTTAAAACCAGATTGTGTAGTATTTTCAACAATTTTAATTTTCTCCATATCATCAATGTTATAAAAACTCTTTTTTTTAAGAATTCCATAATTATCAATTTCTAAAACAAGAACATCATTTTTATATATTTTCATTCTTCCTAAATTTTTTAACTCCGACTGTGTTTGTTTTCTTTCGATATAGATCCAAACGTCATTATCAAATTTACTTTTTGATGAAGGGCTTCCCAAAATATTTATTATATCATTTTTATTTGTTTTATTAATAGTTAACGAAGATTGTTTTTTTTCTAGAAAAGGTACTCCATGGTGTTTTACCACTTTTTTTAATGAGCAATTTGAAACTATTAAACAAATAAAAAATA
>CABXEK010000052.1 GCA_902511185.1 uncultured Pelagibacteraceae bacterium | reverse complement strand
TTCCTTCTGTGTTTGTTAGATAAGGTTTTCTTAGAGATTTGAAAAATTCTTTTCTAATTACTTCATCATCAAAGTTGATACTTGAATAGCCTAGAAATGTTGCAGGCGACCACTCTCTAAATTTTTGTTCAACCTGAGTTAACATTTCGTAGTGACTTAAATTGCCTTTAGTTAACAAATCTACATTTGATTTATTAATACAAAGAGCAGTAGCACTTGGAACTCTATCTTGAGGCAGCCTACACCTTGCTTGAAAACGCTCTTTTTCTTTGAAGTTTTCATCAAGTAAAATCCCACCTATTTCAATAATAGTTGCCCAATCTGTTTGGGCGGAGTCGGTCTCAATATCCCATACTACGTAATTCAATTTTCTCTCCTTTGTGCATAAAATTGTTCAACTTTTTCTAAAAATTTATTTTGATAATCTTTTAATCTGTCACCCTCAATTAAAAACCTTTGAAACATATTATCTTTTGTACAAAGTAAAATTACTGCTTGTGTAATATTAGATCTGTAAACAGTATTGTGCGCTAAAGCATACGCTGCACATTGCAAATAATAATCATCGATCCATTCATCTTTTTTAGGTTTATTGCTTTGTTTAAAATCAATTATGGTCTCTTTATTTTCATAGATACCAACACAGTCAGCAGCTCCTGCATATTTTCCAGGATAATATAATGTTGTCTCACACCCCCAAATTTCATCAAGCTTATTTCTTAATCCATTTTCAATAATCTGGTCTGCCATCATTCGCTCTCTAGTATTGTCTCCTAGTAAATCTAAATTTAATTTACCCAATAAAAATTTTTCTAAATATTCATGCATTGAACTACCCCTGCTACTAGCCTCACGAGTAATAATTTCAGCCTGCTTTTGACCAACCCTTTGCTTCCAAGCTTGAAGAGAAGCTTTTTTTTCTTCAGATTCAGTTGCTTTTAAAATTGTTGTCACAGAAGGTAATCTTTCTTCATTTACAGAATAATGCCTTGAGCCATCTACTATTGATCTAGTCGATTTTGGATAGTTATATTTATTATTCCACTCCATGTGATTTCTTATATTCGCTATTTTAGAAAAAAAGAAATTAATTATTTGCTTGTTTTGAACGATCAACAAATTTTTCTACATTTTCTGTTTGGACTGCTTTTTCAAGTTGTTCAGGATCTTTAATACTTTCAAGTGTTCTAGTAATTGATCTTGCGTCTGTTCCAAACTTATCGACAACAGACATAGCTTCTTCTAATTTTTTTCTAAGAGAAATTATATTATCAAAATGCTTTCCAAATCTTGAGGTTATTGTTTTTAAGTGATTATAAATTTCGGTTGCACCTTTTTGAACTTTTAAAGATTGAAATCCCATATGAAGAGATTGTAAGTAAGCTGAAAGAGTATTAGGGCCACAGATTACAACTTTATGTTTTTTCATTAGTTCTTGCGTTAATAACTCTTTAGTGCTTGGATCTTGGTATTCGGTTAATTCTTTATATAAACTTTCAGTTGGAGCATAAACAATTGCAAAATCTGTAGTTTTTGGTGGAACAATATATTTTTCATTAACACTTTTAGCTTTTGCTTTAAAAGCGGTTGCTAATTTTGTTCTAGCATCTGCCACAGCTCTTTTATCTTGCGCGTCATAACCATCAGTAATTGCTTTAAATTTTTCTACTGGAAAATGACTATCTACTGGAACTAAAACATCACCTTGAAGTTTGATTGCAAATTCAACATTCTCACTGGTATCTTCCTTCATCTTGACGTTAGTCATAAATTGAGAAGCAGGTAATAAATCTTTGATTAAAGCATCTAAACTAAACTCAGCAAGGGTTCCATACTTTTTAACACCGGCTAAAATTTTAGTGATCCCCTCTTGGCTTTGATTTAATAATTGTACTTGTTGGTTAAAATTTCCAACTTTTTCATCCACTTTAGTCAAGGCCTCAGTCATATCTTTTGTAACTCCTGTAGATAAATTATTAAATGAGGTCGACATTGAGCCAAGTGACGTATTAATAGTATTATTAAGAGTATCTTTTAAATTCTGTATTTCAGTCTTTAAGTTAGCTATCTCCTCAGCTTCCTTATTTTCATTATCATCTTTAGGCTTAGATTTTAGATTTAGATAAAGAATTGATGAAGCAATTCCTACCAACAAAACTAACAAAACAAGTAAGATTATATCCATGATTCTAATAATTTATTTTATAGTAAAAATATGATTAATATATTTAATTATTTAAAACATATCTGATGGAATTATTCTTAATATTGAAAATTATACTTATTATAGGGGCAGTAATCGCAGTTTATGCAATTGCTAGAAACCTTGATATTATTAAGATTATTTTAAATTACTGGAAAGACCTAATTTTTAGAAAGTAGTTTTACTAGTTTTTTAACTTCTGGTTTTTTTACAGATGATTTTGAGGTCA
>CABXEK010000051.1 GCA_902511185.1 uncultured Pelagibacteraceae bacterium | reverse complement strand
TATAATTATTCATTAATAATAATTACACATTATTAATTTATTAGAATTTTTCTACAAATAATTGTTAATAGCTGAATTATGTAAAATGTTATTTCTGGTCTTTTATCTAAATCTATTAAATAAATAAATTCTTCGTACCAATCACATACTGACAGATTGGTCACAAATGATCCACAACAAGCTACAAAGTTACAAATCAAAGAATTACCTTTTAATATCTAAATCTTTTTAGTATTGATTTAATTAACTTTTAACATTAAAAACTTTGTTGATACGAATGCCCTTGTAGCTCAGCTGGTAGAGCAATTGATTTGTAATCAATAGGTCCGCGGTTCGACTCCGTGCGGGGGCACCATTAATTTTATGGGTATAAAAACATTTATTAAAAAAAATTTATATAATCTAAAATATCCAAAAAAAACTGGTTTATCTATTGAAAATAAAACATTTCTTATAACAGGAGCTAGTTCAGGAATAGGTTTTGCATTAACCAAAAAACTTTTTAAAAATAATAAAATTATAGCAGTTTGTAAAAAAAATTGTGACAATCTTAAAAATCTTAATTCTAACAATATTAGAATTATTAAATGCAATCTAAGTAACTTTTTAGATTATGAAGAATTAGAAAATACAATCAAAGAAAATAATATAAATATTATTTTAAATTGTGCTGGTCAATTCGGTTCATCAAATCAAGCAATTGAAAACATAGATTTTGAAAATTTAGTTGAGGTATTTAAGGTTAATTCACTATCAATTCTTAAAATTCTACAAATTATATCAAAAAATAATTTAATTAAAAATATAAATAAAATAATAAATATTAGCAGCGATGGAGGAAGTATAGAACTTAACAATGAGGGAAATGCATATATTTATAGAATAACTAAATCAGCTTTAAATTCTATATCCAAAAACTTATCAATTGATCTAAATAAGAAATATAATATCAAAACAATCACAATTGATCCTGGAAATGTTAAGACAGGAATGAATAACAAAGGTCTTTTGGACGTAAATAGGTGTGCTGAGTATATAATAGATATTATTTTAGATACACATAATAATTTTAATGGAAAATTTATAAATTTAAAAAAAAAAAATATACCTTGGTAAATAATTTTAATTTTGTATTTTGATATTTACCTTTTTATAACAAAAACTTCGCGTGAGTAAAATTCCCTTGTAGCTCAGCTGGTAGAACAATTGATTTGTAATCAATAGGTCCGCGGTTCGAATCCGTGCAGAGGCACCATCACTCAATCTAATCAAAATTTATTCTTTCTTTTTCAATAACAAGAGGCATATTTCTTTGGTGTAAAAGTATCACTCCAATATATTCGCCTAAGAGTCCTAAGAGCATTATTTGAATAGAACTGATAGTAAAAATACCTATTATTGTTGGAGCGGAACCTAATTCGAACGAACTCCAAAAAAATAATTTTAGAATTAAATAAACAATTGCAACAAGCAAACCCCCAAAACTTGATACAAAACCCAATAATGTCATTATTCTTAATGGCATTCTTGAATGTTTTACCACACCTAGCATTGCTAGATCATAAAGTGTAAAAAAATTATTTTTGGTTATACCAAACTTTCTTAATGGTTGGTCAAACTTAATAGTTTCAACATCAAAACCAATTTCAGAAATTAATCCTCTAAAATAGGGGTATGGATCATTAATTTTTCTTAATCGATTAATAGCCTCTTTATCAAATAATCCTGTACCAGTAGTATTTATGCTTAGTTTTGTTTCTGATATTTTATTTAATGATTTATAAAATAATTTTCTTAGAGAAAACATAAAATTATTTTCTTCTGAAACATTTTTTTCTCCTAAAACAATTTTAGCACCATTTTCCCATTTCTTTATATATTGAGATATTAAATTAATTGGCTCCTGAAAATCAGATACCATCAATATACAAGCGTCACCTGTAGACTGCATGACACCATAAAATGGTGATTTTATATGACCATAATTTCTAGAATTAATTATTACTTTAACATTTTTATCTTTTGAGGATATTTCTCTTAGTTTATCGATAGTTTTATCTGTTGAACAATTATCAATTATTATGTGTTCATAATCATAGTTTAAAGATTCTGCTTCTATTTTTATCTCTTTACAAAGTCTTTCAATATTTTCTTCTTCATTGAAAGTAGGTGTTACAATTGATATTTTTTTCATAAAGTTAAATTTAACTTTTTATAAATGAATTTATACTATCATTCAAATTAATTGAAATTTTTAATTTAAGTAATTTTTTAGCTTTATTTATTGAGGGCACATAATAATCAAATTGGTTTTTTTTAACTTTTTTTAATTTTAGTTTTCTATTAAAAATTTTAGCTATTTTTTTTCCCAATACTCTAAGGTTTATTTCTCTATCTGAACCAACATTAAATATTGGGCATTTTTTGTTTGAACTTTTTAAAATAACTATTAACCAATTAACTAGGTCATCTGCATTCATATATCCTCGATAAACGTTCCCAGTGGTATTTAAAGAAATTATATCTTTATTTAAAGCATCCAGAATCATATCACCTACGGCTTGTTTACTATTAAGAATATGTTTTCCTATGAAATTATAACATCGTGCTATTGATACATTGAAATTCAATTTTCCAAGTTCTTGAAACTTGT
>CABXEK010000050.1 GCA_902511185.1 uncultured Pelagibacteraceae bacterium | reverse complement strand
CTTGTCAGAAAAAAGTTAAATCCAGTAATAATTTAGAAAATCCTTGCATTTTCTAAGTTCGAGGTATAAATAATCGCCCATGGCAAGAGTTACAGTTGAAGATTGTATAGATAAAGTTGATAGCCCTTACGAATTAGTACTTGTTGCTAAAGAAAGAGCAACTCAATTAAATTCAGGATTAGAACCAACTTTGGAAAGAGATAACGATAAAAATACAGTCATTTCATTAAGAGAAATTGCTGAAGAAAAAATTAAAGTTTCAGATTTAACTGAAAGTGCTATCTATAAACTTAGAAAACATGTGGAGCAAGTTGATGATGGTTCTGATGAAGATGAAGAAGTAGGTGATGATTTTGAAAGTATGTATAAAGGTGAAATTTCAAAAAGTGGAGCACCAATTTTACCATCTAAAAGAGCAAGAAAAACTCCAGAAAAAATTCAAGTATCTCAAGAGGATTTAGCCGAATTATCAGAAACTGCTAAGCCAGATGTAGATGCATCTGCTGATGAAGAAACTATGAATGATCAAGGTGAAGTTTCTTTAGATCAAGTTTCAGAACAAGAAAACCAAGAAGCAGACGTAAATTCAGAAGATTCAGACGCTTCAAACTCATAATAAAATCATATAAAGTTAAACCATGAATAGGAAAGTATCAGTTGCTCCTATGATGGATTGTACTGATCGTCATGAGCGATTTTTTCTAAGGTTAATTTCTAAAAACACTCTTCTCTATACAGAGATGATTGTTGATGAAGCAATCAATAGAGGTGATAAAAAAAGATTGCTAGGATTTAATATTAATGAAAAACCTGTAGCTCTTCAATTAGGTGGATCTTCTCCAAAACTTTTAGCAGAGGCTTCAAAAATAGGTGAAGATTTTGGTTATGATGAAATTAATTTAAATTTAGGTTGTCCAAGTAGAAAAGTTGAAAAAAGTAAATTTGGCGCCTGTTTAATGAAAGAACCTAATTTAGTTGCAGATTGTTTGAGTAAAATGCAAGCTTCAACAAATTTACCAGTAACTATAAAAACTAGAATTGGATACGATGATGTTGAAGATTATGAAAATTTACATAATTTTATTACAACTTTAAAATCAACAGGTGTTAAAACATTCGTCATACACGCTAGAAAAGCAATGTTGGGTAAATTTACCCCCAAACAAAATTTAAATATTCCTCCTTTAAAGTATCATTATGTTTATAAACTAAAAGAAGATTTTCCAAATGAAGAGATAATTATTAATGGTGGGATTACATCAATAGATCAGATAAAACCACTTCTTCATAAAACAGATGGTGTGATGATTGGTAGAGCCGCGTATCATACACCTTATATGTTGGCAGATATAGAAAAAGAAATTTTTGGTACTGAAGAAGTTCCAAGTAGACAAGATGTTATTGAACAATTAATTCCATATGTTAAAGATGAAATTAAGAGGGGCACAAGATTAAATCAAATAATGAGACATACTATTGGTTTATTTCATGGTCAAACAGGTGCCAGTTATTGGAAAAGATATTTAAGTGAAAATATGTGTGTTAGAGATGCTGATGTTAAAAAGATTGATCACATCATGGATAAAATTAAGTACAATAATATTGATACCAGTGTAGGGCAATCTGCTTAATTCAATTCTAGCTAACGAGTATAGTTACATCATTTTGCTAATGGCATTAACTGCAATACCTGTTGGTTTTGTTGCTGGTTTATTTGGTATTGGTGGAGGCTTAATAACAGTACCATTTTTATATTATATTTTTGGAAATCTTGGAATTGATCAAACTTATATTATGCATTTAGCAGTTGGAACTTCTTTTGCAATTATAATTCCAACCTCAATAGTTTCAGTTTTAACCCACCATAAATTTAATGCTGTAGATTTTAATATTGTTAAAGGCTACGGCATTTTTGTCATTATAGGTGTAATTGTTGGAACAATATTTGCTGCAATTCTTAAAACAAAATCTCTAGTTCTCTTTTTTTCAATTGTGATATTATTTTTAGGTATTTATTTACTTTTAATCAAAGAGAAAGGTCAAAATACAATATCTGAAATGAAACTATATTTAAAAATCATATTTGGTTCGATTGTAGGATTTATTTCAGCTATTATGGGTATTGGTGGAGCGGTAATGAATGTACCAATTCTTAAATTTTTTGGTTATTCAATTAATAAAGCAATTGGTAGTGCAGCAGCAATTGGTTTTTTAATTGCATTATTTGGTGCAACAGGCTTTTTGATTTCGGGTAGTTATTTAAATACTAATTTACCTTTAAGTATAGGTTTTTTAAATGTACCAGCTTTTTTAATCTTTATTCCAATAACAACTTTTATGGCAAGGCTTGGAGCAAGAACAGTTCATAAGATAGATAAAAACAAAATTAGTAAATTTTTTGGTATTTTTTTATTAATAGTTGCGAGCAAGTTTTTCTACGAATACTTAAAATTATAAGCATGCCATTTAAGCTAGATAAGAAATTTTTAAAAACTTCACATTATATAACGAATTTTAAATTATGTACCATTATGCTATATGATAATTCAAAATTTCCATGGGTAATTCTAATCCCAAAAAGAAATAAGATTACTGAAATAACCGATCTTAACTCTAAAGATCAAATTTTGCTTATGAAAGAAATTGTTTATGTAGGTAGAATTATGAAGAAATTATTTAAAACTTCAAAATTAAATATAGAAAAAATTGGGAATATAGTTCCCCAATTACACATACATATTATTGCAAGGAGTAAGAAAGATAGTTCATGGCCACTATCTGTATGGGTTGTTAGAGGTAAAAAATACTCAAAAATAAATTTAGAAAATACGATAGAAAAAATTAGGAAAGCTCTAAAATAAAAAGAGGTGACTTCAGTCTCCCTCCATCACCTCAATTAAAAATATAATTGATTCTCATAAATTTTTTTAACACGCATAGATTGTATTTTATAATTATACATGATTTTTTCCTTATAAATGACTTTAAAAAAACCTAAATTAGTCGTTAAGATACTTCTGAAAGTATAAGATAATTGATAGCGTTTTTATAATGAATAAGAAAGCTTTTAAAAAAATAGCAAAATTAGAAAAATTTTTACACATTGATGAGCTGGTAAAAAAAAGAGATTTAAAAAAGTTAATAAAAGTTAATCCATTTAATTCAGCAAAGAATTCAATAAATAAATTTT
>CABXEK010000049.1 GCA_902511185.1 uncultured Pelagibacteraceae bacterium | reverse complement strand
TTTTTGAATTACGTTTTATTAAATTAAAATCTTCAAGATCTTCAGTAGGTAAAATATATTTTAATAAATGATAATTTTTTGTATTTGAATTCCATCTGTTAAATAAATTACTTTCAGAAAACATTAAAATTTCATTCTCATCTTCATCAAGAACAATTGGTATAAAAAATATACTTTTTTTAACTGGTAAAGATGGAAATATATTTTTACTTTCTAGAAAATTAAATATTTTTTTCTTATTAAAAGAAACGTTTAATGATAAATAATATATTTCATTAATGAATTTTTCCTCTTTAATAGAAAAAGTTTCAATCATTCCTTTAATTACCCTTAATGAGGTTTTTTTAAGTTTTTTCTGATTTTTTGTTTGAGCAACAGACAAAATCAGGCGATCAAATGCTTGAATAAACCCTTCATTAATTATCTCATTTTTATTAAAATTAATCTCAAATGGAGTGGATATTTCAACATCATTTACAGAAAAGGTCTTTGCGTAAACAATATCTGTGGAAAAAAAAATATTTAAGAAAGCAAGTATGCAAAAATACATATATAGCCTCTTGTAATTAAAAAATTTAAAATTAAATTTCATAAAACATACTAATGAATAAAAAAATATTTACCTATAAAAAAAGTGGTGTTAACATTAATTCAGCTGATAAGTTTGTTAATTTCATTTCATCAGTTTCATCAAAAAAAAAAGGCAAAAAAAAGTTTTCTAATATTGGTGGATTTGGCTCAATATCAAGTATTCCAAATGGTGTAAAACAACCAAAAATTGTTGCATGTACAGATGGTGTTGGTACTAAAATTGAGATTGCAAATACCTTAAAAAAGTTCGACACAATTGGTATCGATTTAGTTGCAATGAGTGTAAATGATTTGATCGTTCAAGGTGCAAAACCACTTTTATTTTTAGATTACATATCCATTAATAAAATTGATTTAATAAAACTTAAATCAATAATAAAAGGTATAGTAAATGGATGCAAACAATCTGAGTGTGAGTTAGTTGGTGGTGAAACAGCAGAAATGCCTGGTACTTACGAAAAAGGGAAATTTGATATTGCTGGTTTTGCAGTTGGTGTGGTAGGTAAAAATAAAATTTTAAGTAAAAATAAAATTAAAAACAAAGATTTAATATTAGCTATTCCATCTAGCGGACTTCACTCAAATGGTTTTTCTCTAATAAGATATCTTCTTAATAAAAAAAAAATTGATATAAAAAAAAAAAAATTTTTAAAAACTGAATTACTTAGACCAACAAAAATTTATGTAAAAGAAGTTTTAAAGTTAATAGATAAAAATTTAATTAATGGATGTGCCAATATAACAGGTGGTGGTTTAGCAGATAATATTAAAAGAGTGATACCAGACAATTTAGTTGCAGAGATTAACTTAGATAAGGTCAAAACTTTTAAAATTTTTAAATGGCTTAATAAAAATGGAGTATCTGAAAAAGAAATGCTTAAAACATTCAATTGTGGAGTTGGATTTTGCTTAATAATTAATTCTAAAAATTATGAAAGTGTTAAGAGATGTTTTACAAAAGAATTCAAACCCTACATCATAGGTAAAATTTCCAAAGGTAAAAATAAAGTAAAACTAAATGGCTCTATTAACTGGATTTAAGAAAATAAAAACTGCAGTTTTTATATCTGGTACAGGTAGCAACCTAAAATCTCTTATAAAATTTTCTAAACTTAAAAAATCACCGATCTCAATAGAAATGATAGTTTCTAATAACGTCAAATCTAAAGGTTTGGCTTATGGAAAAATTTATAAAATTAAAAAAAAAATATTCAATTTTAAAAAACAAATAACAGCTGAAAAAGAGATTCTTCTTCAATTAAAAAAAAGTAAAATAGATCTTATTTGTTTGGCTGGCTTTATGAAAATTTTATCAAATAGTTTCATCCATAAGTTTAAAGGGCATATATTAAACATTCATCCATCACTTCTTCCTAAATATAAAGGATTAAACACTCATGAAAAAGCAATAAAAAATAAAGATGAGTATTCTGGTTGCACAGTTCACTTTGTAAATTCTGAACTTGATTCTGGAGAAATCATCATTCAAAAAAAAGTTAAAATTAAAAAAAAAGATACTCCAAGCACTCTAGCTAAAAAAATTTTGGCTCAAGAGCACATATTATACCCTAAAGCTATCTTAAAAATTTTTAGTCTTTAAAGAAAAAATCTATTTCTATTTTGGCATTCTCAACACTATCAGATCCATGCACTGAATTTTTATCAATAGAAATTCCATATTTTTTTCTTATTGTGCCCTCTTCTGCATCTTTAGGATTTGTTGCTCCCATAAGCTCTCTATTGCCTAATACTGAATTTTCTTTTTCTAATACCATTACAACAATTGGACCAGAAGATAGGTATGCACATAAATCGTTATAAAAAGGTTTTGTTTCATGTACTTTATAAAATTTTTCTGCTTCAGACTTTTCTATTTGTATTTTCTTTTCTTTTACAATCGAAAAACCTTTATTTTTAAACATCTCTTTTATTTCATTGTCTAAGTTTCTTTCAACAGCATCTGGTTTAATAATTGATAGTGTTTGTTCTGTGTTACTCATAATCATCCTCTATTAGTTTGTTTAATAATCTTACCCCATAGCTAGTTGCTCCACCTGAGTTTAAAGCTCCACCATATTTAGAAAATGCCATACCTGCTATATCTAAATGAGCCCAAGGTGTTTTGTTTAAAATAAATCTTTGTAAAAACTGAGCTGCGGTTGTTGATCCAGCGCCACCTACATAATTGATATTTTGCATATCTGCATTTTTTGAGTCAATAAGTTTGTCAAAATTTTTATGTAGAGGCATTCTCCATAATTTTTCTTCGACTTTGTTTCCTGCTTCTAAAAGTTGTTTCGCTAACTTATCATCGTTTGAAAACAAACCCGCATACTCGGAACCCAAAGAAACTATAATAGCTCCAGTCAAAGTTGCTAAATCTACTATAAATTTAGGTTTAAATTTTTTTTCAGTAAAAGTTAAAGCGTCAGCTAAAACCAACCTACCCTCAGCATCTGTATTTAATATTTCTATTGTTTTTCCACTATAAGATTTTACTATGTCACCAGGTCTTTGTGCATTACCACTCACCATATTTTCAACAAGCCCAACAACACCAACTGCATTAACTTTTGCTTTTCTTATTGCTAAGTTTTTCATTAGTCCAACCACTGTAGCAGAGCCAGCCATATCATAAGTCATATCTTCCATAAATTTTGCTGGCTTTAGTGAATAGC
>CABXEK010000048.1 GCA_902511185.1 uncultured Pelagibacteraceae bacterium | reverse complement strand
TAATGATTTTTACAGCTGATCATTTGATAGAAAAGATGAATATTTTTAATAAAGCAATTAATAAAAATAAATCAAATTTAACTGATCAAAATATCTTTATATTTGGAATAAAACCGACATCTCCATCAAGTGAATATGGGTATTTTCTAACTAAAAAAATTAAAGGAAACATCAATAAAGTAACAAAATTTATCGAAAAGCCAAAAGAAGCAAAAGCTAAACAGGTTATAAAACAAAAAGGTTATTGGAACTCAGGAATGTTTTTCCTTAGAAAAGACTCAATCATTAATAATTTTAAAAAACACCAACCAATTATTTATAAAAATTGTTTTAATTC
Source organism: uncultured Pelagibacteraceae bacterium (assembly GCA_902511185.1). Taxonomy (GTDB): domain Bacteria; phylum Pseudomonadota; class Alphaproteobacteria; order Pelagibacterales; family Pelagibacteraceae; genus Pelagibacter. Next base: position 2,995 of record CABXEK010000048.1, on the reverse strand, counting down.
AGTTAATAAAGCAAAACTTAAAGATAACACTTATTATTTAAACAAAGCGTCATTTGGAAAAGCTACTGCTAAATCATTTGATTATGCAATCTTAGAAAAAACAAAACAAATTAATGCTATTAAATTAGATATACCTTGGTCTGATCTTGGAAGCTGGAAAGAAATCTTAAAAATGTATGACAAAAACAAAAATAAATATATTAAGAAAAAAAATGTTTATTACCGACCATGGGGAAGATACACGAATTTATTTGAAGGAAAAGAATTCTTAATTAAGGAATTGTTTGTAAAACCTAAAGGTATATTAAGTTTACAAAAACATCATCATAGAGCTGAACATTGGTTAGTTACCCAAGGCAATCCTAAAATAACTTTAAATAAAGAAAATTTTATAAAAAGACCTAATGAACATATATTTATTCCATTAGAAGCAATTCATAGAATTCAAAACCCTGGTAAAAAACCAGTTAAAATTATGGAAGCTCAAGTAGGATCAATTCTTAAAGAAACAGATATTGTTAGATATCAAGATGTTTATGGCCGTGTTAAGTAATAACACGACCACAATTAAATTTATTTAAAACCAATTATTTGGAATAATTATGTAGTGGATCGCTAGAACGATACCCACTGATACACTTAATCCGAATATCATTTTAAGAAAGTCCTTACCAATTAATGGAAAGACGTACTTAAATTTATACTCTTTATTCATAGTTGATATTGCAAGTTCTCTACCACACAATAAACCAACAAATACCCATGTTGTTGACATTGGTAAATCGTTAAGTTCTTTAAAGTAGAATAAAACACCAGCATAAATTACGTTAATAATTGTAGCTGATCTTGCATATCTTGTTCCTGTTTTCTCAAGAACCACTTTTTGAATTGGTCCACCTTGAATGTAGAAAATATAAAATAACAATGCAGTAAAGTAAGCCATTACAATTAAAAGCAATGTTATGTCTAGTTGTCTAGGTAGATAGACTGCAATATTGGCTACATCGTGAGATAACCAAACCCACCATAACCAACCTGAAGAAATCCAAACAGCATTTCTCCAAAATCCTATCCATTTTTCATCTACTTCATCAAATTTTTCATTAATGAACTTAGATACCAATATCCAGGCAATGTAAGCTACCATTGCTGCTAAACCATAACCAACTACACTTTTTAACAACATTTTTTCAAGCACAATTGTTGAAGCAAATGCTGAAAGAACTAAAAAAGTTGTTGAGACTGGTATTCCAATTCTTGTTAATAGTAATAGTATTCCAGGTGCTACCGCGTGATACCATTGAATTTCTTGATAAGGTATTCTAGTTAATCTTCCGTAAGAAATATCCCCATCATACGCATACCATCCCCATCCAAGTGCTAAAATCATAACAGCCGAAGCTGATCCAGCAAGTACGTACCATTTAAACCACTTCTTTTTTGAAGCTATAAATGTTCCAAGTGTTTGGATTGAGTCGTTAGCGATTACGCTATAACCGGCAAGGGCAAAACCTATAACCGTGTAAATTAAAGTCATTTCCATTTTTTATCTCCTGTATATTATTGTTTTCGGTTCTATCGTTTTATGACTTGAGGAGTGTTTAATATTAGTCAAAGAATTTTTCTATATCTAAATTTATTTATTACAGAATCAGAGAGTAGATTCATCAACGATTAAACTAATTTAGTTCAATGTCTATATAAAAAATTAAAATATAACTTTATATATACCAATTACAAATAATGGTATTTGCAATCCAAAATTAGTTAGTATCGCTTTATCTTTGCTGATAAATCCAGCGATAGTCCATCCTACAACTCCTAATCCGTGAAAGTAGATATTCAATGGATACACGTTTAGATTTGTTAAAAGAATACCAACTAGAACGAGAAATGTACTTATCCACTTAAGATATTTTCTAATAAACATAATTTCCTCTCTAAATATTTTCAAAAAATTATCTTATTTATAAAAAATATTGATATTAACTAAAAGTAAGATTTTAATTTTTTTGAAGTTCATAGATAGAAACGTAGTGTTTCTTCTTTGGTAGTGGAATTATCGTTGGAACTTTGGTTAATCTTGGTTTTATTGACTTATTTCCTACAATAATATTCTTATCATAATTTTCTAAATCTACTTCTGGATGAGGATTTCCATCATTAATTAATGGCCAAGCATCACAAGCTCTGTAGCCAAATAAAATTAGTGGTCTTGAGTTATCCATTAGATTGTGTCCAGAACCATGAACTGATCTGCAATGAAAAAAAACAACTGTTCCAGCAGTTCCAGTTATGGAAACACTATTATTTGTTCCAATTTTATTCTTTTTAGTATCTATTTTTCCAACAAAGTAATTTTCTTTATTGTGGTGACTGTACAATTTCTTTTTGTGTGAATTCTTAATTATTTTAAGAGGACCATTTTTCTCATAGCAATCATCTAAATATATACCAACTGTGATCAAATCATCATTGGTATGTGGGTAAAAAGCCCAATCTTGATGCCATCCAATTTCACTTCCTTTTTTCTTGTTTGGTAATTTAAAATTTAATTTTCCAAGATGAAATCTAACCGTCCCTCCTAGTAATTTTTTAGCTATAGATATTATTTTTTTGTTTCTAGATAGTTGATAGAAGATCTTATGTCTATTTTGAGGATTATTTAATCTTAAAATTTCTTTATTTTTTGATGAACTAGAATTGTAAACAAAATGATAATTGTCATAAGATTGGGTATCTTTTTGGTTATTTGATCTTTTTCTTTCCTTCTCTTTGGAAATTACTTCATTTACAACTTCATTTATTTTGTTGATCTCTTTTTGGGTAATTAGATGTTTTGATAATGAAGAAGCAGCAATGGCCGCAGTACAAAACCGAAAGTATAAAGAAGGTGATGTAATTATTATTCGTTATGAAGGTCCTGTAGGAGGACCAGGTATGAGAGAAATGTTATCAACTACTGGTGCAATTTATGGTCAAGGGATGGGTGAGA
>CABXEK010000047.1 GCA_902511185.1 uncultured Pelagibacteraceae bacterium | reverse complement strand
GAGCTAAACCTTTTCTATTAGCTGAAATTTTTAAAGTTGCACTCTTAGCATTAATAACAAAAAAAATTTTAAAAATAAGAAGTTTTATCTAGGTGATCTTTTAGATAGAATTCTTTGAAGAGTTCTTCTATGCATTTTTAATCTTCTAGCAGTTTCAGAAACATTTCTATTACATAATTCAAACACTCTATGTATGTGTTCCCATTTCACTCTATCTGCAGACATTGGGTTTTCTGGAGGAGCAGCTTTTTTTGCAGGATCTGCAAGTAAAGCTTTTTCAACATCTTCAGCATCAGCTGGTTTAGCAAGATAATCGATAGCGCCCTCTTTAATTGCTGCTACTGCAGTAGGAATATTTCCATAACCAGTTAGCATAATTATTCTGCTTTCACTATTTGTAGTTTGAATTTCTTTTACAACCTCTAGTCCGTTACCATCTCCAAGCCTTAAATCTACTACCGCAAAACCAGGTTTCTTAGCTTTAACCGATTCTACACCTTTTTGTACACTTTCTGCTTGAGTAACTTCGAAACCTTTTTTCTCCATTGCGCGAGCCAATCTTTCTCTAAATGGATTATCGTCATCAACTATAAGTAGAGATTTATTCTCGAAATCATTGATATTTTTAAGGACTACATGTTCTTTCATAACTTTAATGTGGGTATTAGATCAAATAATTCAATACCCATTATTTGCTTTACATTATTAATCTATAGGCTTAAGAGGAGGAAATTTTAAAGTTTTTTAGCAATAAAAAGCTTTTTTTTATTAAATTTTTTTTTGGAGGCATTTTAAATGCAAAAATTTAAATCAGTTGAACAATTAATAAGTCAACTGAAACCTGAAAAACCAGTTTATTGTATAAGAAAGAATTCTATTCAATCTGCAGTAAAATATTTCAACAAAAATTTTCCTGGTAAAATTTTATATGCAGTAAAGACAAATCCACATCCCACAGTAATTCAGAAAATCATAGATAGTGGCGTAGAACAATTCGATGTTGCGTCTATTGAAGAAATTAAAAGTATTAGAGCTTTTAGCCAATCAGCAAAATGTTCTTTCATGCATACTGTAAAAAGTAGAGAGAGTATTAAAGAAGCTTACTTTAATTATGGAGTTAGAGCATTTTCACTAGATACTAAAGATGAATTAATCAAGATAATTAAAAGTACGAATAATGCAAAAGATTTGGAATTATTTGTAAGAGTTGCAGTTTCTAACGAACATGCTGAAATAGATTTATCAAAGAAATTTGGCGCATTAAGCTCAGAAGCAGTGGGATTATTAAGATTAGTCAAACAACATGCAAAAAAAATTGGGTTAAGCTTTCATGTAGGTTCACAATGTATGCATCCAATATCATATTCAAAAGGTATTAATGAAATTGGAAATATAATTAAAAAAACAAAAATCTTACCTGATTACATTAATGTTGGTGGAGGATTTCCAACAATTTATCCTGACTTAATACCTCAATCTATGGATAGCTATTTTAATGAAATTAAAAAAGGATTAGAAAACTTAAAACTTGAAAAATTGCCTGAAATTATTTGTGAACCAGGAAGAGCGCTGGTGGCGGAAAGTGGCTCTACGATTGTGAGAGTCAATTTAAGAAAAAAACAAAAACTTTATATAAATGATGGAACTTACGGAACACTGTTTGATGCAGGAACCCCAAATATAGTATTTCCATCTAAAATGATTAAAGACAATTCAAATAAAATAATATCAAAAAAATTAACTGCTTTCGATTTTTTTGGACCAACATGCGATAGCATGGATTATATGAAAGGTCCTTTTCTTCTTCCAAATAATATAAAGGAAAATGATTACATTGAGCTTGGCCAACTAGGTGCCTATGGTTTAACTTTTAGAACCCAATTTAATGGCTACTACTCAGACGAAATATTTGAAGTTGAAGATAAACCAATCATGACAATGTATGACAAAGACATTAACAAAGCTACTTTGGTCGCTTAATGTCAAATCATAAAAACCCAGGTCACAACAGTAAAAAAGATTTTTTAAAAAATCCAGTTGAACATATCGACATCACATCATTTGACTCTCGAAAAATAATTTCTTCAATGGAAAAAATGTCTTTTGTTTCCCGAGAAACTGCCAACGCAGCAAACATTTATAATGACATGCTTAAAGATAGAGATTGTACTATATTTTTAACATTAGCTGGCTCTACATCAGCTGCTGGATGTATGAATATTTACAAAGATTTAGTTAAATATAATATGGTCGATGCAATTGTTGCAACTGGAGCTTCTATAGTAGATATGGATTTTTTTGAGGCCCTAGGATTTAAACATTATCAAGGTTCACAATTTCAAGATGATACTGAATTGAGAAATAATTATATAGATAGAATATATGACACTTACATTGATGAAGAAGAGCTTCAAATGTGTGATAAAATTATTTGTGACATTGCTGATAGTTTAGATCCAAGAAGTTATACATCTAGAGAATTCATTTATGAAATGGGGAAATATTTGAAGAGAAACTCAAAAAAGAAAGATTCTTTAATCGAAACAGCTTTTGAACATAATGTGCCAATTTTTTGTCCAGCTTTTACAGATTCAAGTGCTGGTTTTGGTTTGGTAATTCATCAAGAAAAAAATCCAAAGCAACACATAACTATAGATTCTGTAAGAGAATTTAGAGAACTAACAGAAATTAAGATTAAATCTAAGGGGTCAGGTCTGTTTATGATTGGTGGAGGTGTGCCTAAAAATTTTATACAAGATACTGTAATTTGTGCTGAATTATTAGGTAAAGAAGTTGATATGCATAAATATGCTGTTCAAATTACAGTAGCTGACTCAAGAGATGGTGCTTGTAGTAGTTCAACTTTAAAGGAAGCAAGCTCTTGGGGTAAAGTTGATATTACAAAAGAACAAATGGTATTTGCAGAAGCAACAAGTGTATTGCCTTTAATAGCAAGTGATGCTTATCATAAAGGTGAGTGGAAAAATAGAAATAGAAAAAACTTCACAAAAATTTTTGAGTAAAAATTGAAATATCTTTCAAATAAAAATGGATTTCTTGGAATTGACAATAAAGTTGATTTCAAAGAAAAAGTTGTGGTAGTTCCTTTTGGACTTGAAAAAACTGTCAGTTATGGTGGGGGAACTAAAAATGGACCCAAAGAAATTATCAAAGCTTCTCATCAAGTGGAGCTATACGATGAAGAATTAAACTGCGAACCATACAAAAAAATAGGTATCAAAACATTAAGACCTTTTAAGATAGATAAAGATATTAGAAAGGCTCTTTCTAAAATGTCTAAAATTAATAAGGAAATTTTAGATAAAAAACTTTTCCCTATGACCTTTGGTGGTGAGCACTCGATTACACCAGGATGTATTGCTCCTTTTGTAAAAAAATACAAAGATATTTGTCTACTACACTTTGATGCTCATGCAGATCTTCGAGAAAGCTATAATGGAGAAAAATTTTCACATGCTTCAGCAATAAAAAGATGTTTGGATTTTCCAAATGTATCATTAATATCTTTTGGTATAAGAAATATA
>CABXEK010000046.1 GCA_902511185.1 uncultured Pelagibacteraceae bacterium | reverse complement strand
TTTTAGCTTGAAATAAACTAATAAATTAGCAACCTTTAAAAGAAGCTGACATATTTCTAATCAATTTAAAGTATAGATCTTTACCTGAATCTAAAGTTGCTCCTAGTGGGTCTAAAACACCAGTTTTAATCTTCATGTCTTTTGCAACAGCATTAATAATATCAGGATTAAATTGAGGTTCAGAGAATACACATGCAACTTTATCGTGTTCAATGATTTCTCTAATTTCAGCTAGTTGTTCGGCTCCAGGCATTACATCAGTATTAACAGTAAATGCACCTAATATATTAACATTAAATCTTTTTTCAAAATATTGATATGCATCATGGAATACAATTGAAGAAACACTATTATTTAATTCGGTCATTACTTCTATAGTTAGCTTATCGATATCTTTTAAAGCCTTATCTAAATTACTTTTATATTTAGCTTCATTTTTTGGATCATTTTCAATCAAATGCTCAACCATTTCATTTAACATAGCTTTAGCATTCATTGTATCCAACCAAATGTGTGGATCAAATTCACCGTGCGCATGACCTTCGTGTTCATCATGGTCGTCATGATCATCATGCTCTTCTTTCTTACCGTGATCATCATGGTCGTGATCGTCGTGATCATCTTCTTTCTTACCGTGATCATCATGTCCGTGATCGTCGTGATCATGTTCATCAAAAATATTTCTTTCTCTAAATTTTAATACGTTTAGACCTTTAATTTCTATTAACTCAATTTTTTCAGCTTTCTTTGCAATTGATTTTAATGGTTTTTCTAAAAAATTTTCTAAATCTTCACCAACCCAAAAAATAAGATCTGCGTTTTGAAGCATTTTTGCATGCGAGGGTTTCATTGAAAATCCATGAGGAGACGCATATCCATCAACAATTAAGTCTGGTTTTCCAATTCCATCCATTAAATAACTAGCTAAAGAGTGTATTGGTTTAATAGATGTAACTACTTTTAATTCAGCATTTGCTGGTGTAAAGAAAGTTAAAATTGATAAGATTGATAAAGCAAAGGATAATTTTTTGAGTTTTTTCATAATAAGTAATTTAATTAGTTGTTATATTATAACAGTATGTAATAATATAACATTTACAAGTCAAGTTATAAATGTCAGATAAAAATATATTAGTAGAACTTCATAAAGCTGGTTTTAAACAAAACAATAAATGGCTAGTAGAGGGTGTCTCATTAAAAGTTGAGAAGGGCAAGATTGTTACACTTATTGGTCCAAACGGATCTGGTAAAAGTACTACGGCAAAAATTGCTTTAGGTATTTATAAAAATATTGAGGGGTTGGTAAAAAAATATACAAACAAAATTGGTTATGTTCCTCAAAAAATCTCAATAGATTGGACATTACCATTAAGAGTGTATGATTTTATGCTTTTAACAGAAGACATCAGTGATGAAGCGATTGATGAAGCTCTTGCTCTTACTGGAGTTGCACATCTTAAAGATAAAAATTTAGGAAATTTATCTGGTGGTGAATTTCAAAGAGTTTTAATAGCTCGAGCTATTTCCAAAAAACCAGAATTATTGGTCTTAGATGAGCCAGTTCAAGGTGTTGATTATACGGGTGAAATTGCTTTGTATGAATTAATTAAAAAAATTTCAGATACTTTAAATTGTGGAATTTTATTAATTTCACATGATTTACATACTGTTATGACTGCAACAGACCATGTTGTATGCTTAAATGGCCATGTATGCTGCTCAGGTACGCCAATGGATGTAGCTAAAAATAATGAATACAAAACCTTATTTGGCGAACAAGCTTCTCAAATTTTATCTGTATACGAACATAAACATGATCATGTTCATTTAGACGAAGGGCAAATTAAAAAAAATTAATATGTTAGATGATTTTTTCATAAGAGCATTAATTGCTGGAATTGGTGTTGCCTTGGTAACAGGGCCACTAGGTTGTTTTGTAGTTTGGAGAAGATTGTCATACTTTGGTGATACATTATCTCATTCAGCATTATTGGGTGTAACCATGGCTTATTCATTTGAGCTTAACATTGCACTTTCAGTTTTTATAATTTCATCCGCAATTGCATTAATTTTGATTCAATTACAAAAAAAAACTAATTTACCTGGTGATGCTTTGCTCGGACTTCTAGCTCACTCTTCATTAGCAGTTGGTTTAGTAGTAATTGGATTTCTAACCTTTATTCGTTTTGATATTATGGGACTTTTATTTGGAGATATTTTAGCAGTAACAACAACTGATATATTTGTTATATGGACTGGTGGAGCTGTAATCTTATTAGTACTGAAATTAATTTGGAAACCTTTGTTTGCATCTACTGTTAATTACGAGCTAGCTGAAGCGGAAGGGTTAAATCCAGATAGAGCTAAAGCAATTTTTACTATTCTTATGGCTGCTGTAATAGCTATTTCAATTAAAATGGTTGGATTGCTACTTATAACTGGAATGCTAATCATACCAGCCGCAATGGCTCGAAACATATCAGATAGCCCACAAAAGATGGTTTTATTCTCAGTAATTGGTGGTCTTTTATCAGTAATATTGGGTTTATTTTCTTCATTAGAATTTAATACCTCTTCTGGACCTTCAATAATTGTGGCTTCTTTAGTTTTATTTATATTATCTTTACTTAATATTAAACAATCGATTAAATTGAAAAATTAATAACTAATTGATAAGAATTTATAAATGGAAAAAGAACACAATCTTTCAAAGAACCAAAAAATTATTTTTGATATAATTGATAAATCTGGTGAGCCAATGAAGGCATATTCAATTTTGTTCGATGTTCAAAAAAAAGGAATTAAAGCACCATTACAAGTTTATAGAGCATTAGACAAATTAGTTGAAATTGGAAAAATTCATAAGATAGAAAGTAGAAATGCGTTTATTGCATGTCAAAATTCTAGCTGCCAAATAACAAAAGCAACTGCTTTTTCAATTTGTGAAAGTTGCGAAAATGTATCCGAAATAAGTAACTCAAAACTTTCAAAATATTTATCTAACTTTTCAGACGACTCTGGAATGAAATACAGTAAATATAATTTAGAATTTTTTGGTTTATGTAAAAAATGTAAATCAAAATAAATGAGCACAGTATCTTTAACTTTAGACGAAATATTCGAACTAGCCAAAAAGACACTTTTGGCTAATGGATGTGATGATGAAACTGCATCTATATTATCAGATTTAATTAGAAATGCAGAGAGAGACGGTTCTGTTTCGCATGGTTTGTTTAGATTACCTGCTTATGTTTCAGGTTTAAAAAGTGGTAAAATTAATGGTAAAGGAAAACCTGAAATTAAAAAAATTTCTCCATCAGTAATAAAAGTTCAAGGCAACAACTCTTTAGCTCCAGTTGTATTAAATAAAGGATTACCTGAATTAACAAAAGCTGCAAAAGAAAATGGTGTTGCCGTTTTAGCAATCAATAATTCTCACCACATGGCTGCTATGTGGCCTGAAACTGAAAAATTAGCTGAAGAGGGATTAGTTGCTTTTGCTTGTACATCTTATAAGCCAGCAGTAGCCCCAGCAGGTGCTATTAAACCATTATTTGGAACAAACCCAATTTCATTTGCTTGGCCAAGACCAGGAAAGACACCTGTTGTATATGATATGGCAACAGCTTCAATGGCAATGGGTGAAGTTCAAGTTGCTAAAAGAGAAGGGCATAAGGTCCCCCTTGGAACTGGATTAACGAAAGATGGTAAAGATACTACTGACCCAGGTGAGATTGCTGACGGTGGAGTTTTATTACCTT
>CABXEK010000045.1 GCA_902511185.1 uncultured Pelagibacteraceae bacterium | reverse complement strand
TTGTCCTGATAAAACTGCTGGAACAAGCTGGCAAAAACATGCTGAAGAATTTTTTGAAAAAATGAAATCAATGGGTGAAGTTAGATTACCCGGTGAAAGAAGACATAAAAATCGACAAGATAATGGCCCTCGACATATCAATGAGGAATTAGTTAATAAAATTAAATCTCTAAGCTAGTTTAATTTCAATCGGAGTATGATCTGAAGGTTTTTCCCTTCCTCGAGGATCTTTGTTAATATTAATATCCTTCACATTATCTATTATAGAGCTAGAAACTAAAAAGTGATCAATTCTCATTCCATTATTCTTTTGCCAGGCTCCTCTCATATAATCCCAAAATGTATAGCCCTCTTTATCTTCATTAAAATGTCTATAAACATCATTAAAACCAAGATTTAACATTTCTCTAAATTTTTTCCTTATTTCAAGTCTATATAATGCATCGTCTTCAAAGCTCTTAACATTATAAACGTCTTCAGCAGCTGGAATGACATTAAAGTCACCAGCAAGAATTATGTTAGAATTTTTTTTTGATAAAGTTTTTAATTGTTTAATTAATTGATCCATCCAATTTTTTTTATAATCATATTTTTCAGTATCAACAGGGTTTCCATTAGGAGTATAAATATTTATTAACTGGATAACTTTTTTTTTATATTTAATCTCTGCAGAAATTATTCTTGATTGTTTTAGTTTATCTTTAATTAAATCAGTTCTGACATTTTCTAATTTACTTTTAGATATAATAGCTACACCATTATAACTTTTTTGACCAAAAACATGACTTTCATAATCCATGGAGGCAAAATCATCGTATGGAAAATTAACATCTTCAGTTTTAATTTCTTGCATCATTAAAACATCAGGTTTGTATTTAAGTAAATAACTTTTGATATTTTCTATTCTTGCTCTAACTGAATTAACATTCCAAGATGAAATAATCATTAAAGTGAAAATGAAACACCACAACCGCAAGAAGATTTAGTTTGTGGGTTAGAAATTTTAAAAGACTCACCTATAAGCTCAGATACATAATCAACTTCAGAACCTTTTAATAAGTCTGCAGAAGCTTTATCGATTAGGATATTCTCATAGTTAAGATCATCATCATTTTTAGATTGTTCAAATGTAAATTCATATTGAAATCCAGAACATCCACCACCTTTAATAGCGATTCTAAAAAAAGATCCTTTATCTTTTTTAGACAATAGATTAGCTATTTGTTTTAAAGCATTATCTGTAAATTTAATTTCTTTAATCATGTCTGAACACTGATAATAGTAATATAATACTTAATTATTTAAATTAAAGGATGAAAAAACATATTTTGTTAGGAGTATTTAAAAGTAAAGGCAGATTAAACAAAGAACCTACGTCAAAGTACAGATCTCCCTTTCAAAGAGATAGAGATAGAATAATTCACAGTGCGTCATTTAGAAGATTAAAACATAAAACTCAGGTATTCGTTAATACTGAAGGAGATCATTTTAGAACAAGAATTACTCATTCTATTGAGGTTGCACAAATAGCTAGATCAATTGCAAAATATCTACACTTAAATGAAGATCTAGCTGAAACATTAAGTCTCGCTCACGATTTAGGACACACACCTTTTGGTCATGCTGGTGAAGACGCTTTAAATGAATGTATGGGAAATCATGGTGGTTTTGATCACAATCTTCAAACATTAAGAATAGTTATGTTCTTAGAAAATAAGTATTTTAAGTTTAAAGGTCTTAATTTAACTGTTGAAACTTTAGAGGGGTTATTAAAACATAATGGTCCTGTAGAGGATACAGTCTTAGTAAATAGCTTGATTGGTTTAAAAACTTTTAAGGGAAAGATTAATTTTAAAACTTACCCACCTTTAGAAGCTCAAATTTCAGCAATTTCAGATGATATTGCTTATAATAATCACGATATTCAGGATGGAATTAAAGCCAATTTATTTAAACTCGAAGAGCTTGTAGAAATAGACTTTTTTAAATCAATTTATTTTAAGTATAAAAATAAGATTAATAAAAAAAATTATAAAATAGCTACTTATCAAATAATTAGAGACTCAATTGACTTAATGATTAGGGATTTGTTGGTTAATACAAAAAAAAATCTAAAAGTGTTTAAAACTAAATCTGTAAAAGATGTTGCTAAAATTGATCAACCAGTAGTTGGTTTTTCAGACAAATTGCAGAATTCAGAAAAAGAAATTAGATTTTTTTTAAGAACTAAAATGTATAATAATAAATCAGTTCTAAGGAAAAATCAAAGAGGTAAAGTGATTGTTAAAAAATTATTTAATATAATCAAAGCAAAGCCTAGAAAATTTCTTTCAAAAGATCAATTGACTATAGATAAATTTAGAGCTATTTCAGATTTTATTTCAGGTATGACAGATCGTTATGCTATTAACCTATATAACAATTATAAATGAATATTTTTGAGTCATACATTGACAAAATTAAATCAATCTTAATTGATCTAAATAAACAAGGGGAATTGATTATTCCAGAAACTTTTAATGGAATTAATGCAGAGATTCCTCCAGAACAATTTGATTGTGATATTTCAACAAATGTTGCAATGGTGCTTTCAAAATTAAATAAAAAATCGCCAATTGATTTAGCTGAACAAATATCTCCTATTATTAAAGATAAAGACCCACTAATTGAAAATATTACAATTGTGAAACCAGGATTTATTAATATTAAGTTTAAACCTTTATTTTGGACAAATTTTATTCAAGAAATTATTACAAATGCAAAAAACTTTGGTGTTAATGCAAAAGAAAAAAAGCTTAATTATTTAGTAGAGTTTGTTTCAGCTAACCCAACAGGGCCCTTGCACGTCGGCCATTGTCGTGGTGCTATATTAGGTGATGTAATCTCTAATGTATTAATTTTTAATAAACATAAAGTTACTAAAGAATATTATGTTAATGATTATGGTAATCAAATTATAAATTATACAAAATCTGTTTATTTTAGAATTCGTGAAGTTAAATTTAAAGAACCTTTTCCTAGCGATAACCCAGATTTATATCCTGGTGATTACTTGGCTGATTTTGCTAAGAATATTGTTTCATCAAATTCAAATATTAACTTTGAGAATTATGATGAAATTGTAGATAAATTAACTGCATTATCTATAGAACAAGCATTATTGTTAATTAAGAAAAATTTAAAAAGTTTAGGAATTAAGCATGATAATTTTGTTAGCGAAAAAAGTATTGTATTAAATAATGAAGTTGAAAAAGTTATCAAATTTTTAGAAGCCAGTAAGTACGTATATAAAGGCAAAATAAAAGCTCCAGCAGGTGAAGATAATAAGAATTGGGTTGAAAGAGAGCAGCTATTATTTAAATCAACAGATTTTGGTGATGATAAAGATAGAGCCTTACAAAAATCTGATGGTACATGGACATATTTTGCAAGTGATGTTGCTTATCATAAAAATAAAGTTGATAGAAATTTTGACCATTTAATCAATATTTTAGGAGCAGATCATGCTGGTTATATTAAAAGGATTTCTTCTTCTGTTGATGCTTTGTCAGGTACCAAAAATAAATTAATTTGTAAAATTAGCCAACTTGTAAAACTTATCAAAGACAATAAACCTTTTAAAATGTCAAAAAGAAAAGGTGACTACATAACAGTTGACGATTTAGTTGATGAAGTTGGTAAAGATGCTACGAGATTTATAATGCTTAATAGAAGTAGTGATGTTGAGCTAGATTTTGATTTTGATGCAGTAAAAGAAAAATCTA
>CABXEK010000044.1 GCA_902511185.1 uncultured Pelagibacteraceae bacterium | reverse complement strand
GTTTTTTTTTCTTTTCGTTTTATCTATGATTTTAACAAGAGCTTGTGTGTCAATTTTATTCTTTAATCTTTCTTTGACAATATTCCTAGCTATGAATTTACCTTCTTTTTCATCTCCAAAAAATTTGAATATTTTTTCTAATTCTTTTTCATTTAATTTGTTAATTACATCTTGAGCAGAATAATTATTTAAACCCATTTTCATATTCAAATTTCCAGTAGAATCAAAAGACAATCCTTTTTTATGATCTTTTATTTGAGTATAAGAATAGCCAAGATCAAATATTATTCCTTTAACATCTTCATTTTTTAGTTTTAGATTACTAAGTTGACTAAATTTTATATTCTTAAATATAAATCTATCTTTAAATTTTTCTTTTATTTCGTTGGCTTTTTTTTTACTTTCAAAATCTCTATCTAAAGCAATTACTTTAGTATTTTCAAATTCTAAAATTTGTTTTGAATAGCCGCCTTGTCCAAAAGTACAGTCAATAAATGTGCCACCATATTGAGGGGTGATAATGCTAATAATTTCTTTTAGCAGTACCGGATAATGCTTTTGCACTTTCGGTACTATGGTGGCTTCCATTTATTTCTTTAAAGACCATTAATTTTTTTGTCTTCTTAGGAAGGCTGGTATTTCAAGATCATCTTCTTCATCATTTGAAGATAACAAGTCCTCTGCAGTTGAGTTTTCTGTCTCAGAACTAAATAAATCAGGAGCTTCAGAGTCAACACCAAATTCTTTCAAGTCATTTGAAGCATCTTCATCTACACTTTCTTCTACCATTGGTTCTTGAATTTCTTCCATGGCCTCTTGAGTAAATGATTTTTCCATCTCATTAACAGAGCCATCTTCAACAACACTTTCTGTTAAAATGTTTGTGTTATGAATAACCTCATCATTTACAACATTGGCGCTTGATGTATCTTGTTGTTGTTCTTGATCTATCTCATTTTCAAGCTTTAATGCATTTGCACCATGAGATACTGGATTAGTAATTGAGTTAGAAAAGTTAAAAGATGTAGACGATCCTACATTTGTAAAATCTGAATAACCAGGATTTCGATTTTGAATTCGATGAACCATATTTATTACAGATTTAGTTTCTGGTTGCTGTCCATCTAAAGATGTTGCAACTATTGAAACCCTCATCTTGCCATCAAGTTCCGAATCTGTAATTGCACCAATAATTAATTCAGCTTCAGAGTCTACTTCAGCTCTTACTTTATTTACTGCTTCATCAACTTCAAAAAGTTTTAGATCCTTACCACCAGTAATATTGACCAATAAACCTTTTGCACCTTTAAGAGTATAATCATCAATTAATGGATTGCTGACAGCCATGTCAGCTGCTTTAATAGCTCTACCTTCTCCTTCGGCTTCACCTGTTCCCATCATAGCTTTGCCCATAGATGCCATAACTGTTTCAACATCAGCAAAATCAAGATTAATTAAACCAGGTCTTACCATTAAATCAGTTATACTTTGAACACCGTGCATCAATACATTATTTGAAAGATTAAAAGACTCTTCAAAAGTAGTTTGCTCATTTGCAATTTTAAACAAGTTTTGATTAGGAATAACTATTATTGTATCAACATGTTTTCTTAGTTCTTCCAATCCTTGTTGTGCTCTTCTCATTCTAGAGGGGCCTTCATATAAAAATGGAAGAGTCACAACACCTACAGTTAAAATATTTAATTCTTTAGCAGCTCTTGCGATGACATGAGCAGCACCAGTGCCCGTTCCACCACCCATACCAGCTGCAATAAAAACCATGTTTGCACCTTGAAGTGTATTTACAATTTCATTTAAAGATTCATCAGCAGCTGCTTGACCTATGTCAAGTTTTGCACCTGCTCCTAAGCCTTTTGTTAAATTTAAACCAATTTGAATTCTTGCTTTTGCTTTACTTAACTTTAAATCTTGCGCATCAGTATTGACAGCAATAAATTCTACTCCTTGTAGATTATTTTCAATCATTTCATTAATTGCGTTTCCGCCTGCTCCACCTACTCCTAATACTAATAGTCGTGGCTGTAACTCTTTTATTTCTGGTGCTTTAAAGTTAATAGTCATCTTATTTCCCCTCATTGTTGTTAAAATGTTTTTCCCATTTAAGGCTTGCTCGATTTAAATTTGCTTTTTTTCTTGCAACTGCCTTAAATTTTTCAAATGTTGATGGCTCCCATATTTGAAAGGTTTGACCTTGGCCAACAAATAACATGCTGTTTTTAATTTTTGCATGTTTTAATAATTTCGTAGAAAGTGAAATCCTACCTTCGGTATCAAATTGTAGATTAGTACTTTCTGCTAATATTGATGTTGCAAAAAAATCTCTTTTTTCTTCAAAAGGGTTTAAAGAGTCAATAGCAGATGAGATTTTTTCAATTCTATCTTGAGAACAAGCTTCTATAGAATAATTATTAAAAGATGGATAACAGACAACACCATTGTAACCTAAGTTTGACAAATGAGATCTAAAACTAGCAGGCACAGAGACCCTCCCTTTTTTGTCCAATTTGTTCTCGTGAGTAGATAAAAACATATATTTTTAAATTTATAAATTCCATAATGGGAATATATGGGAATATATGGGTAATTTAATATGGTGTCAAATAATGATTTTTATCTAAATAGCTAATGAAAATAATAACTTTTAACTACGAAAAGTGGTTATTGTTTCAATTTTTTTAATCTTTAAGCTATACATCAGATAATAGAATAATGAGAACAAAGTTGACTCAATAATGAATCAAAACGTGAACATTCACTTAGTTAATTATTTAGCTTGTGGATAGTTTGCCAGATAAACTATAAGCCGGGTTCTGTCATTTAAACCTATCATTTCTCTAGGCTTAAGATCACTCTTAAGCTCAAGCAACTAACCCTGATGACAAGCCAAGGATGGCTTTTAGTTTTTCAACAATGTCACCTCTACTTAGTCTTGCTCCCAGTGGGGTTTTCCAGCGTTCATTGTTACCAATAGAACCGGTGCGCTCTTACCACACCTTTTCACCCTTGCCATGTTATGGCGGTTTATTTTCTGTGGCACTATCCCTAGGGTTTCCCCCGCCAGTAATTAGCTGGCACTGTATCCTTGCGGAGCCCGGACTTTCCTCTTTAATAAATTAAAGCGATAAATCATTTATCTGGCAAGTTCAATTTAATACTAAACATAAAAACTGCAAGAGTTTTAACTTAAAATTTTAGCTAAATTTTCACTAATCATTAAACATTCTTGGTCAATAATACCATTAATTTGATCTTGCCTAAACCTTCTTTGAAAAGCTTTGGTAATTATTTTCGTATATTTGTTTATACTAATTTTTGAATCTTTAAAGACTACTTTAGTAGGGTAGCCAATTAACTTCAAATTTTTATAAAATGAATTTTTTTCTAAATTATTAGTTTTTAAATATCTATTTTTTTCTAATTTTTTTTTATTTAATTTATGCCAGATACCAATTTTATTTGACGACAAATATTCCCATGGAAATTTTTCCCCTGGATCTTTTTTTCTTGTTGGAGCAATATCTGAATGACCCAGAATATTTTGAGATTTTATTTTATATTTTTTAATCAAAAATTTTGTTAAACGCAAAATAGATTTAATTTGTTTTTTTGAAAATTTTTTATAATTAAATTCATGACCTGGATTACTAATTTCAATTCCGATTGAGTGTTTATTTAAAAATTTATAATTTTTCCAGGATGAAACTCCTGCATGCCAAGCAATATATAATTCTGGAACCAGGGTTATTATTTGTCCATTATTTTTTATAAAATAGTGGCTGCTGACTTTAGAAAGGGTGCTTGTTAATCTATTAATAGAATCAAATTCTTTTTTCATTCCTGTGTAGTGAAAAATAATAAATTTAATTTGTTTAGGGGTCCTCTTAGTTGTATCAAAATTTGGTGAATAATTTAATATTGTTTTTAAATTCATTTTAGGAGCTAATTTAAGCTATTTTTATGTCGTTTTGTTGACATTTTTTTAAAATATTTGTTATTTAACTTTAAAAA
>CABXEK010000043.1 GCA_902511185.1 uncultured Pelagibacteraceae bacterium | reverse complement strand
AAAACATCTCTTGCAACTAATATCGCTTTTAATGCTGCACAAAAATTACAAGATAGTGGAAAAAAATCTTCTATTGCTTTTTTTTCTTTAGAGATGTCTTCTGAACAATTGTCTACCAGAATTATTTCGGAACAAGCAAGAATTAGTTCAAATGATATTAGGCGTGGAAGAATTTCAGATGAACAATTTGATAAGTTTTTAGAAACATCTAAAAATATTGCAGAATTACCATTATATATTGATGAAACTCCAGCAATCAGTATTGCAGCAATGAGCAATAGAGCAAGACGAATTAAAAGATTATTTGGTCTTGATATGATTGTTGTTGACTATATTCAATTAATGAGAGGAACAACATTTAACAAAGACGGAAGAGTTCAAGAAATTTCACAAATTACACAGGGATTAAAAGCAATTGCTAAAGAACTCGGTGTTCCAGTTGTTGCACTATCACAATTATCAAGGCAAGTTGAACAAAGAGATGATCACAAACCTCAATTATCAGATTTAAGAGAATCGGGATCTATTGAACAAGATGCAGATGTTGTAATGTTTGTTTATAGAGAAGGATATTATTTACAAAGAAAAGAACCTAGAGAAGCAACTGTTGAACATGCTGAATGGCAAGCAAAAATGAATGAGGTTGCGCACTTGGCTCAAATTATTATTGGAAAGCAACGACATGGTCCAATAGGCAACGTAACCCTTGAATTTGAAGAAAGATTCACAAAATTTAAAGATACTCAAACTAATTAATATCAAATATAAAAGACCTGATGTTAGCTTCTTTGTATCAAAATATGGTTCTAAAGAACCCTAAAGCAGTATTTGGGATACTTTTAATTGCTATCTTAAGTTTTGGTTATTATTCAAAAGATTTTAGATTGGATGCCTCATCAGATACTTTATTAATCGAAGGTGATCCTGATTTAGCTTATTTAAATGAAGTTTCTGAGAGATATGGCTCAAAGGATTTTTTAATTCTTACCTACACACCAAATGAAGGGATGGTAACTGATAATTCAATTAACAATCTTTTAAGCCTAAAATACAAAATTCAAAGTTTAGATTGGGTCCACAGTGTAGTTACTCTTTTAGATGTTCCTCTTTTAGATAATTCTGACGCCCCGCTACAGGAACGTTTAGAAAGTTTTAAAACTTTAAAGGATGAAGATGTAGATAAAAATAGAGGTTTTAGAGAAATTTTAAATAGTCCAGTTTTTAGAAATTTTGTTATTAGTGAAGATGGTAAAACTAGCGGAATAATTGTTACTATTAAAAAAAATAAAGAATTAGATAATACTCAAGATAAATCAAAAGAAGAAATAGAAATCTATAAAGATAGATTAAAAAAACAAAACCATGAAAATATTTTAGAAATTAGACAAGTCATTGAAAGCTATAGCGATGTAGGAAAAATATATTTAGGTGGTATACCAATGATTGCTGATGACATGATGACTTTTATTAAAAGTGATATTGTAGTTTTTGGATTAGGAGTTCTTTTATTTATTATTGCAACTTTATGGTTTGTTTTTAGGAAATTAATATGGATTATAGTTCCAATCAGTAGTTGTTTAATCTCAGTAGTCATTATGATGGGCTTACTTGGTATCCTTGGCTGGAAAGTAACTGTAATTTCATCAAACTTTATTGCTCTTATGTTAATATTAACAATGGCAATGAATATTCATATGAGCACACGTTTTCTTCAATTAAGAAAAGATTATCCAGCTAAAAATAATTTTCAAATTATTTCAACAACAACTAATAAGATGTTTTGGCCAATAATTTATACAGTCCTTACTACTATATTTGCTTTTTTATCATTAATTTTTAGTGGGATTAAACCTATTATTGATTTTGGGTGGATGATGACATTTGGTTTAATCACTTCTTTTATAATAACTTTTACATTGCTACCTACTCTTTTAAACTTTGTTCCTAATAAAAATATTTCAATAAAAAAAGAGCAGGAATCAAAGTTTACTACTTTTTTAAGTAATGTTTCTTTGAGTAATAAAAATACAATTTTTGGAATAACTAGTGTGATTATTATATTAAGTATAATTGGTATTACTAAGCTTGAAGTTGAGAATAGTTTCATTAATTATTTTGATAAAAACACTGAGATTTACAAAGGGATGAAGTTAATAGATGAAGAGCTCGGGGGCACTACTCCACTTGATGTAATTTTAAAATTTCCAAAAATTAAAAAGGAAAAGACTGCTATTGCTGAAGATGATGAGTTTGATGATTGGGAAGATGTAGATGATGGTAATGAGGAAAAATACTGGTTTACTAAAGATAAAATTGATCGAATTTCATCAGTTCATAATTATCTAGATAGCCTTCCTCAAATTGGAAAAGTTTTATCCTTTTCATCTATCATAGATGTTGCAACACAATTAAATAATAACAAACCTCTTGGTACTTTAGAAATGGGAGTTTTGTACTCTAAAATTCCCGATAGTATTAAAACAGAAATTATAGATCCATACCTTTCAATTGAAAATAATGAGGCCAGAATAAGCTTAAGGGTAATAGACTCACAAGAAAACTTGAGAAGAAATGATTTAATCAAAAAAATAAACTATGATTTACAAAATGAAATAGGGTTATCAAAAGAAGAATTTAAATTAGCTGGAGTTTTAATTTTATTCAATAACTTATTGCAAAGTTTATTTAAATCACAAATTTTAACACTCGGATTAGTGATGATTGGAATATTTTCAATGTTTATAATTTTATTTAGAAACATTAAATTATCTCTTATTGGAGTGGTTCCAAATTTTATAGCAGCTTTTTTTATATTAGGAATTATTGGTCTCCTTGGCATTCCCTTGGATATGATGACAATTACTATTGCTGCAATTACAATTGGAATTGCAGTTGATAACAGTATTCATTACATCTACAGATTTAAAGAGGAATTTAATAATATCAAAGATTATAGTAAAACTCTAAAAATCTGCCACTCAACAGTTGGTGTTGCAATATTAAATACTTCAATCACTATTGTGTTTGGCTTTTCTATCTTAATTTTATCAAAATTTATACCCACTATCTATTTTGGAATGTTTACAGGTCTTGCAATGCTACTGGCGATGATATCAGTATTAACTTTACTCC
Source organism: uncultured Pelagibacteraceae bacterium (assembly GCA_902511185.1). Lineage (GTDB taxonomy): Bacteria > Pseudomonadota > Alphaproteobacteria > Pelagibacterales > Pelagibacteraceae > Pelagibacter. The sequence continues at coordinate 899 of CABXEK010000043.1, read as the reverse complement.
CAGCTTTAATTTTAATTGTGAAACCATTTGGTAAACAATCTTAATGTTAGATATTTTAAAAAATTTTTACCAACAAACTTCTATTATAGATATTTTATATTTATTAATAACTATTTTATCACTTATCAAATGTTACAAAAAAGGTTTTGTATTAAGTATTCTCTCAATGGCAAAATGGCTATTAGCATATGTAATTACCTTAATTCTATTTCCACGAGTTAAACCTTACATAAAAGATGTAATTGATAATGAATACGTGCTTGATATTGGTCTTGGGATCGCAATCTTTGTGATTGTTATTTTTTTAATCTTATTTGTTAATAAGGGAATAAGTAAAGCTGTTAGCTATACTGGAATTGGTAGCCTTGATACTACATTTGGATTCTTTTTTGGATTTATAAGAGCTTATATTATTTCAGTTTGTATATTTTCTGGAATTCATATTGTCTATAATTATGACAAATGGCCAATAAATTTAGATCAATCATACATCTTCCCTTACCTTGAAAAAGGTAGTAATTATCTCATAAAAGAATTTCCTAATGAAAAAACATATCAAAATTCTAAAGAAAAAATTGAAGAACTTTGATCCCAAGTTAAAAGAAGAATGTGGAGTATTTGGTGTAAGTAATGCTAAAGATGCCTCAGCTCTAACTGCTCTTGGTCTTCATGCTCTTCAACACCGAGGTCAAGAAGGTTGTGGAATAGTTACTTTTGATGGAGAAAAATATCACTCTGAGAAAAGATTTGGTTTAGTTGGAGATAACTTTAATAAAGAAAAAGTTTTAAATAACCTTAAAGGAAACTTTGCAATTGGTCACAACCGATACAGCACAACTGGTGAAAATACTTTAAGAAATATTCAGCCCTTTTTTGCTGATACAAATGCAGGAGGTATT
>CABXEK010000042.1 GCA_902511185.1 uncultured Pelagibacteraceae bacterium | reverse complement strand
TCCTGTGAAATGTAAGTTAATTTGTTCCATTGGAACCACTTGAGCGTAACCACCACCAGCAGCTCCACCTTTCATACCAAATGAAGGTCCAAGACTTGGTTCTCTTAAACATACAATTGATTTTTTTCCAATTTTATTTAAACCATCATTAAGTCCAACTGAAGTAGTCGTCTTACCTTCACCTGCTGGAGTAGGAGTGATTGCAGTAACTAAAACTAATTTTCCGTCTGGTTTATCTTTTAGAGTATCTAAATATTCTAAATTAATTTTTGCAATGTGTCTGCCCATTGGGCTGAAAGCAGCACTTTCGTCAGGTACATTTATCTTGGCTAAAATATCATTTATAGGTTGCATTTTAGCTTCTCTAGCTATTTGAATATCTGACTTAACTTCGCTCATATAAAATCCTACTAGTTATAAATTTTCTTGATGACTTCTTATCCTTTTTTAACATCTTTGGAAACTTCTAAAAAATATATATAAAAAAAATAAGAACTATTTATATTGTTTGAGTTAAAAATATCTGATGCAAAAATATTCTATATTTAATCTGATTAAAAATGCTTTTTCAGGTCATCATAACTGGGATTTAGCCTGGAAAGACCCCACACCTAAGAAAGAATATGATGTTGTAATCATTGGAGGTGGTGGTCATGGTCTTGCGACTGCATATTATTTGGCTAAAGAGCACAACATTACAAACGTTGCAATCATTGAAAAAGGTTGGATAGGCGGCGGTAATGTTGGCCGTAATACCACAATTATTAGATCTAATTATATGCACGATGATAATGCGCTTTTCAGTGAGTTTGGGATGGATCTATGGAGAAAGATGAGTCAGGACCTAAACTACAATGTAATGTTTTCTCCAAGAGGAATTATTAATCTTGCACACTCTGATGCTCAAATGAATATTTATGCAAGAAGAGGAAATTCTATGAGACTTAATGGAATAGATGCAGTGCTACTAAATAGAGAACAAGTAAAAGAAATTATTCCAATGGCAGATTTTTCTGAAAATGTAAGATTTCCAATTTTTGGTGGGTTAATGCAACCAAGTGCGGGGACAGCTAGACATGATGCTGTTGCTTGGGGTTATGCTAGACAAGCAGACTCAATGGGTGTTGATATAATTCAAAATTGTGAAGTAACAGGATTTGATGTTGTTGGTGGTAAAATTCATGGAGTAAGAACTTCAAGAGGTGACATTAAGGTTAAAAAAATTGGATTATGCGTTGCTGGAAGTACAAATATTTTAGCAGAGAAACTAAATATGACATTGCCAGTAGAAACTCATTTGCTCCAAGCCTGTGTTTCGGAACCTATAAAACCAATTTTAGATAGAGTGGTTACTTTTGGAGCTGGACATTTTTATATTAGTCAATCTGATAAAGGTGAAATGGTAATGGGTGGAGACTTAGATGGATATAATAGTTATGCTCAAAGAGGCAACTTACCTACATTACAGCATGTATTAACTGAGGGAATTGCGATGATGCCTTTTCTAAGTAAATTAAAAATGCTTAGAACTTGGGGGGGAATAATGGATATGTCTATGGATGGCTCTCCGATAATTGATAAAACTCATATTGAAGGTTTGTATTTAAATTGTGGTTGGTGCTATGGTGGATTTAAAGCAACTCCCGCTTCAGGCTGGACTTTTGCTCATACGATTGCGCAAGACAGAGTTCATAAATTAAATGCTGGTTATAATTTAAATAGATTTAATACAGGTCACTTACTTGATGAAAAAGGACTAGGTACAAAAACTTGGATTTCATAGATGCTTTATATTAAATGTCCTCACTGTGGAATGAGATCACAAAATGAATTTTCTTATGGAGGTGATGCAACTGTAAAAAGACCAGAACTCAATAAAGAAATATCCGATCAAGATTGGGATAATTTTGTCTACAATAGAAAGAGTTTAAGAGGAAAACATTTGGAGTTATGGCAACATTTATCAGGCTGTAGACAGTGGATAAAAGTTGAAAGAGATACTGCAACTCATGAGATATTTAGAACCCTAAAAGCTAATGAGGATAATTCGTAATGGATCAAAGTTATCGATTATCAGATATTGGTTTAATAAATAGAGATAGGAAATTATCATTTAAGTTTAATGGTAAAAATTATTATGGTTATGAGGGGGATACTCTAGCTTCTGCTCTTATAGCTAATGGTGTTCATTTAATTGGGAGAAGTTTTAAATATCATAGACCAAGAGGTTTTTTTGGTGCAGGAGTTGATGAGCCCTATGCAATTGTTCAATTGTATAGAAATGGTGAGACAGAACCTAATATTAAAGCAACAGAACAAGAGCTTTTTGAAGGTCTGGAGGCAACGAGTGTAAATTGCTGGCCTAGTGTAAATTTTGACATTGGCGCAATAAATAATTTTTTAAAAATATTTCTTCCTGCAGGATTTTATTACAAAACTTTTATGTGGCCAAAAAGCTTCTGGTATAAAATTTATGAACCTTTTATCAGAAAAGCAGCAGGTCTTGGTGTTGCATCTATTAAACATGATAAAGAAAGATATGAACATAAATATGAGTATTGTGATGTATTAGTTGCAGGTTCTGGGCCATCAGGTTTGGCAAGCGCGTATGCTGCAGCAAAAAATGGAGCTAGAGTTATTCTAGCTGAAGATAAAGCTAGATTTGGAGGAACACTTCTTACAAGCGATGTAAATATTGGAAACAAATCAGGTAAAGAATGGGCTGAAGGAATTATTGCAGAATTAAAAGAAATGCCTAACGTGACTGTTAAAAATAGATCACAGGTTTTTGGTTATTATGATCATAACATGCTAGTGATGTCTGAAAGAATTAGCGATCATTTACCAAAAACAAAAAAATTTCATCCAAAACAAAGGCTTTGGTATATTAGAGCAAAAGAAGTTTTAATTTCCGCAGGATCAATTGAAAGACCAATAGTTTTTGGTAACAATGATACACCAGGAGTAATGCTATCATCAGCAGCAAAAGAATATTTAAAAGTTTACGGAGTATTAGTTGGAAGAAATCCTTTGATATTTACGAACAATGATAGTGGCTACGAAACAGCAATTGAATTTAAAAAAAATGGCGTTGACCCAATTATTTTAGATACAAGAAAAGATCCTCAATCTGAAGTAGTTGATGAAGCAAAAAATTTAGGAATTAATATTAAGTTTTCTTATGTTGTGGTAGCTGCTCAAGGTTATAAAAAAGTAAAATCAGCAGATATTGCAAAAATTTCAGACAATAAAGAACAACTTGGTACAGTAGAAAATATTAAATGTGATTGTATATGTGTGTCAGGTTTTTGGACGCCAACAATTCATTTAGCTTCACAATCAGGAAATAAAACAAAATTCAATGAAGACATTGATGCATTTGTTCCAGGAACATCAAAGCAAAACGAAACTACGATAGGTGCTGCCAATGGATCCTACACTTTAGAGGAGACTTTAAAAAGTTCTTTTGAAATTGGTCACAAGTTATCAAAAAAAATTACTAACAATAATAATGAAATTTCATTTCCAAACGTAGTAGAAAAAAAATCAACAACACATGATAAGTTTTGGTGCGTACCATTGCCTGTGGGAAAAAATTATAAAAGATTTTTAGATTTTCAAAATGATGTAGCAGTTTCTGATGTAGAAATAGCACTTAAAGAAGGTTATCGATCAATTGAACATGTAAAAAGATACACAACACTTGGAATGGCTACAGACCAAGGTAAAACAAGTAATTTAAATGGATTACAATTAGTATCGAATATTGAAAATAAAGTAGTACCAAATGTTGGTCACACTACTTTTAGACCCCCATATACTCCAGTTTCTATAGGAGCAATTGTTGGAAGAGAGGTTGGAAAACATTCAAAACCAACAAGAAAATCACCAATGCATTCATGGCACGAAAAAAATAATGCAGTTTTTGTTGATGCAGGCGTGTGGTTAAGACCAAGATACTACAAACAAGGTGATGAAAATTTATTTCAAGGATCAAAAAGGGAAGCAAAAAATGTGAGAACTAATGTAGGAGTATGTGATGTAACTACATTAGGTAAAATTGATATTAAAGGACCAGATGCTGCAGAGCTACTTAATAGAGTTTATACAAATGCGTGGTTAAAGTTACCAGTTGGCAAAGCAAGATACGGTGTGATGTTGAGAGAAGATGGAATTGTTATGGATGATGGAACAACTACAAGAATTTCAGAAAATCATTATCATATGACAACTACTACTGCACAAGCTGCAAATGTTCTCTCACATTTGGAATATTATTTGCAACTAGTATGGCCAGAGTTAAATGTAAATGTAGTTTCTACAACAGAGCAATGGGCAGGAGCAGCAGT
>CABXEK010000041.1 GCA_902511185.1 uncultured Pelagibacteraceae bacterium | reverse complement strand
GTGATGGTAAATTATGTGAAGTTTCAAATACTGAAGATTTATTTTTAAAACCTCAACACGATTATACAAAAGAACTTTTGCGCTTAATGCCAAAAATTGAGTCTATATATAACTAAATTTTAATGACCTGAAATGGTCGAATAATAATAGGAAATTTACAAATTATTTTGCAATCTCTCTTATAGATTGTATTATAGTTTTTCTAAAATATTTAGTTATGAGCAAAAAAGATAGAGTCATTATATTTGATACTACAATGCGAGATGGTGAACAATCACCAGGAGCATCTATGAGTTTGGAAGAGAAAATCCAAATTGCAAGAGTATTTGATGAATTAGGGATAGATATTATTGAGGCAGGTTTTCCAATTGCATCTCCAGGTGATTTCGAAGCAGTTTCAGAAGTAAGTAAAATTTTAAAAAATTCAATTCCTGCAGGACTTTCAAGACACTCAGTAAAAGATATTGACAGAGCACATGAAGCACTTAAGCATGCTCCAAGATTTAGAATTCACACATTTATTTCAACGAGTCCTTTGCACATGAAGCATAAACTTAATATGTCATCAGAGGATGTTTATGAGTCAATAGGTAAGCATGTAGCTTATGCTAGAAAATTTACTGATGATGTTGAATGGTCATGTGAAGATGGGACAAGAACAGATATGGACTACATGTGCAAGACAGTAGAATTGGCAATTAAAAGTGGAGCTACAACAATAAATATTCCAGATACAGTTGGATATACAATACCTTCTGAATTTACAAAGATTATAGAAACATTATTAAACAAAGTACCTAATATTGATAAGGCTATTTTATCAACTCATTGCCACAACGATTTAGGTTTAGCTGTTGCAAATTCATTGGCTGGAGTTCAAGCAGGTGCAAGACAAATTGAATGTACAATAAATGGTTTAGGTGAAAGAGCAGGTAATGCAGCATTAGAGGAAGTTGTGATGGCAATAAAAACACGACCAGATTTAATGCCTTATGATACAGGAATTAATACAACGCTATTAAGTAAGGCATCAAAAATTGTATCTAATGCAACTGGTTTTCCTGTGCAATATAACAAAGCAATTGTTGGTAAAAATGCTTTTGCTCATGAAGCAGGAATTCACCAAGACGGAATGCTAAAAAATAGACAAACATATGAAATTATGACGCCTGAGAGCGTAGGAGTTAAGCAAACATCTTTAGTAATGGGTAAACATTCTGGAAGACATGCATTTAAAGATAAAATGAATAGTCTTGGTTATCCTAACCTTACGGACGATGTTGTAAGTAATGCATTTGCAAAATTTAAGGTTTTAGCAGATAAGAAAAAGCACGTTTATGATGAAGACATTATTGCATTAGTAGATGATAGCTTAATTACTGATAATAAAGTTAATGCAATAAGCTTAAAGTCATTAAAAGTTTTTGCAGGAACAGGTGAGCCACAAAAAGCAGAGATGACTTTAGATGTTTATGGAAATGTGAAGCAAGCTTCGGAAACAGGTGATGGACCAGTTGACGCTATATTTAAATGTATTAAAACTCTTTACCCACATGATGTTAATTTACAACTTTATCAAGTACACGCAGTAACAGAGGGAACAGATGCACAGGCAACTGTAAGTGTTAAAATTGAAGAAAAAGGAAAAACAACAGTTGGTCAAGCAGCTGATACAGATACTTTAGTTGCATCAGCAAATGCCTATATAAATGCGCTAAATAAAATGGTTATTAAGCGCGATAAAACAGCTCCAATGGAGCAAGAAAATCAAAAGGTAAGAGGTATATAATGGGATTATTTGATAGTGTTAAAAAAATATGGAGCCAAGACATGGCAATTGATCTTGGAACAGCAAATACTTTGGTAGTATTAAAAGGTCAAGGTGTTGTTTTAAATGAACCTTCTGTTGTGGCAATTGTTGATCAAGGTGGAAAAAAAAATGTTCTTGCAGTTGGAGATGAAGCTAAGACTATGCTTGGAAGAACACCTGGAAACATAAGTGCAATTAGACCTTTAAGAGATGGTGTGATTGCAGATTTCATTGTAACAGAAGAGATGATTAAACACTTCATTAAAAAAGTTCATAAAGGAAGTACCTTTGCTAATCCAAGAATTTTAATTTGTGTGCCAACGGGATCAACACCGGTTGAGAGAAAAGCTATTCAAGATAGTGCGCTTGCTGCAGGAGCTAGAAGAGTTCAATTAATTGAAGAACCTATTGCAGCAGCAATTGGTGCCGGACTTCCTATTTCAGAAGCTACAGGATCAATGGTTGTTGATATAGGTGGAGGAACAAGTGAAATTGCCGTCATGTCTTTAGGTGGTTTGGTTTACTCAAAATCCTTAAGAGTTGCAGGCGATGCAATGGATGTTGCAATAGTTAACTATATGAGAAAAGAATACAATTTACTTATAGGTGACACAACTGCAGAAAAAATTAAAAAAGAAATGGGAACAGCTATACCAACAGGATCAAACACTTATCCCGTTAAAGGAAGAGATCTTAGATCAGGAACACCTAAAGAAGTAAATATCACAGAAGAGGATACCTCTGAAGCTTTGAATGATATTATGAAAGAGATGGTTAATGCAATTAAAGACGCTCTTGAAAATACCCCTCCAGAATTATCTGCTGACTTAGTTGATATGGGCTTAACACTGACTGGTGGAGGAGCTTTATTAAAAAATATTGATAAGAGGTTTTCTAAAGAAACAGGATTACCCGTGCATATTGCAGACGACCCACTATCATGTGTTGCTGTTGGAACAGGTAAAGCTTTAGATCAAGAAGAAACTTTTTCTACTATGTTATCTGAATATTAAAAAAAATGGCAACAGGCAGAGATGATTTTGTAATAGCTTTTAGATCTGCATTTTTAAAAAAAAAAGACAAACAAAAATTTTCATTATTAACATTATTATTCTTATCTATATTTGTAATTATATTAAGTAACTTAAATTTTAAGGTTATTAAGTTTATTAAGATGGGAATAAATGAAGTTGTATATAGAACGTCATTTTTAATCTCAGCACCTGAAAATAAAATAAAGGAAATTGATTTTAAAATAAAAGATCATTTAAAAATTTATGATAATTATAAAAGAATAGAAATAGAGTTAGAAACCTTAAAACAAAAAAAATTATCTAACGATTTTTTAAAATTAGAAAATACAAAATTACGAAATTTAATTAACGAAAGTATTCAGTCAGAAAAAATCTTAGCAAAAGTTTTAATTGATAAAGAAAGTCCTTTTTTGAAGTCAATTGTTTTAAATAAAGGAAGCAAGGATGATATAAAAATTGGTATGGCTGTAGTAGACAGAGCATATCTTGTAGGTAAGGTAATTGAGGTAAATTATACTAATTCAAGGGCTTTACTTTTATCAGATCTTAATAGCAAAATTCCAGTATTATTAGAACCAATTGGAATGCAAGCGGTTTCCTCAGGAACTGGAAAAGATTATGGTGAGATAGAGTATACAAAAGAAGAATATGAGAGCAAAATTAACACAGAAGAGATTATCGTTTATACCTCAGGACGTGGAGGATTGTTTAAACCAGGATTACCAGTAGGAAAAATTGACAAAGATAACGTTAAGAAAATTAATTTTTTTTCTGATTTTAGACAATTAGAATATGTAAACATAATTTCTTATACCATTAAAGGCAGTAATTAATGTCATCACTGAATAAAATTTCACTCTCAAGTTTTTCTTATTCTTATTTTCCAATAGTAATTTTATTTCTATCAGTGTTTAATGAATTTGATTTTAATTTTTTAAAAATTGAATATTTTTCATTCAACTTTGTGCATATATTAATTTTTTTTTGGACACTAAAAAATCCAAATCATCTTGGTTATGTTTCTATATTTTTAGCAGGAATAATAAATGATGTTATTGTTGGAATACCAGTAGGTGTTAGTAGTTTATGTTACTTATTAATTTGTTTAGTTACAGCATACCTAAGAAATATAACTTTAAGTCCAAATTTTATTAATGACTGGTTAACTTTCTTATTTACAATTTTTTTAATTAACTCAATTCAGATTATAATTTTAAATTTAATATTTTTGATTGAAATTAATTATATGAGCTATCTAGTAAACTCTGGTTTTACTTTTTTGTTTTATCCATTATTTTTTGTCATATTTAATTATGTAAATAAAAAAATAGTAATTATATTGAATGATTAAAGAAAGTTCAGGCATAAGAAAAGCAGACGTCATTAATAGAAGAATGTTTATTATTGGTGCTGCTAAAGTTATTATATTTACAGGAATAATTGCCCGATTATTTTCATTGCAAATAAATGATAATACAAAATACTTAACACTTTCTGATAAAAATAGAATTAGAGAATGGAAGTTGCCTCCAACTAGAGGAAAT
>CABXEK010000040.1 GCA_902511185.1 uncultured Pelagibacteraceae bacterium | reverse complement strand
CAAAAAAAAAGAGCTAAGCAAAAGAAAATGCCTTATATCTATAATAGAAAATGGAGAGACACAGATGTAAAAGACGCTCCAAAAGATATAAAACCAGTAATTAGGTTTAAAAGTAAAATTGAGGGAAGTTCTGTTCTAAAAGATTTAGTACAAGGTGATGTTGAAATTGAAAACACTACAATAGAAGATTTTATAATTTTAAGAAATGATGGAACACCAACATATAATTTATCTGCAACTGTTGATGATCACCAAATGGGCATGACGCATATTATTAGAGGAGATGATCATAAAATAAACACTTTTAAACAAATTCAAATTTATCTGGCTATGAAATGGGAAGTTCCTCAATTCGCTCATATTCCTTTGATACATACGATAGAAGGGAAAAAATTATCAAAAAGAGACAATGCTTCAACCTTAGATGATTACTCAAAAATAGGAATTATGCCTGATGCTCTTAGGAATTATTTACTTAGACTGGGTTGGTCTTATCAAGATAAAGAAATATTCACCTTGGAAGAAAGTATTAAATATTTCAATTTAGAAGGAATTGGTAAATCTCCATCAAAATTAGATATGAGCCGTATTTTGTCAATGAATGAACACTATATCAAAACTATTGACGAAAATGATCTTTACTCAATTCTAGTTAATTATTGTGAAACTTATAAAGAAAGAATAAACCCAAAAAAAGAATCAAAAATAAAATCATCATTATCTTTTTTAAAAAATAAAGCAAAAACCTTAGAAGACATATTTAATAACGCAAAATATATCATTACAGATGAAGTAAAATTTAATGAAAATGATTTTAAATTAATCGATGATAATGCAAAAAAAATAATTTCTGAATTTAAAAATGAACTTTCATCGTTAAAAGAATTAAATAAAGAAAATATAGAACCAATAGTTAATGAATTAATAAAGAGACATGAAACAAATTTTAAAGGTGTGGGTCAGCCATTAAGAGTAGCTCTTACAGGATCTAAATTTGGTCCAGGCTTATATGATATAGTAATATCCCTTGGAAAAGAAGAAGTTGAACAAAGATTAGGAAAGATACTCTAATAAAATTGAACTTGCTTCATTAGCAGATGAAGTTTTTGACCTTATGCCAACTAGTGTTTTCGAACATTCTGCTAATTGTTTTTTAATTAATTCAGGTTTTTTCAGAAAATAAATCACAGATTTATATATTTCATTAGCATTACAATCTTTTTGCAACAGTTCTGGAATAATTTCCTTTTTGTTTATTATATTTATAATATTTGCAAATTTAACGTTAACCAACATTTTAAAAATCATAAAATTAATAAAACTAAGTTTATATATAATTATTGAAGGAATATTTGAGTTACAAATTTGCAAAGAAACAGTACCAGATTTTGAAACAGCAAAGATTGAATTAGATAATATTTTTGATTTAATGTTTTCTTCTGAAATAACATCTAAATTATCAATATCTGTTTTTTTTATATTTTCTAAAATTATATTTTTATTTTCTTCAGTCGCATGAAAGTAAAAAAAATAATCTCTATGTTTTTTATTCATAAGTTTTATAAAATCAATTAATATAGGCAGCAAAACATTAGTTTCAGATTTTCGACTACCAGGAAATAAGGATATAATTTTTTTATTTTCTGGTAAAAAACTTTCAATTATTGTTTTACTATTTTGATTATTTTCAATTAATGGGTGGCCAACAAAAGTATTTTTAATATTTTCTTTATCAAAATATTCTTTTTCAAAATTAAATAACAAAATAATATGATCGATAAATTTTTTTATTTTTTTAACCCTATTTTTTCGCCATACCCATACCTGAGGAGCTACATAATGGATTGTTTTTATGTTTTTATTAATTTTTTTTACTCTTTCTGCGACTCTCAAAGTAAAATCAGGGCTATCAACACTAAATAATATGTCAGGATTAAATTTTATAATCTCATTTACGGTATTATTAATTTTAGATTTAATTTTAAAGATATTAAATAAAACGCTTGTAAATCCAAGGTATGTAATTTCTTTTAAATCAAAAATAGAGTTAATTCCTAGTTTCTTTAAATGACTTCCACCAACTGCCAAATACTCAATTTCAGGATTTCTTAATTTAAGCTTTGAAATAACAGTTGAAGCAAGTTTATCACCTGAGGGTTCACCTGTTAAAATAAAAATTTTCTTCATATTATGTTGATAAAAATTTTATTTTTATTCGCAAAAGTAATAACTTTTTTCTTGTCTAAAAAAATGTTTTTTTTAGATTTTAAAACAACACCTCTTAAACCATGTTTTTTTATATCTCTTAATGTTTGCATGCCTATTGTTGGTAAATCCATTCTTAAATCTTGTTTTCTTTTTGGTAGTTTGATCAAAATGCCATCTGGTACTTTGTTTAGTTTGGACAACATTTTTTTCGTACCTTCCCTGCCTTCTTTTGCAATAATTTTACCATCTTTAACAACTAGTGCTTGTATATGATCTAAATTGTTAATTTTATTAAAATAGGTCTCGCCTTTTTTAATCGAAATTTTATCCTGTTTATTAGGTTTTACTTTTGAATAATTTCCTTTTTTTAATGAAAGTTCAGGATTAAAGAATATAGAGCTAATTACTTTAATTCCTTCATTTGATAAAATTTTAATTATTGCTTTAATAATTGCTGCATCACCAATCTTAGCAGCTCTAATCACACTAGGCATATAATAAATGCCTTTTAAATCTAATCTTAAAGATGAAAAATTTGGTTTGGCTATTTTGCCAGCAAATAAAACTTTTTTTGATTTTTTTTTTTTAATTAGTTTTATTATTTCACCAAATTTTCCAATACTAATTCTATAAGAATTTTTTTCTTTTTTAAATTTATTATTCTTCGAAAAGTCAATAATGAAATATTCATTATTTAATTTTTTTACCTTTTTAAGAACAATTTCTGAAAAATCAGTATCTCCTAAAAATAATCCAATCATTTTATTTTGAAAATGGTGTGCAAATAGGTCTTTTTTTATCTTTTTCTAAAAAGTTTACTACTTCTAATACAAGTTCATTTTTTCTATAATCTTTATCTAAATTAGTTAAATTTCTAGTCAAATTTTCATCTTTAAATATTTCTTTATAAGCTTCACTTAAACTCATTATTTCTTTATTGGGGATATTTTTTCTTCTAAGTCCTATTAAATTTAAACCTTGTAATACACTTCTATTACCATGAGCTATTCCATATGGTATTATATCTCTTACAACACCACACATTCCACCAATCATTGCAGATCTACCAACTCTAGTAAATTGTTGAACTGCTGAATTCCCACCAATAATTACATTATCTTGAATTTCTGCATGACCTCCTAAAGGAACATTGTTTGCTAAAATTACATTATTTCCTACTAAACAATCATGAGCAATATGAGATGAAACCATAAATAAACAATTATTTCCAATTTTTGTTAATCCTCCGCCACCTTTTGTGCCTGGATTTATTGTCACGTATTCTCTAATTTTATTATTATCGCCTATTTCTAATTTTGTTTCCTCACCATCAAATTTCAAATCTTGAGGATCATTTCCTATAGACGCAAATGGATAAATTTTATTATTATTTCCAATTATGGTATTTCCAACAATACTAACATGAGATTGAATTTCAGACCCTTCTCCTATTTGAACGTTTGCACCAATAATTGAGTATGGGCCAATTTTAACATTTGGGCTAATTTTTGCTTTTGGATCAATTATTGCTAATTTATTTATCATTTATTCTCTTTTAAAAATTTTCTAATGTTTTTTGCTGGGTAGCCCATAACTTTTGAGTTATCTATTATATTTTTTATTACACCGCTACCACCAGCTATTTCAACATTGTTTCCTATTTTTAAATGACCAGAGATTCCTGCCTGACCACCAATTTTGACATTATTTCCAATAATAGAACTACCAGCAATTCCAACTTGACCTGCAATTATTGAGTTCTCACCAATTTTAACATTATGCGCAATATGGATTTGGTTATCTAAGTATGTATTTCTTCCAATAATTGTATTAGACATTGAGCCTCTATCAATAGTTGCACCACATCCAATTTCACAGTTATCTTCAATTATAACAATTCCAATATGTGGATATCTTATATTGGCGTTTTTCAATGGAAAAAAACCAAAACCATGTTTACCAATAACGCAATTATCAAGTATTTTTACACTATCTTTTATTAAACAATTTCTGATTATAGTGTTAGATCCAATTGAACAATTATTTCCAATAGAAACATTTTTTTCAATAATGGTGTTATGTCCAATTAAACAATTTAAACCGATAGTTACATTATTACCAATTAAAACATTTTTTCCAAATGTAACCTTATTCTTATATTTTGTATCACCTATAAATTCAGCTGTTACATCAAAATTATCATTTATTGCTTCAGGATAAAATTTTGTGGTAATTGATGAGGTGGCAACTAAAACATTATTAACAATTATTGGTTTACAGTTTTTTGGTAGCTCATTTTTTAAATTATCTGTAGTTAAACAAAATGAGGCTTTAGTTTTTTTTGCTATATCCTTATATTTCTTTGAGTGAAAAAAAGTAATTTCATTTTCTTTTGAAGTTAATAAATCTTTAATATCAAAAATATCTTGGTCTTTATCAAACGTATCAAATTTAATATTTAATTCTTTTAAAATTTCAAAAAGTTTAATAGGACCGTTATTTTTAAAGAAAGGATTAACCATAATTGCTTTTATCAAAGCAATTTTATTTAGGTTATCAAGAATTATTGCTATTTATTTCTTGTCCACGATGGTTGCTGACCATATAGCGTCAGCCATTTTTTTTTGATCCACAAAAGCTTCACCTTTGTATTTCCAAACTCTTCCATGTGATCTAATGGCTTCAATTTTGAGTTCTAATTTACAATCAGGTATAACAGGGTTTCTAAATCTAGCCTTCTCAACACCCATTAAAAATACTAATTTATTTTCATAAGTAGACTTATCTAACCCATGTGCAGTTAATGCAGCAGCAGCCTGTCCAAATGACTCAACAATTAAAACACCAGGCATTACAGGATTATCTGGAAAATGCCCATTAACAAAAAAACTATCTTTTTTTACGTTAACAATGGCTGTAGCTGAGAATAATTTTTTGATATCATAAAGTTCATCTATTAACAACATGGGCTCTCTATGCGGTAGTAATTCTCTTATTTGATCTTTGTTAAGATGGGTCATAAATTTAAGTCTT
>CABXEK010000039.1 GCA_902511185.1 uncultured Pelagibacteraceae bacterium | reverse complement strand
ATATTCGTATCTTTTTTTCTTAAAAAATTAAATAATGAAATTGAATAAAAATTTATATCTATATTAATTCCCCTCCACCCTTTTTTGTGCAATAGGTGAGTATTATTCCCATCAAGTGGATGATAACAACCAACATCAATATAAAAACCACTTGTTTTTTTTTTAAAATAATTAGTAATAAATTTATCTTCACCAAACATGGAGTAGTTTTTTTTTGGAAAAAAAATTTTTGGTCTATAAAATGCATAGTATAGCAACTTGAGATATTTTAGCATAGTCTATTCGATGACACGCAATGGCTTGCCATTTACACAAGCCTCAAGGTCTTCAATCATTTGCGTATAAAAAATACTATAATTTTCTGCAGTCACATAACCAATATGAGGTGTTAATAATGCATTTGGTAAAAATCTTAACTTATTTCCTTCAGGCAAAGGTTCTTTTTCATAAACATCTATACCAGCACCTAAAATTACATTTGTTGATAAAGCAATAATTAAATCATCCTCATTTACAATTGGACCTCTTGATGTGTTGATTAAAAAAGCAGTTTTTTTCATTTGATCAAACTCTTTAATAGTAATGCAATCTTTATAGCGATCACCACCTTGAACATGTATTGAAATATAATCTGATGTTTTAATTAAATCTTCTTTGGTACATGGGAGTACATCTAGCTCCTTACATTTATTCAAATCTAAATTTTCACTCCAAGCTATTACTTGCATACCAAATGCCTTTGCAATTTTTGCTACCTGTGAACCCACTCTTCCTAGTCCAATTAATCCAATAATTTTTCCTTTCAGCTCAAAGCCTACAGTTGTCTGCCAATATCCTTGGTACATATTATCAATTTCAGTTTTGAGGTTTTTTGACAATCCTAAAATCAAAGCCCAAGTTAATTCACATGTAGGATTAAAATTGATCTCAGTTCCACAAACAATAATCTTTCTTTTTTTTGCAGCTTCTAAATCAATTGCCTTATTTCTTGAGCCACTAGTTATTATAAATTTTAAATCATTTAAATTATCAATTAAATTTTTGGTAATTGGAGTTCTTTCCCTCATAATTAACAAGGCTTCAAAATCAGCTAATTGCTCAATGGCATCGGCTTCATTTAAAAAAGGTTCACTGAAAATTTTAAATTCATATTTTCCAGATAATTTTTTTAAATCAACAAACTCTTGCGAAACATCTTGATAGTCATCTAATATAGCAACTTTAAGCATTTTGAACTTTCTTATTTGATAATAAAATTCCTGTAACAATGAAACAGGCTCCTAAAATATGATAAAACATAAATTTTTCATTAAAAAAAAACATAGCCATTATGGCACTGAATATAGGCATTAAATGTAAAAATACACCAGATCGATTTGCTCCAATCATAGAAATACCTTTAATCCATAAAATAAATGATGCTAAACCAGGAAGTAAAACAACATAGGATAAAATTAATATAAATGATGCATCAAGTTTAATTCTAAAACCTAACTGATATTCGATAAAATAAATTGGAATTAAAAAAATTAAACCAAACGTCATCACAACCTGTAATAAGCTTATTTGGGATAGTTCATATTTTTGTCTTTTTAATAAAGTTGAGTATAGAGCCCAAGAAAACATGGCAACCACCATTGTAATATCACCCTTATTAAAATCTAAATTTTTCAGGATTTCAAAATTAGCCTTAGTAATAATTATGATTACACCTAAAAATGAAAGTATTACTCCAATAATTTGAAATATATTTGTTTTCTCAATTTTTAATATAAATGAAAAAAACATAATCATTACAGGAATGGTAGATATCATTAACACACCACTTATTACCTGTGTAAAATTTAATGAATAATAAACAATTGAGTTAAAAATTGTTATGCTTGTAACACCTAAAATTATAAACAGTTTGTAATTTTGAAATATATATTCTTTTTTTTTTAGAATCTCAGGAATAGTAAATGGTGCTAATATTAGCCATGCAAAAAACCAACGGTAAAAATTTAGAGAAAACGGTGGTACTTCATAAAAACTTGCAAATTTTCCAACTATAAAATTTCCAGCCCAAAAAGTTACTGTTAACAACAAAAAAATATATGCTAGGAAATTTGATTTTTCTCTCACTTAACTAAATCTTAATGAGCTATAAGGTTTTAAATCTAAGTTAGTGTTTTCTTCAGCTATCATTCCTGAAATTATCTTTCCAGATATTGGTCCTAAAGTCCATCCTAAATGGTGATGACCAAAACAATAGAATACATTTTTATAATTTTTTGATGGTCCCATAACTGGCAAAAAATCTGGTAAAGAAGGTCTAAAACCTAACCATTCATCCTCATGATTAGGTAGATCTCCTAACATATACTTTGCATTATTAATTAAATTTTTTACTCTTGATTTAGATAAAGGGTTATCTAATCCACCAAATTCAACTGTACCTACAACTCTCAAACCTTGTTCCATTGGTGTTATACCAAATCCTCTATTTGAAAATATTACTGGTCTTTTCAATAAATGATCACAACCTTTAAAATGAACATGATATCCTCTTTCTGTATCTAGGGGAATTTTTTCATCTAAATTATCTGTTAATTTTTTAGAAAATGCACCACAAGCAATCACGACTTTATCAAATATATAACTTTGAGTATCAGTTTTAAAAATTGGTTTTTCTTCATCAAATCTAATGTCTTTAATCTCTACTTTGTTAAACTTTCCACCTTTTTTCAAAAATAAATCAAAAAGCTTTAAAAGAATTTTTTTTGGATTTCTAGCATGTCTTGCATAAGGATAATAAACTCCTGCATGATAAAATGGTTTTATATGTGGTTCTAAATCATGGATTTCAGCTTTATTCACTAACTGTTGTTCAACACCTAGCTCATCTCTAATTTTAATTTCTAACTTTCTACTTTTTAAATCTTGGTCATTCCAAATATATAGAATGCCTTTATTCTCAACCAAACCATCTAATTCAATTTCATCAAACAACTCATCATATGCTGGTAATGCTAAATCTAGAATTTGATGCATATTTTTTGCAGTATGCATCATATTTTTACTTGTAGAATTCATAATAAATTTAATAAACCATGGAATCATTTTAGGAACATAGTTCCACTTCAAAGCAAGTGGTCCAGATGAATTTAAAAGCATAGATGGAATATCAGCTAAAATATCTGGCCTATTAAGTGGCACTGAGGCATAAGGTGAAAAGTGCCCTGCATTTCCATAGGAAGCCGCAGATGCACCTGGATCATCTCTGTCAAAAATAGTTACATTAAAACCTTTTTTTTGAAGGAACAATGCATTTGAAATACCTTGTATGCCAGCACCTACAATTCCAACTTTAATGTTTTGACTCATTGCAACCTTATACTAGTTAAAATTTAATTTTGTAGTGACAAATTATACTTTAGTTAGAGAAATCAGTTAAGAAATTGTCTGCTTGTGATTAATTTTGGCGCTGAATATAATTCCAAAACCAATCATAGTTGCCAGCATCGACGAACCACCATAAGACATGATAGGTAATGGAGATCCAACTATAGGTAATAAGCCCAGTACCATCGATAAATTAACTACAATATAAATGAAAATTGCAAAGGCAAATCCAAAACAAAAAAGCTTGGCGAAATTACTTCTTGATATTACTCCAATTCTAATAATTCTAATTATTATAATAGTATAAATAAGCAAAAGAACAATCGAACCAAAAAACCCGAATTCCTCTGAAAATAAAGTAAAAATAAAATCAGTATGTTTTTCAGGTAAAAAATCAAGATAACTTTGCGTTCCTTTTAAAAACCCTTTACCACTTAATCCACCTGAACCAATAGCAATTTTAGATTGGATAATTTGATAACCTGCTCCTAAAGGGTCTCTATCTGGATCTAAAAAAGTTAAAATTCTTAGTTTTTGATATGGTTTCAAAAAAGAAATAATGAATGGTAGTGAAATTAAAAAAGTTACAAAAGATATAAAGAAATATTTTATTTTAACTCCCCCTAACCATAAAATGATTAATCCACTTGAAGCTATTAAAATTGAAGTACCCAAATCAGGTTGAGCTAAAACTAAAATAATAGGGACCACAATTATTGTTAATCCAACAATAATGTTCATAAAAGAATTTACATCATCAATCTTTGTTCTATGATAAAATTTTGCAAGACATAAAATGACTCCAATTTTCATTAATTCAGAGGGTTGCAGAACTATAAAATAAAGATTTATCCATCTTTGTGATCCTGATGATGTTAGACCATAAACAGAAACCCAAATCAAAAGTAAAATAATAATAAAATAAAAAAAATAAGAAGTGGTATGCCAAAATTTTATATTAAATAATGAAATGACTATCATTAGTGGAAAAAAAATTAATAGTTTTATAAAATGACTTTTGGTGTGATAAAGTATTTGACCACCATCAGTAGAATACATTACAAAAACACTAATTACACAAAGTAATAAAATACTAAACAACAATATATAATCTAAATTTTTAATTTTTTGAAAAAAGGTTAATTCTGAACTTAGTCTGTTGTGCTGGAACATTTAAATATTAATTTCTTCAAAGTTTGGTTGCTTTTCCCTAAGCTCATCTCTATCAATTATTAATTTAAAAAGCTTTTTTGCCATTGGTGCTGCTGCTTTACTACCTGATCCACCATGCTCAACGATTATGCTTAATGCATATCTTGGATTTTTATATGGACCATAAGCTACATATAAAGCATGATCTCTGTCATTATATGGTATCTGTTCTAATTTAAGATCCAGTTCACGTTCTCTTTTACTAATTCTTTTTACTTGTGCCGTGCCTGTTTTTCCCGCAAATTGATATTTTGGGTCATCAATTCTTGATCTATATGAAGTTCCCATAATCTCATTGGTTGAACTAAACATGGCTTCTTGAATTATTTTTATATTTTTTTTATCTTTAAATAATTGAGTATTAGAATTTATCAAACTTTGTTTCTCCATAGCTTTTTTAGCCTGTGCAAAATTTAATGGATTGTTATTCACTATAATTTTTGGCTTTATTGAATATCCACCATTTGCAATTTGAGCCGTCATTAAACATAATTGTAAAGGTGTGGTTTGAATATACCCTTGCCCAATACCTGTTATTAAAGTTTCTCCTAATACCCAGCCTTTACCAAGATTATTTTTTTTCCAGCTTGTATTGGGGAAAAGTCCTTTTTTTTCATTTTCAAAATATTCACCTAAAACTTTTTCACCAAGACCAAATTTTTTTGCTGTAATTTTTAGCCGATCAACACCAAGTAATCTGGCAATCTCATAGAAATATGTGTCACAAGACTGTTTCATGGCATTATTTAAGTCTACCAGTCCATGACCTTT
>CABXEK010000038.1 GCA_902511185.1 uncultured Pelagibacteraceae bacterium | reverse complement strand
TTTTTTATATTATCCTTGGAATGTTTTTGGATGGAATCTCTGCAGTCGTTTTAACAATGGCAATTATAGAACCCATGATTAGACAGGCTGGTTTTGATATGATTTGGTTTGGAATTTATCTTGTTATTGTTGTTGAGATGGCACAAATTACACCTCCAGTAGGATTCAATTTATTTGTTCTTCAAGGAATGGCAAATAGAGATATGTCTTTTATTGCAAAGAGTGCTTTTCCATTATTTTTATTAATGATTTTAGCAGTAATAATTATAATAATTTTTCCTGAGATTGCTCTTTGGCTTCCAAATCAAATGTCTCAAAATATTAATTAAAATCAGTATTTAGATTTTTTTGTTCCTGCAATAATTTCTTTTAACTCAGTATACTCTTCACAACTGCAGCTTTCTAATATTTTTAATCTTTCTTTCGCTAAATCCATTCTATTAGTTGCAACATACAGTTCACCTAAATATTCATTAATACCGACATGTTTTGGATTGATTTCTAATCCTAGTAAATAGTATTTCTCACCATTTTCATAATCTCCTAGTTTTCTGGTTGTAAAACCAAGATAATTTAAGGTGTCTGCCTGAAGAGGTTTTTTCTTGTTTGATTTAACCAGTAAAGCTTGTGCTTTTTCATATCTTTTTTTTGCTTTTTCTAATTTACCTTTTTTTTCATATTTTTTAGCAGCTTTAATTATGGAAACTGCTTTGTCATAATCAGATTTTACTTTGCTCGTACCAGAACTTTCTGTTCCTGCAGAGAAAGAATTTGTTGATAATATTGCTAACACTAAAAGTGTTAAAAAAGTTTTTTTGATAATCATATAAATTTTTTCATTTTGTTTAATGGTTTTAATTTAAGTCCATTATCTAGCAAATTATCTCTAATTGATTTAGCTGTAGCTAATGAACTTTTATTATCACCATGTATGCACACTGAGTCAATTTCACAAGGTATCTGTTTTCCACTGTGACAATTAAGTGACTGATTTTTAACCATATTTAACACATGTTTTTTAGCTTCTTCTGGATCTGTAATTAAAGCATGTGGTTTTTTTCTAGAAACTAAATTTCCATCGTCTTCATAATTTCTATCTGCAAAAATTTCACACGCTATTTTCATGTTAAGTTTTTTTGCAGCAACTTCCATTTTTGATCCAGTTGGAACTAAATAGATTAAATCTTTACTAATTTCATTTATTGCTTTTGCTAAAGTTATTGCTAGCTCAATATCTTCACAGGCCATATTATTAAGCGCACCATGAGGTTTTATATGGGTAACTTTTTCCCCATAAATATCTGCAATCTTTTGTAATATTTCATATTGATCAATGATTAATTTTCTAACTTCTTCAGAAGATAAATTCATTCTTTGTCTTCCAAAATTTTCAGGATCATTAAAAGATGGATGTGCCCCTATGCTTACACCAATTTTTTTTGATATTTGAATTACTTGACTCATTGACTCATTATCGCCAGCATGAAATCCACAAGCAACATTAGCTGAATTTACTATTTCAAGTAAATCTGGATCATACTTATTTGAATGATGTTTGGATTTTTCACCTAAATCACAATTTATATTAATTTCCATAGTCTTAATTGTTGAAGTATAACATGGCATGATAAAAAATATATCAAATCTTGGTGACGCAGCTCTATACTGTGACTTTGGAGATGAAGTTAATAAAGAAATTAACTCCGATGTGATTAAATATTTTAATTCTATTAAAAAAAATAAAATTAAAGGAGTTAACAACCTTACTCCTTCTTATAATAAATTAATAATTTCTTATGATCTAAAAGTAACAAATTTTAGGGAAATTAAACAAGAAATTGAAAAACTTAGCAAGAGTGAAGACTCAAAAATAATAGGTAAAAATTTAGAAATACCAGTTTGTTGCGATAAATCTTTTTCTTTAGACCTGGAAAGATTAGAAAAAAAATTAAATCTTAAAAAAAAGAAAATTTTAGAAAATTTTTTTAACAAAGAATTTTTTTGTTATATGACGGGTTTCATTGCTGGAATGCCTTTTTTAGGTGATTTAGATGAACATATGAGAGCTCAACGTTTAGAAACTCCAAGAGTAAAAGTTCCTAAAGGATCAGTAGGCATGACAGAGCAGTTTGCTAATATTTATACGTTTGAAAGTCCTGGTGGTTGGAACATAATTGGTAATACTCCATTAGAAGTGTTTGATAGCTCCAAAGAAACAGAACCAAATTTAATTAATCCTGGAGATACAATTAAATTTAAACAAATTACATTAGAAGAATATATAAATTATAATGAGCAATAGTTATTTCAAAGTAATAAGAGCTGGTATAAACACTACCTTTCAAGACAAAGGTAGAAATAACTTATATCATATAGGTATTCCATTTAGTGGAGTGATGGATAACAGAAATTATTTATTAGCCAATAAGTTGGTGGGCAATGAATTAGATTTACCTGTTATTGAATTTGCTTATCAGGGCCCATTATTAAAGTTTTATGGCGATAAAGTTAACATAGTCATTACTGGAGATGTTGTTTTTAAGATAAGACATAATGATAAAGAAATTGATGGTAATTGTTATGAAACTTATGAATTAAAAAATAAGGATGAGATTAATATTTTATCTACAAATAAATCTGTTTATGGCTACTTAGCAATTTCAGGGAGTTTTGATTTAAAGCTACAATGGGGCAGTTGTTCAATTAATACAAAAGCAAACATTGGCTCTAATGATGGAAAAAAATTAGAAAACGATCAGGAAATTAAAATTTCTAAAATTAATGAAAATACAAATAAAAAGAAAATAAATTATCTTAATTCAAAAATAGAAAATATTAGAATAATGAAAGGAACTAACTTTGATTATTTCTCAGATGAGGGAAAAAAAATTTTCCTAGAAAAAGAATATACAGTTTCAAAATTGTCTGACAGAATGGGGATGAGATTAGAAGGTTCAAAAATAGAGAATATTGTAAATACAAATATTAAATCTGAAGGCTTGTTAAAAGGGGTTATTCAAGTCCCAGCAGATGGTAACCCTATTATAATGCTATCAGATCATGGAACAATTGGTGGATATCCAAAAATTGCAGTCGTTGCTAGTGTTGATTATGATAGATTAGTTCAAATATCACCTGGCTCAAAAATAAAGTTTAAAGAAATTGAATTATCTGATGCAGAAACTTTATTTAAGTTGTATGAGATGGAAACTCAGAACTTACTTTCACAAATTTAATGAACATAATCACTAAACTTCCAGGACCTTTATTAGTATTTCTTGGAGCCTGTAGTCTGAGTTTTGGGGGACTGATCGTAAAGTCTTTTGAAGGTGCAACCTTATGGCAAATATTGTTTTGGAGATCTTTATTTTTTTCATTAACAGTCTTAGCTTTTTTAATCATTATTTATAGACAAAAAACATTTAAAGCTTTTAAAGACTCGGGATTTCCAGGATTTATAGGTGGAATTATTTTATCTTTTGGGTTCTGTGGTTATGTATTTGCTATGTATCAAACCACAGTTGCTAATACGAATTTTATCATATCTCTTCAAATTTTATTTCTAGCTATATTTGGATACTTTTTTTTAAAAGAAAAAATTTCAGCAGTTACCTTGACATCAATTATTCTTGCTATGACTGGAGTATTACTTATGGTTGGTAATTCATTAACACCAGGAGAACTATCTGGGAATTTAGCAGCTTTTACTATGCCAATTACATTTGCAATCTTAATAATGATTGTTAGAAAATTTCCATCAGTAGATATGGTTCCTGCACAGTTTTATGCTGGAATATGTTCTTGCTTAATAGGTTATTTCTTATCAACAAAAATTATGATTTCACCACATGATATCTTTTTAGGTTTTTTAGCTGGTTGTTTTCAAGTAGGTTTAGGCTTTATATTTATTACTACAGGTGCACGAACAACACCCTCAGCAACGGTTGGAATAATCATGTTGTCAGAATCAGTGCTTGGTCCTATTTGGGCTTTTATATTTGTAAGTGAAAGACCATCAATGTATGGACTGATTGGTGGAGCAATAATTCTTTTTGCCGTTTTAATACAGTTTTATTCATTATTATCTAAGAATAAAAAAAGTATTTCTAATTGACCATTTCTAAATAATTGATAAGTTACATCTCAACGGGAGAGACTACAAATTTTGTAGCACCGAAGGAGCAACCACCCAGGAAACTCTCAGGTAAAAAGGACCGTAACATATTAACTCTGGAAAGAGATTAAATTCTCGCCGAAGGAGCAAAACTCTCAGGCAAATATACAGATGGGTACAAAGAGTTAATATGAAAATAAAAAAAACATCTTTAAATAAACTTCATCAAGTTAATCAAGCTAAGTTTGTAGAGTTTGCTGGTTATGAAATGCCAATTCAATACAGCTCAGGTATTATTGAAGAGCATAAATTTACTAGAGCAAATTCTGGAATTTTTGATGTTTCTCACATGGGGCAATTATTTATCTATGGTGACGATAATTTGACTGAAGATTTAGAAAAGATTTTTCCTCTTGATTTAAAAAATTTGAAATTGAATTCATCAAAATATAGTTTTTTAATGAATGATAAAGCTGGTGTGCATGACGATTTAATTATTACTAAATTAGAAGATGGTTTTTTAATAATTTTAAATGCAGCCTGTAAAGATAATGATTTTAAAATTTTAGCTGGTTTACTTAAAGATAAATATAAAATGGTTCTTGATGATCAAAGATCTTTAATTGCTATACAAGGACCTAAATCAGTTGATATTTTAAATCAAATTTTAGAAACAGTAAAAGATTTGAATTTTATGTCAGGCAATTGGTTTACTTATAGGAGTCAAAAATTATATGTGACAAGATCTGGTTATACTGGGGAAGATGGATTTGAAATTTCAATTACAAACGAATTAGCAGAAGCATTTACTAAAGAATTATTAGAAAAAGGTGCTAAATTAATTGGTCTTGGGGCTAGAGACACACTGAGACTTGAAGCAGGTCTGTGTTTGTATGGACATGAACTTGGTACGGAAACAACACCAATCGAGGCCAGTCTTAAATGGGCAATTTCTAAGGAGAGACTAAATAACGGAGGTTTTATTGGATCCGATAAAATCAATAATCAAATTAGAGACGGAGCTAAAAAAATTAGAGTTGGTATCAAGCCAGAAGGAAGACTGATTGCTAGAGAAAAAACTAAAATTTACAATGAAAATGAAGAAATGATTGGTGAGGTTACGAGTGGCACTTTTGGACCAAGTGTTAATGGGCCTATAGCTATGGGTTTTGTGGATCAAATTTTTTCAAAAAAAGATACAAGAATTATGTTGGAGGTAAGAGGAAAAAAATATCCAGCAAATATTTGTGGATTACCATTTTATAAAAAAAGTTATGTGAAAGGAGCAAACTAATGAGTGAAGTTAAATATTCAAAAGAACATGAGTGGATTAAAGTAGAGGGTGATGTTGGTACAATTGGTATTACACAACATGCAACCGAAATGCTTGGAGATATAGTTTTTGTAGAGTTACCAGATGTAGGCTCGTCTGTAGAAAAAGATGGTAATGCAGGGGTCGTTGAGTCAACTAAAGCAGCAAGTGATGTCTACACACCAATCTCAGGTGAAGTAATGGAAAATAATCAAGCGATTGTTGATGATCCAGGTAAAATTAATTCGGATCCAGAAAATGATGCTTGGTTTTTTAAGTTAAAAATAAAAGATAGTAGTGAATTGGATAGCTTAATGAACAAAGAAGAATACGATAAATTTGCAAAGGAGAATGGAAATTAAAATGCTTAAAAGTTCTCAAAAAGATTTTATT
>CABXEK010000037.1 GCA_902511185.1 uncultured Pelagibacteraceae bacterium | reverse complement strand
TTATAAAGAAATTAAAAAATTTAAAGGTAATGATTTTAAAGATACAATATGTAATCATCCTTTTTTCAATTTAGGCTATGATTATGATATTCCAATGTTGGAAGCAAGATTTGTAACAACAGAACAGGGAACTGGTATTGTGCATTGTGCACCAAGTCATGGACCTGATGATTTTAATTTATGTTTAAATCATGGAATTAAGGCAATTGAAACAGTGGATGGTGATGGAAAATATACTAAGAATGTTCATTTGTTTGAAGGCAATCATATTTTTAAGGCAAATCCAATTGTTATTGAAAAACTTAAAGAACAAAAAAGATTATTGTCAAATGGTGAGCTGACACATTCTTATCCTCATTCATGGAGATCTAAAGCTCCATTGGTTCATAGAGCAACCCCACAGTGGTTTATATCAATGGAAAGTCATAAATTGAGAGAGACAGCTCTAAAAGCTCTAGATGAAACAACCTTTTATCCTAGTAAAGGAAAAGAAAGATTAAGATCTATGATTGAAACCAGACCTGACTGGTGTGTTTCAAGACAGAGAGTTTGGGGAGTTCCTCTTCCAATTTTTGTTAATAAAAAAACTAAAGAGATATTAGTTGATGATGAGGTTAATGAAAATATTGCAAGTATATATGAAAAAGAAGGATCTGATTGTTGGTTTTCAGACAATCCACAAAGATTTTTAGGTGAAAATTATAAGTCTGAAGAATATGAAAAATTAAGTGATATTGTTGAAGTATGGTTTGATAGTGGTTCAACACACTCTTTTGTATTAGAAAAAAGGGAAGATCTTAAATGGCCAGCATCAATGTACCTTGAAGGCTCAGATCAGCACAGAGGATGGTTTCATTCATCGTTACTTGAATCTTGTGGAACAAGAGGGAAAGCTCCATTCGAGTCAATTTTATCACATGGTTTTGTTGTTGATGGAAAAGGATTAAAAATGTCAAAATCTCTTGGAAATGTAATTGCTCCTGAAGATATTCTAAAAAAATATGGAGCTGATATTTTAAGAATTTGGGTAGCCTCATCTAACTATGCAGAGGATTTAAGAATTGATCACTCAATTTTAGATCAGCATGCTGACTCATATAGAAAAATTAGAAATACCTTTAGATATTTGCTTGGAAATCTTAAAGATAATTTTGAAGAAGTTGATTTTGAAAAAATTAATATATCTGATTTACCTGAATTAGAACAATTCATGCTTCATAAAATTTATTCTTTGAATGAAAATTTTAAAAATTATTTTGATAATTATGATTTTCATAATCTCTACAAAGAACTGTTAAATTTTTGTACAGTAGATTTATCAGCATTTTATTTTGATATTAGAAAAGACACTTTATATTGCGATCCTAAAGAGTCTAAAAAAAGACAATCTACAATAATTTTATTAAATATTATTCTCAGCTCTCTTTTAAGATGGTTTGCTCCAATTTTATCTTTTACTACAGAGGAGATATATAGACTGATAATGAATGATGACAAAAGTGTTCACTTAACAAAATTTTTAAATTTTCCAATAAGATTTAAAAACGAAAATTTAAATCAAAAATGGCTAGAGCTTATTAAAATTAGGAATGTCTGTAATATTAGTATTGAGGAAAAAAGAGCTAGTAAAGAAATTGGATCGAGTTTAGAGGCTAGTTTAAAAATTAATTTAGATAAAAAATTTAATGATATTATAAAAGATGTAGATTTTTCAGAATTATGTATTACTTCAAGTGCAGAGGTTTCTTACTTAGAAAATTCTGAAACTAAAGTTCAAACTATGAAAGCAGAAGGTTCAAAGTGTCCAGTGTGTTGGAAGTTAAGCATTGACCCTTGCCCAAGACATTCTAAATGATATTAAAATTTTTTAATAAAAATTTTTACATAGGTTTTTTAATAGTAGCTTTAATATATTTTTTAGACAGGCTGACAAAAATATATGTAATTCAGCTTGATAAAAATAATTTTGGATCAGAAATTTTTAATTCTTCTTATTTAAATATTGTATTAATTTGGAATAAAGGGATTGCGTTTGGTTTATTTTCTTTTAATGAGACGCATCTATATAATATTTTAAGTTTAATAATTTCAATCATAATTATTATAGTTATTATAATGTCGCTGAGAACCCAGGGTTTTAAGAGATACTCTTTATTAATGGTTGTGGGTGGGGCTTTAGGAAATTTATATGACAGAATTTTTTTTAATGCAGTACCAGATTTTATAGATTTCCATATTGGCGAATTTCATTGGTTCATTTTTAATGTGGCTGATATGTTCATTTCATTAGGAGTAATTTTTATGATTTTATATGAATTAATTGATAATAATAAAAATAATGATCAAAAAATTTAATTTATTTATTACATTTGTAACAATTATTTTCTTATTTAATTCATGTGGAGCTGTAAAAGAGGGTTTTTCTTCACAAAAAAAAAATAACAAAGATGAATTTTTAGTCGAAAAAAAATCTCCACTTGTTCTTCCACCTGATTTTGAAGAATTTCCAGTTCCAAATTCAACAGATAGTCCAAAAAATAAGGATAAAAACGAAGTAAAAAAATTATTAACAAAACAAAAAAATGACTCAACTAGTAACAACAATACAAAAAAAAAAGACAAAACCTTTAGTGAGAGTTTACTTGAAAAAATTAAAAATAATTAATGTTAACTAGTAGGATCAACTTTAAGAACTTCAATTTTAAATCAAAAAATACTTCTATCAAAAAAAAACTTAATTTTTTATTAAATGAAAAAAATGAAATAATTAAATCATTATCAAAAAATTATAAAAATAGTTTTAATCCGAATATATTATCTAAATATAAAAAAAATAAAAATTTTCGATTGATAGGTATGGGAGGTTCATCTCTAGGCACACAAGCTATACACGATTTTTTAAGAGAAAAAATAAAAAAAAATTTCATTTTTGTAAATAACTTACTACCAAATCAAAAAGTAAATAAAAAAAGTAGATTTACAAATATAGTAGTTTCTAAATCTGGAAATACAATTGAAACAATTACAAATGCAAATATTTTAATTAAAAAAAAAGATAAAAATATTTTTATTACTGAAAATAAAAAAAATTATTTGTATCTTTTGGCTGAAAAATTAAAAGCAGAAATAATTCATCATAATAATTATATTGGTGGAAGGTATTCAGTTTTATCTGAAGTTGGTATGTTGCCCGCAGAACTAATGGGATTAAATGCAAATAATTTTCGATGCTTCAATTTATTGGTAAAAAATAAAAATTTTATGAATTCTCTTATTGCAAATGTGGGATCAACACTTCACTTTATTAAAAATAAAAAATTCAATTCAATAATAATCAATTATGATGAACAATCAGAAAATTTGTTCAAGTGGTATCAGCAACTCGTTGCAGAAAGCTTGGGCAAGAAGAAAAAGGGCTTACTTCCAATAATTTCAAATATGCCAAAAGATAATCATAGTGTAATGCAACTATACTTGGATGGTACTGACAATAATTTTTTTACTTTTTTTAGTGTTAATCAAAATAAATCTGAAAAAATAAATAATAATTTAGTTCTTTCACAACAAAGCTATTTAAAAAATAAAAATTTATTTAAGATTATTTCAGCGCAAAAAAAAGCTACCGAAAGAGTTTTTGATAAAAAAAATTTACCATATAGAAGTTTTGAGATTAAAAAAAGAAATGAAAAAACTTTAGGAGAATTATTTTGTTTTTTTATTTTAGAAACAATTTTAATTGGAAAATCACTCAATTTAAATCCATATGATCAACCTTCTGTTGAATTGATAAAAAAAGAAACAAAAAAATTATTAATTTAGATATGATAAAAAAATTATTTTTGAAATTCCGTATTTTTTTTCTTCAATAATTTTAAAGTTTTTTGGAATAATATCTTGATCATTTTTATGCCTGTGAACTATAATTATTCCTTTTTTATTTAATATTTTTTCATTTTTAATTTTTAATAAAACATTTTCTATGTTTTTATCTTTATAAGGGGGGTCAAGAAATATTATGTCAAATTTTTTATCTAGTTTTGAAAATAAGTCACTATTATAAATGTCTTTTTCGATTACCTCAAAGTTTTCAATAGATTTTAAATGCAAAAGGTTTTTTTTTAATATCGGAATAACCCCATTGTAAAATTCAACAAAAACAACAAATTTTGCATCTCTAGATAAACACTCAATTCCAAAGGATCCTACTCCAGAAAATAAATCTAAAATTATAGAATTATTTAAATTTATTTTAAATTTATTTGAATGATTGATTATATTAAAAATAGATTCTTTGGTTAAATCTTTTAGTGGTCTTGTTTTTATATCTTGCGGTTCCAGTATTTTTTTTCCTTTAAAAGATCCAGATATTATACGCATTATTTCAAAACTTTATGACCAATATCTTTTCTATAAAATCCCTCAGACCAATCTAATTTTTTTAAATTGTTCATCACATTTTTTTTTGCATCAGCAAAGTTTTCTGAAAGACCAACACAATTTAAAACTCTTCCCCCAACAGCATATATTTTTTTATCTCTTTTTTCTGTACCTGCGTGAAACAAGTGATTATTTTCATCTAGATTAATATTTTCTAAATCTTTTATTTCTACGTACTTATTATAATTGTCTGGATATCCTTTGGAGCAAATTACAACACATAAACTTTTTTTATTAGACCAAGAAAGTTTTATATCTTGTAGTTTTTTATCACAACATGCTAAAAATATTTCAATTAAATCAGTATTAAGTTTTGGTAAAATTGTCTGGCACTCAGGATCACCCATTCTGACATTGTATTCAATTAGATAAGGCTCATTATTAATTATCATAAGACCAGCATATAAAAATCCTTTATATTCACACCCAAGTTCTGATAAACCTTTTAACGTAGGGTTAATTATTTTCTTAATAATACGATTTTCTAATTCTGGATTAATGAGTCTTGATGGAGAGTAAGCTCCCATGCCTCCTGTATTTTTACCTTTATCACCTTCTAGAACTCTTTTATGATCTTGTGCAGTTTCAAAAGTTTTAATATTTTTTCCATCACTTATTATAAAGAAGCTCATTTCTTCCCCTTCAAGAAATTCTTCAATTAATAAATTTTCAGCTTTACCAAATTTACCATTGAAGATTTCCTCTATTGCTGAATTAGCTTCATTTTCATTATTACAAATATAAACACCTTTTCCGGAAGCTAGATTATCTGCTTTAATTACAATTGGATAATTTGAATTGTTTATAAAGTTTCTTGCATCAATTTTTGTTTTAAAAATTCCAAATTTTGCAGTTGGTATATTAAATTTTTCACAAAGTTTTTTTGTAAATATTTTTGAACCTTCAAGTTGTGAAGCTATTTTATTTGGACCAAAAACTTTAATGTTGAATTTTTCAAGATAGTCAACCAATCCCTCTACCAAAGGTTTTTCAGGCCCAACTATTACAAGATTAATTTTATTTTCTAATACAAAATTTTTAATATTTTCAAAATTTTCTAAATCTAACTTTATATTTTCTGCAATGTCTGCTGTGCCTGCATTTCCCGGAAAACAATAAACTTTTTCTATTTTTTTAGACTTTACTATACTTTTGCATATAGCATGTTCTCGGCCACCACTTCCTATTATTCCAACTTTCATATAAAAGTATATAAACTAAAAATGATAAAAAAATTAGCTAAAATAAAATATTTACCAAATAATTTTGAAATTATAGAAACAGGTGATTATGTTGAGTGTGCTGTTTCAGGAAAAAAAATAAGTATTGAAAATTTGACTTATTGGAACGTAGAATTACAGGAGCCTTATTTTTCTTACAAAGAAGCTTTCATTAAAAAAGAAGAAAAAAAGCATAAATAATACTTATCTCCATCGATTATGAGACCAAATCCATTGTTCGGGATTTTTAAGAATCATTTTTTCCAGAACTAAATTCAAATTTTCCGTAATATTCTCAACAGTATTATGATTAGAAAGTGTTAGAGGCTTGCTTATAGTAATTTTAAAATTAATTTTATCAATTCTTTCGATGCATACTGGCACAACTTCAATATTATATTTTTTTATTAATTGAGCTGGTATAGTAGTTGTTAAAGCTTTTTGATTAAAAAAATTCACCTCAATGCCTTCAGAAACTCTTTGATCTATCATTAATGCAGTTGAGTAGTTATCTTTAAGCATACTGATGATTTTTCTTACTCCAGCAATACCTTTTTTTATTTGAAATTTACAAATGTATTTTCTTCTTATTCGTTCCATAATTTTATTTAAAAAAATATTATTTAATGGTCGATAAATGGCAGATAATTTTATTCCTGATTTTTCAATATGCATTGCCATTAGTTCAAAATTTGCTAAATGGCCCGAAATAAAAATAACAGGTTTGTCAGTTTTTTTTATATTATCCAAAATATCTTGACCTTCTATCTTAAGATTATTTTTTAATTTTCCTTCATTAAAATCTTTGATAAACATGTACTCTGCAAATACACGCCCATAGTTATTCCACATTGATTTTGTAATTTCATTTAATCTTTCAAATTCAATATTCGGAATAGCTTTTTTAATATTTGATTGAATTAATCTTTTTGATCTAAATAAAGGTCCAATAATTTCAAAAATTTTACCACCTAGTGCAGAAGACAATTTATACCCCAATATTTTAAAAATAAAAAATAATATAACTATAATTATAAATTGAATGAAATAATTAATTTGTTTCATTTTTTTTTAAAATATTTTCAATAAGTTTTTCTTCATCAATTATCTTTAAATCAGATTTTATGAATTGAATTTCCTCA
>CABXEK010000036.1 GCA_902511185.1 uncultured Pelagibacteraceae bacterium | reverse complement strand
AAAATTAGAACATGATTACAGGAAAATATCCAGCATTGAGACTTAGACGCAATAGAAAGAATTCTTGGGCAAGAAAGTTAATACAAGAAAATACTTTAAGTCCTAATGACTTTATTTTACCAATTTTTTTAATTGATGGATCAAATAAAAAAGAATCAATTACATCTATGCCAGGTGTATACCGTTATACTATTAATAGGTTATCTCAGATTATAGATAGGGCAATTAAAAATGGTATACCAATGGTTGCACTTTTTCCAAAAACTAAAGATAATTTAAAAAATAAGATTGGCTCAGAATCTGTAAACCAAGAAAATTTAGTGTGTAAAGCAATTATTGAAATTAAGAAAAGATATAAAAATCAAATAGGCATTATGTGTGATGTAGCCTTAGACCCCTATACTTCCCATGGACATGATGGTTTAATTAGATCTAATCAAATCATTAATGATGAAACTATAGAGGTTTTAATTAATCAGTCTTTATTACAAGCTGAAATGGGCTGTGATGTATTGGCACCATCGGATATGATGGATGGAAGAATTGGAAAAATTAGAAAAGCTTTGGATAAATCTAATTTTCAAAATGTACAAATCCTTTCTTACGCCGCGAAATATGCTTCAAGTTTTTATGGACCGTTTAGAGATGCTGTAGGATCTAAAGGATCATTAAAAGGTGATAAAAAAACATATCAGATGGATTTTAGAAATAGCGACGAAGCTTTAAGAGAAGTTGCTCTAGATATTAAAGAAGGTGCAGATATGGTCATGGTAAAACCAGGAATGCCTTATTTAGACATTATCAAATCAGTAAAAGAAAAATTTAAAATACCAGTATTTGCTTATCAAGTTTCGGGTGAATACAGTTTAATTGCTCATGCTATACAAAAAAAATTAGTTAATAAAGATATTGTAATTGAAAGTTTAATAGCTTTTAAAAGAGCTGGAGCTAATGCAATTGTTAGTTACTATGCAGATAGAATTGATAAATTCTTAAAGTAATTATTTCAAAGAATTAATAAATAATAATCTACTATTTGGGTAATTTAAATTATTTGGTTTTAATATTGTTTTTTCTAGATAATCACCAACTAATTTTAGTCCATTTAATAAGGTTTTTAAATCAGTAACTTCTAAATTTTTTTCAATTAAAAAATTTGGCACATATTTTTTTTCAGCTGATGAACTAGCATAATAAACAGTTTTATTTTCAATAGTGTCTTTTTCAACTAAATTAATAAGTTCAAGATCATAACCAAGGATCTTTAGCAAATCTAACTCCCAGAAAATATATTTTTTTAACCAATCATTGCCTCTTAATAACATAAAAAAATTTTCAATTATTTCGTAAACTTTGGTATTTGATTGTGAGTCAGCAGTAAGTATCCTAATTAAATTTGTTGCGGAAGTTATACAAGATAATTTTTGTTTATGATCAAAATATAATGGGCTGTAGGCATTTAAAATTTCAATTTTAAAATAGCCAATTCTACTATCATTTTTAGAACTATAGTTAACATGTAATCTATTTCCTATTTGCAAATAATTCTTAATTTTTTTAGACGTACCACCAAAAATTATACCTGAAACTTTTCCTCGATTTTTTGTATATATTTCTGTTATCAGAGAATTTTCACTATATCTGTTTTTGCTAATTAAAAAACCTTCATCAATCCAATTCATAATTTTATCATTTTATATTTTTTAAACATTCAATCGCAGCACTTTGTTCAGCATCTTTTTTAGATTTACCCAAACCAAAGTAATATTTTGTATTAGGCAACTTAACACCAACTTTAAATGACGGTTTGTGAGCAGGTCCACTATTAGATATTAGTTTGTAAATTGGAAGCTTTTTAAAATTTTTTAATGTTAATTCTTGTAAGGTTGTTTTTGCGTCAATTTGAGTAATAACACTTCCCTTAATGTGATTTTTCCACAGTTCCAAGATTACTTTTTCAGCTACTGCTAAATTATTATCAAGATAAATTGCTCCTATTAATGCTTCACAACTATCAGAGATAATTTTATCTTCAATTCTTATTTTTTTATTATTGGGATTAAAAGTTAAAATATATTTTTCTAAGTTAATTTTTTTTGCAATTTCTAAACACGTCTTTTTATTTACCAATGATGCAAATTTTTTATCCAGTATACCTTCTTTTTCATCTGGATATATTTCTAAAAGTTTTTTAGCAATTACCAACCCTAGAACTCTATCACCTAAAAACTCAATTTTTTCATTATTATTTTTCGTATCAAAACTTTTATGGGTAAGTGATTTAATTAGTAAATCTAAATTTTTAAATTTAACTTTGATTTTTTTTTGTAAATCCCGATAGTTAATTTTCATTAATTAATACGATCAAAAGTTCTATTAAATCTAATTGATTTGTGCCATTTCCAAAAAGAGAAAATACTACCTATTTTTCTGTCTGATGAAAAAAAAATAAATTGAGCTTTACCGACAAGATTATCTTTATGAACATATCCAACACTTGTTAAAAATCTACTATCTTTTGAACAGTCTCTATTATCTCCTAGAAAAAAATAATGATCTTGTGGAACCTCAAAGATATCCGAATTTTGATACGAATAATCTTTTAAATAAACTGTATGAAAATTCTTTCCATTTGGTAATTTTTCTTCAAACATATAAACATCGATTGTTCTATTTCCACAATTTATTTTTGTTTCATTTGTAATTTTTGATTTTAAAATCTCACTATTATTCAAATATAAGTTTGCGTCTATAAACTGAACTCTATCACCTGGTAGTCCTACTAGTCTCTTAATATAATCTGTTCTATTATCAGCTGGTGTTTTAAAAACAACTACATCACCTCTTTTTGGAGAACTAAAAAAAATTCTTTTACTTAAAATTGGTGGACTAAATGGAAATGAGTGCTTACTATAGCCATAAGAATATTTGGTAACAAAAAGCCTGTCTCCTACAAGTAACGTAGGTTCCATTGATGAAGATGGAATGTAAAATGGTTGAATAAAAAGAGACCTTATTATTACAGCAATTAATAAGGCATAAAAAAGAGTCTTTATATTTTCATTAAAAAAATTTTTATCTAATTTCATATTGATTGAATTATTGTAAATGCTGTTGAGTATTCTTTTTCATCTGAAATAGATAAAAAACAATTAAAATTTTTAACTTTAAATGCTTTTCTTATTATTTGTGTTATTTTTTTTGTCTTTGAATAATAAGGTTTGCCGAATTTATCATTCATTATTTCTATATCTTTGAAATTTAAATCATTTCTAAACCCTGTCCCTAATGCTTTTGCAAAAGCTTCTTTTGCAGCAAATCTTTTTGAAAAATATCCAATTTTATTTTTTGAAAAAGTTGATAGCTTAAGTTCATTAGTGCTATAAATTCGATCTATAAATTTATGATTTTTGATTGAATTTTTAATTCTATTATTTTGTATTACATCGACACCAATACCTAAAATTTTCATAATTTAATTTTTAATAATTCTTTTAAATTTTTTAATTACATTTGAAAGGCCAATAAATATTGACTCACCAATTATAAAATGACCTATATTAAATTCCTCAATTTCTTTGATTTTAGTTAATATTTTTGTTGTTTTGAAATCCAATCCATGACCAGCATGAACTTCAATATTAAGTTTATTTGCTAAAATAGAAC
Organism: uncultured Pelagibacteraceae bacterium; assembly: GCA_902511185.1. Lineage (GTDB taxonomy): Bacteria > Pseudomonadota > Alphaproteobacteria > Pelagibacterales > Pelagibacteraceae > Pelagibacter. The sequence goes on along the minus strand of CABXEK010000036.1, from coordinate 3,280 downwards.
ATTTTTTAATTTTATTTAATTCTTCGTTATATCTCTTTTTTGATTTTACTAAATTAGATATCTTGCCGGTATGAATTTCAACGCAGTCGGTATTAAGTTCTTTAGATAGCTTTATATCTTTAATTGATGGATTAATAAATAAACTAGTACGTATTTTATTTTTTTTAAATTTTCTAATAATACTTTTTAATTTATTTTTATATTTTACCAGATTTAATCCACCCTCTGTAGTTACCTCATTTCGATTTTCCGGAACAAGACAAATATAATCTGGTTTAATTCTAAGAGCATTATTAACAATCTTATCATTAATTGAAATTTCAAGGTTAACTAAAACTTTTTTTGTTTTACAAATTTTTTTAGCGTCAAAATCATTTATATGTCTTCTGTCTTCTCTTAAATGAATGGTTACAGAGTCAGCACCCATTTTCATTGCTTGTAATGATGCATAATATGGATCTGGATGACTTTCACCTCTAGCATTCCTTACAGTGGCTACATGATCAATATTTACTCCTAATCTTTTCACTTAATAAATCTGCTTCCAGGTATAGTTATAGGTATTGATTTTAAATCTTGTGGTAGTTGTTTTGCGGTAAATGTTGGAACATCAATTTTTAGATGTGATATAATTCCATTTTTGATTTTGAGCGATTTTTTAGTTGATCTATCTATTATAGAAGCAAAACCTAAAAGTTTTGCATTAGCTTTATTTATTAATTTTACACACTCTAAGCTTGATTTTCCAGTTGTTATAACGTCTTCAATAATTAAAACTCTTGCACCTTTTTTAATACTAAACCCTCTCCTTAACTTAAATTTACCATTTACACGTTCACAAAATATTGTTTCTTTTTTTAAAAGTTTACCAATTTCATAACCAATGACCACACCTCCCATTGCTGGTGCTAAAATTAAATCAATCTTTTTGTATTTTTTTTTGATTTTATTAGCAAGTGATTTACAAATTTTTTCAGCTAAATATGGAAAACTTAAAAGTTTCGCACATTGAATATATTTTGAAGAATGTAAACCAGAAGATAGTACGAAATGTCCCTCTAGAAGGGCATCAGTTTTTTTTAAAATATCTAAGGATTTTTTGAGTGAAAGCATTTCTTTTATCTTCGTGTCTAATTATCTTAAATTTTATACCTTTTTGTTTAAGCTCTGCAATAAAATTTGTAAAGTTTTTAAGATTAGTAATAATAAGTTTGAATTTAAAATTAATATATTTTGGGTTTTTACCTGCCATTTCGACGTTAGAAATATTCAATTTGTGGCTACCAATTAATGAACTTATATCACCAAGCTGTCCTGGTTGATCAGGCAATGATATCCATAGAGTGGTATTATATTTTTTAGCTTTTTCTTCTTTTTGCTCTCCTTTATCATGCCAATATCGTCTTATAGCAGATCTAGCCTTGCCTGTTTTTGTTGTAGGTATCCAATGTAACGATGGTGATTGGTTTTTTGAAGTGATTATATTTACTCTATCGCCATTTCTTAATATGTCTTGTAATTCAGATTTATTTCCATTTATCTCACAACCAATTGCTGTATTGCCTATTTTAGTGTGAACAGCATAAGCAAAATCTATTGGTGTAGCATCTTTGGGTAATTTTATTACAGACCCTTTAGGTGTGAAACAAAATACATTTTCCTGAAACATTTGTAATTTTGTGTACTCATAAGAATGTTCTGGATTTTCATTTTTTTCAATAATTTCGACCAGATCTTTCAACCAATCATACTCTTTCCAACTAAGTGAGTTAAATTTTTCTGACGATTTATATTGCCAGTGAGATGCAACTCCTCTTTCAGCAAATTCATGCATTTCTTTAGTCCTAATTTGAATTTCTATTGGTTTTTTATTTGAACCAATTACTGCTGTATGAATTGATTTATATCCATTTATTTTAGGCGAAGAAATGTAGTCTTTAAATTTGCCTGGAATACAATTGTATTTTTTATGAAATATACCCAATGTTTTATAGCATTCGTCGGTATTATTTAAAATTATTCTAAAGCCAATGATGTCGGTAATTTGTTCTAAGGATACTCTTTTTTTTTGAACTTTTCTCCATATGGAAAAAGGTGTTTTTTCTCTTCCATAAATTTCAGCATTTATATGATGTTCATTTAAGATCTCACTTAACTTTAAAGAAAGTTCTTCAAATAAATTTTTTCTATCCAATTTAATTTCATCAAGTTTATTTTTAATTAATTTTCTTGCATCATTATTTAAAATCTCAAATGACAAATCTTCAAGTTCATCTCTAATTCTATGCATCCCCATTCTGTCTGCCAAAGGTGCATAGATTTCCATTGTTTCTTGAGCAATTCTTTTTCTTTTATCTTCTTTGGTAATAGCTTTTAAAGTTCTCATATTGTGGAGTCGATCTGCAATTTTTACCAATAAAACGCGAATATCTTTTGAGGTTGCTAAAATTAATTTCCTAAAATTTTCTACCTTTGAATTAGCTCCAGCTGTATTTTCAAACTCTGAAATTTTGGTTACACCATCAACTAAATCTGCAACTTCACTCCCAAATTCAGTTTTAATTGTTTCATAAGTAGCGAACGTATCTTCTATTGTGTCGTGCAATAATCCTGTTGTAATAGTTGCGCTGTCTAATTTTAAATCAGTTAAAATATTTGCAACTTCTATTGGATGGACAGAATAAGGATCGCCTGATGCTCGTTTTTGGTTTTGATGTGCTTTAACTGCAAAACTATATGCTTTATCTAATTTTTCTAAATTTAAAAATTTATTATAATTTTTAATTTTATCTATAAGTTCACTAGAATTAAGCATAATTTATTATATCATTAATTCAAATTTGTTTAATAGACCTAATATCGTGATTTGATAATGAATTTATCAATATTTTAATACTAACTTTCATAATTGGATGAACCCATTTTTTATCTATTTCAAATAGTGGTAATAAAACAAAATTTCTTTTATGCATCATTTTATGTGGAAGATTCAATTTATTTTGCGATATAAGCCCATTAAAATCAATTATATCAATATCACATTCTCGAGGGGAATTTTTTGGTGTTTTTTTTCTGCCTAATTTAACTTCAATTGATTTACACAATTTTAATAATTGAATTGGGTTAAATATACATTGTGCTTTTACGATAATATTTATGAACTTTGGTTTATTAGGATCTGGCCAAGAAAGTGTTTCAAAGTAGCTAGATATTGAAATTAAATTAACATGATTTTCTATTAATAATGATTTAGCTTTTTCAATATTAATAACTCTATTAC
>CABXEK010000035.1 GCA_902511185.1 uncultured Pelagibacteraceae bacterium | reverse complement strand
AAAATTTGCAGGGGCTCTAGCTTCGCAAGGTGTTAATAAAGGTGATCGAGTCATAATTTATATGCCAATGATACCTGAAGCTGTCATTGCGATGCTAGCTTGTGCCAGGATTGGTGCAATTCACTCGGTGGTATTTGGTGGATTTGCATCAAACGAACTTGCAAGTAGAATAGATGACAGTAAAGCAAAATTATTAGTCACTGCATCGTGTGGGTTTGAACCTGGTAGAACGGTTGAATACAAACCTCTTGTGGATGAAGCTGTTAAACTAGCTAGTCACAAAATCGATAAGATGATTTTATTCCAAAGACCTGGGCATGAAGTAAAGCTTAATGCACCAATGGAAATCAGTTGGGCAGAAGTTATATCAAATGCATCTGATGCAGACTGTGTTGAGATGAACTCTAATGAGTTTGCTTATATATTGTATACCTCTGGAACAACTGGAACACCTAAGGGGATTGTAAGAGACATTGGAGGGCATATTGTTGCTTTGAAATGGACTATGAAAAATATTTATAATATTGACTCGAACGATATATGGTGGTCAGCAAGTGATATTGGTTGGATAGTTGGGCACTCTTATATAGTTTACGCTCCATTATTCAAAGGTTGCACTACAGTACTGTTTGAAGGTAAACCTGTGGGAACTCCTGATGCTGGAGCTTTCTGGAAAATTATATCAGACTATAAAGTTAAATCTTTATTTACAGCTCCAACTGCTTTTCGGGCTATTAAAAAGGAAGATCCTGAAGGTAAGTTTTTTTCTAAGTATGATTTAAGTAGTTTTGAAAGCCTATTTCTTGCTGGTGAAAGAGCAGATCCAGATACTATTAAATGGGCAGAAAATTTACTCAAAGTTCCAGTTATTGATCATTGGTGGCAAACTGAAACTAGCTGGGCAATTAGCTCAAATTGTACTGGGATTGAAATGATGGAGACTAAATATGGCTCAGCCTGTAAAGCAGTTCCAGGTTATGATGTAAAAATTATTAAATCTGACCAAACTTTAGCGAAACCAAATGAAATGGGCGATATTGTAGTAAAACTTCCTCTTCCTCCTGGAACTTTTCCAACTTTATGGAATGCAGATAAGAGATACAAAGAAAATTATATGTCAAATTATGAGGGATATTATCAAACCTATGATGCTGGTCACATTGATGATGATGGTTACATTTGGATTATGTCTAGAACAGATGATATCATTAATGTTGCAGGTCACAGATTATCAACTGGAGCAATCGAAGAAGTATTATCAGAACATCAAGCAGTTGCCGAATGTGCTGTGCTTGGTATTGCCGATAAACTTAAAGGACAACTTCCTATTGGACTTGTGGTTCTTAAAACTGGTGTAGATAAAGATAATGATACTGTTTCTAAAGAATGCATTAAAATGGTCAGAGATAAAATTGGACCTGTTGCAGCCTTTAAAGTTGTAATAGTTATTAAAAGATTGCCAAAAACTAGATCTGGAAAAATTTTAAGAGGAACAATAAGAAAAATAGCAGATAATGTTGAATATAAAGTGCCTCCAACTATTGATGATCCAGCTATTCTTGATGAGATTAAACAAGACCTGATTGATAACAAAATTCTTAATAATGATTAAAACATATTCCTTTTTATTTATTGCTATATTTTGTGAAGTGGCTGGAACAATGTTGTTACCAGTATCACAAAATTTTACTAAAGTTATACCCACTGTTTGTCTTACAATATTTTATCTTGTTTCATTCTATTTAATGACTTTTGTCATGGACAAACTTCCAATTGCGATTGTGTATGCAACATGGAGTGGTCTTGGGATTTTCACGATTGCAATATTAGGATATATATTTTTTAAACAAACTTTAGCTTGGCAAGCAATTTTAGGATTATTTTTTATTGTGGTTGGTGTAGTTTTGGTAAATACATTTAGTATTAAGTCAATATAATGGAGTCAATATTAATAACCGGAGGAGCTGGATATATTGGAAGTCACATAGTAGAAAAGCTCGTTAAAACAAATAATAAAATTATAATTTTAGATAATTTAATCACAGGATATAAAAAACTAATTAATAAAAAAGCAATTTTTATTAAAGGGGATATAAAAAATTATAAAAAATTATTAAATATAGTTAAAAAATATAAAATTAATTCAATAATTCATTTAGCAGCTTATTTAAATATAAGTGAAGCTGAAAAAAATAAAAAAAAATATTATTTAAATAATGTTGTGGGAACACTAAACATTATAAAATGTTGTAAGAATGAAAGTGTAAAAAATATTGTTTTTTCTTCATCTTGCTCAATATACGGAAATGTAAAAGGTTCAGTTAATGAAAAAAAGCGAGCAAGCCCAAAAGGTTATTATGCATTCACCAAGCTCAAAGGTGAACAAATAATAAAAAAATATTCAAAAAAATTTAATTATAATTATGCAATATTGAGATATTTTAATATTGCAGGTGCATCATCAACAAAAAAAATTGGAGAAATTAATTCATCTCATGGTCATTTATTTAAAAATATTGCAATTCAATCTTTAAAGAAAAATCCAAAAATTAATATATATGGGAATAATTATAATACAAAAGATGGAACATGCATTAGAGACTATATGCATGTTACTGATCTATCGGTTACACATATCAAAGCACTTGAATATATAAACAATAATTCAAAATCGATAACTCTTAATTGTGGCTATGGAAAAGGATATTCTGTTTTAGATATAGTGAAAATTTTTAAAAAAATAAAAAAAAATTTGACAATTAATATTGCAGCCAAAAGAAAAGGTGATGTTGAGTCCGTATATGCTGACACAGGAAAATTTAAAAAAATTTTAAAAATTAAGATGAAATATAATAATATTAATACAATTTTAAAAAGTTCAATTAAGTGGGAATGTATATTAAAAAATAGAAAATATCCTATAAACTAACTTTGTTATAAAAAAATCTAAACTCTTATATTTATTATAATTTTTTCTATCAAGCAAAAGTATAAAATTAAATGCTTGATTTCTTCGTTTCCACCACCTGAAGTTTACAAATTTATTATAATTTTTTTCAAAACTATCTGAAGTTTGTCGATAAAAGGTTAAATATTCATTTAAAATATTAAATTGACCTTTTTTGATAGCAAAAAAACTAGCTATTCTAAAATCAAACCATAAGTCTGGAAATTTTTTATTTGAAATTTTATGTATAATTTTTTTTAAACTTTTTTTTCTAAGACTTATACAGCTTGTTGGAGGAAAACATGGCCATTTATCGTATCTTTTTTTGTAATCAAGCTTACTCCTTTTAAAATTATTATTATCATAAGAATAAATTGGTTTATCGAAAAGAATTTCTTGTTTTTTATTTTTTTTAAAAAAATTTACTACTTTTTTGATCTTATTTTTTTTAAACCAATCATCAGAGTCTAAAATACAGATTATTTTGCCCTTACTTTTACTAATCGATTTTTTGATTGCATCTATTTGATTGAATGAGTAAATATTCCCACGATTATTATTTTGTATAATTTTAATTTTCTTTGGATATTTTTTTTTTAAATTTAATATTTTCTTTAACGATAAATCACTAGATCCATCATCATAAAATATTATTTCAATTTTTTTATAATCTTGACTAATAACTGACTGAACTGACTTTGCACAATATTTTTCTTTATTATAATTATTTATTAGAATTGAAACTAATGGATTTTTATTCATTCTTAAATACTAATGGAGAACCCTCTGGGTCTCCTAGTATTTCTCCATTTTTCATTTTAATTTTACCACTAATTATTGTTGCAATAGGAGTTCCTTTAAATTTATAGCCATTGAAAGGTGACCAACCACATTTGCTCTCAATATTTTCATTCTTAATTTCAATTGTCTTATTCATATCTACAATTGTAAAATCAGCATCAAATCCCTCTTTAATGAAACCTTTGTTTTGAATTCCAAAAATCTTGATTGGGTTTTCACACATAAGGTTCATCAATTGATTAAGAGTAAGTTTTCCATCATTTACATGATTTAACATTACGGGCATCAATGTTTGAACTCCTGGCATTCCTGATGGACTATTAGGATAAATTTTATCTTTATTTTCTTTTAAATGCGGTGCATGATCAGAACCTATAGTGTCATTTAAATTATTTTTGACTGCGTACCATAATCGATCATAATGAGATTTGTCTCTTAGTGGTGGGTTCATCTGAGCATAAGTTCCGAGCTTATCGTAACAATCTGGCGCATAAATTGTTAGATGCTGTGGAGTTATTTCAAAAGTAATATTTCCTTTGTGTTGGGATAAAAAATCAATCTCTTCTTTTGTAGTTATGTGAAGAACATGAGCTTTCTTTTTATATTTGTTGGCTATTCTAACAATTCGTCTTGTAGAAGAAATTGCGCATTCAGCACTTCTCCAAATTGGGTGAGAATGAACATCTCCATCTTTAATTAATTTTTTATTCATGTTAAGAATTGCCTCATCTTCAGAATGAACAGCAACTACTTTTGAACTATTTTTAAATACTACGTCTATATCATCTTCTTCTGCAACTAATAAATTACCAGTTGATGATCCTGCAAAAAGTTTAATTCCACAACAACCTTCTAAATTTTCTAATTCTGCTAACTCACTTCCATTATCTGCTGTAGCGCCAAAATAAAATGCATAATTACAATACATTCTATTTTTAGCGAGATTTAACTTTCTTTGAAATTCTGACTTAGTTGATGTTGGTGGGTTGGTATTTGGCATTTCAAATACACTAGTAATTCCTCCAGCTATTGCAGCTCTACTTCCAGAGTGCAAATCCTCCGTATCAGTTGATCCGGGTTCTCTAAAATGAGTTTGTGTGTCTATGCACCCAGGTAAAACTGTCTGTCCTTCAGCATTTAAAGTTTCTTTTGCTTCTTCAGAAATCTGACCAATTTGATGAATTTTGCCATCTTTAACAGCTACATCAACATCTTTTAATTCACCATCGATATAACATTTTCCATTTTTAATTATAAGATCTAACATTTAAGAAAAAAGTTATTATATTAAAAATTATAACTAATCAATTATGAATATTAAAAATGTTTACATCTTAGAAGATAGAGCCATCCTTTACCTAAATGGTGAAGATACAAAAGAGTTTCTACAAAATCTAATTAGTAACGACATTAATAAAGTAAGTGAAAGTAATACGTGTTTTACTTCTTTGCTATCTCCTCAGGGTAAATTTTTATATGAGTTTATCATCATTAAACATAAATCAGGTTATTTGATTGATTGTGAAAAAGCTCAAGCAGATGGATTATATAAGCAATTAAATATTTATAAATTAAGATCAAAAGTTGAAATCCTTAATCTTAGTAATGAGTTTGTTGTAGCTGCATTTAGCCATGAAAAATTCCTAACTTTTGATAAAGTTAAAGACAGTGCTGGTTTTACTCTTAAGTATAGAGAGGATCCTATTTTTTTAGATCCAAGAAATAAACAATTAGGCGCAAGACTAATTATTAATTTAGAAAAACTTTATTTGTCACTAAAAAAACTAGATTTACATGATGCTAATCTCAGTGAATATTATTCATATAGCCATAAACTTGGGATAGTTCCAAAAGATTTAAACAAATTACAAAATAAATTATTTGGTATTGAGTGTAATTATGAGGAATTAAATGGAATTGATTTTAAAAAAGGTTGTTATGTTGGGCAAGAAAATACAGCTAGAATCAAACTAAAAAATAAGCTTTCAAAAAGATTACTACCGATAGACTTAGTTAAAGGTGAATTAACTGAAGGTGAAAGTATTTATTATAATGAGAATGAAATAGGCAGAGTATTAATAGATAAAGAATATCCATTTGCTTTAATTAAATATCTAGATGAAAATTTTAATGAAAAATCTAACTTTAATACAAAAGAAGCATCAATAAAGATTGAAAAGCCTGATTGGATAAAAAACTAATCTATTATTTAAATAAATAAATAATTAAAAGAATTATTAGAATTACAATAATCCAAATGGTTAAATTTTTAAGAAATTGCTTTAATTGAGAATTTGATTGTAAAAAACCTGGAAGAACTAAAAGTAAAACTCCGACCATAAATATGACTGAAAGTAATTTATCCATTAAAAACTCCTATTATATTTTTGTTTTGGTGCGGTCGGAGAGACTCGAACTCTCATGGACTATGTCCACACGGCCCTCAACCGTGCCTGTCTACCAATTTCAGCACGACCGCAGTATGTGTCATAATAAATGAATGACAATTATCTTTCAAATTGGTAAATAACATCATGGAATTTACACAAGAAGTGCAAAAAGCTACAGATCCTATTTATCAAAAAATTTCTAAAGTAATGCCGGAAATTGAATGGTCAGTGCATGCTCCATACATTCACAAAATTAATAAACTTAAAAAGAAAAAGAACGCAGTAATACTTGCTCATAACTATCAAACTCCTGAAATTTATCATGGTGTTGCAGACTTTGCTGCTGACTCTCTTGCTTTAGCAATTGAAGCATCAAAAACTTCTGCAGATATAATTTTAATGGCTGGGGTTCACTTTATGGCGGAAACAGCAAAGCTAATGAGTCCTGATAAAAAAGTTATTTTACCAGATATGGATGCTGGTTGCTCACTATCATCTTCAATTACAGGAAAAGATGTAAGATTATTAAAAGAAAAATATCCAGGAGTTCCTGTGGTATCTTATGTAAATACATCAGCAGAAGTAAAAGCAGAAACTGATGTATGTTGCACATCAGCAAATGCTGTTAAAATTGTAAAATCTTTAGGTGTTAAAAGAGTAATCTTTTTACCTGATGATTATCTTGCAAAATATGTAGCCTCACAAACAGATGTGGAGATCATATCTTGGAAGGGAATCTGCATAGTCCATGATCAGTTTAATGAAAAAGAAATACATGATATTAGAAAAAATAATCCAGGAATAAAAATTATTGCACATCCAGAATGTCCTCCGGATGTTATTAAAGCAAGTGACTTTGCAGGCTCAACATCTGGCATGATTAAATACGTTCAGGATAATCAACCTAAAAAAGTTATGATGGTAACCGAATGTTCAATGAGTGATAACATTCAAGTAGAAAATCCAAATGTAGATTTTATAAAACCTTGTAATATATGCCCTCACATGAAAAAAATTACTCTTCCAAAAATATTA
>CABXEK010000034.1 GCA_902511185.1 uncultured Pelagibacteraceae bacterium | reverse complement strand
AAATCCCAGGATTTTCCAAACAAACAAACTGATGAACTTTTTGAATTAATTAGTGAAGCTAACATTGGGTCATTTTCAGCACTATGCTCTGATTTTTTGGTCATGCCAAATGCAGTAAGTTTAGCATTTTTAAAACCAAGATCTTTGTTAAAAAATTCAGTATCTGTTGGATTGGCTCCTGGCCAACCACCTTCTATGTAATCAACTCCTAAGTTATCAAGTGAATTTGATATTTTTTCTTTATCATCAATTGAAAAGTCTACACCTTGAGTTTGAGCGCCATCTCTTAATGTGGTGTCAAAAATATATAGTTTTTCCTTACTCATTTAAATTTCCAAATTGTTTTACCATTTTTATCTTCTATTAAAACACCTTTATCAAAAAGGTAGTTTCTTATATTATCAGCTTCTTTATAATCTTTGTCAGTTCTAGCTTTATTTCTAAGTTCTATCTTGCTTTCAATTTCTTCTTCAGAAATATCTGCTTTATCTTTTTTATAATTTAACCACACCTCTTTGGTTTCTTGAAGTAAGCCTATGAAGTTACAAGCTGAATTAAATATTTTTTTGTCTTCATCATTTCCTTTATTAGCTTTTTCATAAAGTTTATGTAAATTTGCAATATAGCCAGGTGTATTTATATCGTCATACAAAGGTTGGATAATTTCGTCATTAACATCTTTGTTTGACGGCATATAAACATTATACCATTTATCAATTGTATTTTGACAATCCTCTAATAGTTTATCGTTCCAATCCAATGGCTGTTTATAGTGAGCACTAATTAAAGCTAATCTTAAAACTTGTCCGCTAACTTTTTTTCTAAAATTTTTTATCTTTAATATATTTCCTTGAGATTTTGCCATTTTTTCATTGGACATAGTGATAAATGCATTATGTAGCCAATAATTTGCAAAAACTTTAGTATCATTTGCACATATTGATTGAGCTATTTCATTTTCATGATGAGGAAAAATTAAATCTATTCCTCCTCCATGTATATCAAATTCATTACCTAGAAATTTCTTAGACATTGCTGAACATTCTAAATGCCAACCTGGTCTACCTTCACCCCATGGAGAGTCCCAAGAGGGTTCATTTTCTAAAGAAGGTTTCCATAACACAAAATCTTCAGAGTTCTTTTTGTTGTCACTTACTTCAACTCTTGATCCAGCAATTAAATCCTCTAACTTTTTGTTAGATAATTTTCCATAGTCTTCAAACTTTTTAACTTCAAAATAAACATGTTTATTATTTTCATAAGCAAAACCTTTTTTAATTAATTCTGAAATCATCTCTATCATTAAATCTATATGTTCAGTTGCTTTAGGTTGTTGAGTTGGATCTTCGCAGTTTAGATAGTTACAATCTTCCCTAAAACTTTTAATTACAGTTTCTGTTAAATCTGAAATAGATATTTTTTTTTCATTTGATGATTTAATTATTTTATCATCAACATCGGTGATATTTCTGACATAAGTGACAGATGGAAATTTACTTTTTAGTATTTTAAAAAGAATATCAAAAACAACTATTGGTCTGGCATTACCAATATGAGGATCATCATAAACTGTGGGGCCACAAACATACATACCTATGTTTTTTTTATCTATTGGAACAAATTTTTCTTTTTTGTTACTTAGATTGTTTGTTAATAAAATATCTTTATTCATCATTTTAGAAATATACTTAATTTATAGATTTGTGAATCTAATTGATTAATTTGGAATTTTGCATACTGGAATTGGCTCCATTTTATGCAGATTTTGTTTTCTTATAATTTCGTATTTAGCTCTATTTGGTGAGCTAGGATTATCCATAGCTTCTTCTAATTCATGATATTTTAAACCCAATTGACCTTCATCCGTCCGTCCATCATCCCATAAACCGTCTGTCGGAGCTGCCTCTATTATTTCTTTTAAAATTCCTAGCTCTTTTCCAATTTCCCAAACTTCCGTTTTATTACAATCTGCTATTGGTGAAATATCAACTCCACCATCACCATATTTTGTATAAAATCCAACACCAAAATCTTCAACTTTATTACCTGTGCCAACCACAATACCTTTATTGGCTGCTGCTACCTGATAAAGAGTGGTCATTCTTAATCTTGCTCGAGAATTTGCCATTCCATGTTCGTTATCAAAATTAGATAAACTAGAAGAAAAAGATGAAAAAAGTTCATCTAGATTAATTGTATGCGCCTCAACATTATTAAATTTGTTAACTAACCACTCTAAATGTTTGACGCTTAAATCATGTTGGTTGGATTTTTGTTTGATAGGCATAGAAAGTACTATGGTCTTTAAACCTGTCATAGCACTTAAAGTGCTTGATACAGAAGAATCTATTCCACCAGAAATTCCTATAACTAACGATTGAGCCTTATTAGGCATTTTGTTTACATAATCTTTTATCCAGCTAGATATAAAATTTACTTTTGCAGAAGGTTTCATATACTTAACGTATTATTAGTTGGTAATTTTTACAATGTTTTAAGATGCCGCTCTTTGTGCATTTTTGGAATAAGAGCTATTCTTTTTAATCTCATCAGAAATTAAAAAAGCTAATTCTAGAGCTTGGTTTGCATTTAGTCTTGGATCACAATGTGTGTGGTATCTGGATGATAAATCTTTTTCAGAAATTTTTTGGGCACCACCTATGCATTCTGTAACATTTTGGCCTGTCATTTCTATATGTAAACCACCAGCATAACTTCCTTCACTTTGATGACAAGCAAATACATTTTTAACTTCATTTAGGACACTGTTAAAAGGTCTTGTTTTAAATCCTGTAGCTGCTTTAACCGTATTACCATGACAAGGGTCACAAGACCAAATTACATTTAGACCTTCTTTTTTAATTGCTCTAATTAACCTAGGTAAATGTTTTGAAACATTATCTGCACCAAATCTTGAGATTAAAGTAATTTTACCTTTTTCATTTCTTGGGTTAATTTTGTTACAAAGATTTATTAAATCTTCTGCTTTTAAAGTTGGTCCACATTTAATTCCTATTGGATTTTCAATGCCTCTACAAAATTCAACGTGTCCACCATCAAGTTGTCTAGTTCTATCTCCAATCCAAACAAAGTGTGCTGAAGTATCATGATTTTCACCTGTAGTAGAGTCAGTTCTTGTCATTGTTTCTTCAAAGGGTAATAACAATGCTTCATGCGAAGTCCAAAAATTAACTGTCTTTAATCTTCTATTAAAATCAGAATTTATTCCACAAGCATCCATAAATGCTAATGCATCGGCTATTTTATCCTCTAAATCTTTAAATCTCTTTAACGCTGGACTATTTTTAATAAATCCTAAGTTCCAGTTATGAACATTTTTAAGATCCGCAAAACCACCATGGCAAAAAGCTCTGATAAGATTTAATGTAGCAGCTGATTGAGAGTAAGCTTTAAATAATCTTTTTGGATCAGGTACTCTTGATTTTTCATTAAACTCCATACCATTTATGTTGTCACCTAGATAACTTGGCAGATCTACACCATCTTTAGATTCTGTTGGTGAGCTTCTAGGTTTAGAAAATTGACCAGCTATTCTTCCAACTTTTACAACAGGTAATGACGCTGAGTAGGTTAAAACTAAAGACATCTGCAACATAAGTTTAAATGTGTCTCTAATGTTGTCTGGATTAAATTCTGCAAAACTCTCTGCGCAATCTCCTCCTTGAAGTAAAAAAGCTTTACCATCTACTACATCAGCAAGCTGGTCTTTTAAATGTCTAGTCTCACCGGCAAATACCAAGGGTGGAAATGTTCCAATTTTATCCAAAACTGTATCCAATTCTTTTTTATTTGGATATTCAGGGATATGTTTTACAGGATACTTTCTCCAACTATTTTTTTTCCAATTTTTCATATTCAACTAAAGATTGTTTTAGCAGAGTTTAGAGTTTATTCAACTGTAACAGATTTAGCTAAATTTCTTGGCTTATCTATATCATAACCCTTTTTAAGAGCAGAGTAGTAGGCAAGTTTTTGAAGAGGAATTGTTAATAAAAAAGGTAGTAAATCGTCATTTGTACTTTCTACTTCAATAGTTTCCCAAATATTTTCTGAAACTATTTCATCTTTACTTTTATTGGTAATTAGCAAAACTTTTGCACCCCTTGCTATAACTTCTTGCATATTTGAAATAGTTTTTTTGTAATAACTATCTCTTGGAGCAAGTATGACAACTGGCATTCCCTCCTCTATCAAAGCTAAAGGACCATGCTTCATTTCGCCAGCAGGATAACCTTCGGCATGAATATATGATAGTTCTTTAAGTTTTAATGCGCCTTCAAGAGCAATTGGATATGAAAAACCTCTACCTAAAAACATTGAGCCTTTTGCATCATTAAATGTTGAGGATATTGCCTGAATATCATTGTCTGTTAGTAATGTTTTTTCAACTAAATTAGGTAAATTTTTCAAATCTTTAATCTTTTTTTGGTAAGCTTCGTTATCAATTTCTTTTTTTAAAGAACTTAATTTTAAAGCTAAAATATAAAGAATGAGTATTTGCCCCAAGAATGCTTTAGTTGAAGCTACTCCTATTTCTGGACCACAATGAATGGGTAAGACGAAATTTGAGTCTCTAGCAATTGAGCTTTCAATAACATTTACAACCGAACAAGTTTTCATTTTATTTTTATTGCATAAATCCAAAGCAGCGTAAGTATCTGCTGTTTCACCTGATTGAGAAACAAACACATATAAAGTGTCATTTTTAAATCTATTTTTTCGATATCTAAATTCTGAGGCTATATCTATATTAACATCTAAATTTGTTAGTTCTTCAAACCAATATTTGGCCATTAAGCATGAATGATAAGCTGTTCCACATCCAATTAGTGTAATTGAATTAATTTCGTCAATTTTCCATGGAAAGTTATAAATATTGATATCATTTTTAATATTATCCACATATTCCTTAATGCCTGTTTTCAAGGTTGCAGGCTGTTCTTCAATTTCTTTAGCCATATAGTGTTTAAAATCTCCCTTGTCGTAGTTTTCTTGATCAGAAGAAAGTTCTAAAACTTTTTTATTAATCTTTATTCCTTCTTCGTTAAAAAAATTAACTTCATCTTTTTTAATAATACAAAATTCACCATCATCCAAATAAGTGATTTTATTTGTCATCGATTTTAAAGCATAAGAATCTGATCCTAAATAATTTTCATTTGGGCCATATCCAACTGCTAAAGGAGATCCTCGTCTAGCACCAACAATTAAATCGGGCATTTCTTTAAAAATAATACCAAGAGCAAAACTGCCATGAAGTTGTTGTAAAGTTTTTGTAATTGCTTTCTGAATTTCAGCTGTTTTCAAATTTTCAGTAATTAAATGAACAATAACCTCAGTGTCTGTTTGAGATTTAAAAATATGTCCTTTGTTAACTAAATGTTTTTTTAATAATGTTGAGTTTTCAATTATTCCATTATGAACTACAGAAACATTATGGGATGAATGCGGGTGTGCATTAATACTATTTGGTATACCATGTGTTGCCCATCTAACATGACCAATTCCAATATTTCCTGACAAGTTTTTTAAATCAAAGTTTTTCTCAAGATTTTCGACTCTACCTTCAGACTTAATTTCATTAATTATATTTTTAGACAATGTTGCTATACCAGCAGAATCATATCCTCTATATTCCAATTTTTTAAGAGAGCTAATGATGCTGGCTGAAACAGATTTGTTGCTAGATATACCTATAATTCCACACATAATTTATTTTTTTTTATAATTTTTAATTTCTGTTTGCATTGATCTTGTTAAGGCTAAGGATTTATTTTTTACATTTTTAGTAATTACAGAACCAGCACCTACAATACTTTGCTTGTTGATAGTTACTGGTGCAACTAATGATGAATTAGATCCTATAAAAACATTGTCTTTAATTTTTGTTTTGCTTTTTTTAACTCCATCATAATTACAAGTAATTGTACCAGCACCAATGTTAACTGATTTTCCTATTTCACTGTCACCAATATAAGATAAATGATTTACTTTAGATTTTTTTCCAATAGTACTTTTTTTAACTTCAACAAAATTTCCAATCTTTGAACCTTCTTTTAAAATTGTATTAGGTCTAATTCTTGCATAAGGACCAATTTCAACTTTACTTTCAATTGTGCAGGACTCAAGATGAGAAAAAGATTTAACTGTAACGTTATTTGCTATTTTAACCTTAGATCCAATTACTACATAAGGTTCGATTGTTACATTTTTTCCAATTTTTGTATCATTCGAGAAAAAAATAGTTTCAGGTCCTATCATCTTAACACCTGCTTTTAAAAATTTAATTCTAAGTTTATTTTGAACTTTATATGAATTTAATTCTTTCATTTTAAAATGCTTTACATTAAGAATATGTCTTAATTAATTCACATAATATTTCTTTAAAATACTTTTAAAAATGAAGCAAAAATTTACTATTTTATTCGATTTAGATGGCACACTTGTAGATACAGCTCCAGATCTTATGCTTGCACATAATCATGTGATGAAAAAGTTTGGTTACCCTACAAAGTCAACAGAAGATATTAGAAATTTAGTTGGCAAAGGTGCTGGTGCTTTAATTGGAAGATCTATTTGGGGTCAAGCAAAGCAAGAGTTCAGTAAAGTAAATGATGAAAAAACCAAAGCTAAAATGATTAAAGAATTTATAAATTTTTATGGAAAAAATATACTTAATGAAAGCACTTTAATAAATGGTGTGAAAAAATTTTTAAATTGGTGCAAAAAAGAAAATATATCAATGGCAGTTTGTACAAATAAAACAGAACATTTAGCTGTTGATTTATTAAAAAAAATTGGAATTTATGATTATTTTGAATATGTTGCAGGACATAATACGTTCGAATACTGTAAACCAGACCCTAGACATTTAACAACAATAATTGAAATTTTAAATGGAGATAAAAATAAATCTATTATGATCGGAGATAGTGAAACAGACGCTAATGCTGCAAAAGCAGCTGAGATTCCAGTTATTTTATTAAAAAACGGATATACCGAAAAAAATACAACCGAAATATATCATAATCACTTAATAAAAGACTTTATAGGTATTGAAAAAATAATTTCAAAATATCTTTAATATTGATTAATTTTTTTTAACTATTAAAACAAAAACTCTATTTAGGAGTTA
Source organism: uncultured Pelagibacteraceae bacterium (assembly GCA_902511185.1). Lineage (GTDB taxonomy): Bacteria > Pseudomonadota > Alphaproteobacteria > Pelagibacterales > Pelagibacteraceae > Pelagibacter. The sequence continues at coordinate 447 of CABXEK010000034.1, read as the reverse complement.
TTTTGTTATTACACACTGTTAAAGTTTATCCATCTAAAATTAATCTTCCAAAGAAGAAACAGCTTGCTTGGAAAATAGCTGAGATTGCAAGTGACAATGCTAAACTTAATAAAGATGCAATTGAAATGGTAATCAATAGAATTATTGATAACGCTTCAGTCGCAATAGCTTCTTTAAATAGAAAATCAGTGATCTCATCAAGAGAAATGGCTTATAAACATTCTCGTAAAAATGGGGCAACTTTATTTGGTGTGGACTCAAAATTAAAATTTGATTGTGAGTGGGCAGCTTGGTCAAATGGTACAGCTGTTCGAGAACTTGATTTTCATGATACATTTTTAGCAGCAGATTACAGTCACCCTGGAGATAATATTCCACCCCTATTAAGTGTGGCTCAACAAAATAAAAAAAGTGGTTTAGATCTTTTGAGAGGAATTATAACAGCAT
>CABXEK010000033.1 GCA_902511185.1 uncultured Pelagibacteraceae bacterium | reverse complement strand
TTTTCCAATCTATATTTTTCTACTTCTTTGTTAAATAAGTTTATCTCATCTTTAAGTTGTTCTTTGGATGATATATTGCTCTTTATTTCAATAGATTCTTTTTTTTTTTTAATTGCTTTTTCTTTTAATTCCAATGATTCTAAATTTTTTTTATTGAGTTTTTCTAAATCTGAATAAATTAACTTACCTAAATTGGAATTATTCAAAACATAATCTATATCAAGAAAGACGGTACTTTCTGCACTAGCAGAAGTATTAATACTTATAAAAAAAAATAAAATAAGTAATTTCTTGTAGAGCTTTTTCATTAAAAAGTTGTACCTAGGTTAAATCTAAAAGTTTCAGTTTTATCTGTTGAGCTCTTAGTTATTGGAGCAGCAAATGAGAAACTTAATGGCCCAACTACAGTATACCAATCAATAGCTACACCGACTGAGCTTCGAATTTCACTACCATCATTTAAAGAATTATCATCCACTCCCCAAAGGTTGGCCATATCTATAAATGATATTACATCTATGTTTTGAGCATTTGGTAAAATTTGAGGTAATGAACTTGAAAAATTCATTGAAGCAAAATAATTTCCACCAATAAAATCACCACCATCTTTAGGTCCAACTTTTCCATTAACAAATCCTCTTAATTTACTTTGAGGAACATATAATCTTTCTGACAATTTAACATCATCGCCAGTTATTGAATTGGCAGTGCTTAGTGATAAAGAAAACGTAGAAACATTATCTTCATACATTTCAGAAAAAACTTTATAATTATAGTAATTTTTTAATGTGTTGTTATCACTTACAACAGGTAAAGCTAATTGATAATAGCTTCTAAATCCATTGCTGGTTTTAAACTTTTGATTTCTCTTATCGTAATCAAAATCAAAATTTAAGTAAGTATCAAAATAATTACCTGCTTGTTTTTTTTGACGAGCTGAAGCAGTTGAGTTAGTTTCAATTTTTTCGAGAAATATAGATGATTCTAACCCAAGTCTAAAATCATCTAAATATTCAAAATTTGTTCCTATTGAAGAACCAATCCTATTAGATTTATATCCAAAATTAGTTAGTCTATCATATTCGAGAGCTTCTAATCCAAATCTTAAAGATTTGTCAGTATTATTAAAATTTGGATTGGTAATATTGAATTTTCCACTAACTTTAGAGCTACCTAAAGAAAGTGCAGTATCAACACCTAGGCCTTTACCTAAGTAGTTATTTTCTCGAACAGCAAATTCAATTACTTCTCCAGTTGTACCAAACCCTGCGCCAGCAGATATTTCACCAGTAGGTTTTTCTTCAACAGTAATATTAATTATTTTTGTATTTTCATTTTCTACATCCAAAATTTCGGTTTCAACATTTTTAAAAAAATTAAGAGATTTAATTTCGTTAACACTTTTTTTTGCTAAAATTTCATTAAATGGATCGCCTTCATCTATATAAAGTTGATTTCTAATTACGCTCTCTCTAGTAATGTTATTTCCAAAAATATTAATTTTGCTAACATAAGATTTTTCTGTTTCTTTTATAGTAAAATTTAAACTGATTTTATCTAAATCTATATTTTCTGAAACCATAGTTGTGACGGATTCGTATTGCTCATTAGTAGAAATAACATCAATCTTATCTAAAATTTTTTCAACTGTATTTATTGAGTAAGCTTCACCTTTTAAATCTTGAAAAAAATTATTCAGCTCTTTAAAATTTGATTTTTCAAAATCTACAGGGAAATTAATTTTTATATCATCAAAATAAAATTTATTACCGGCGTTAATGTTATATATAAGTTCGAAATCATCATTGTTAGTAATTTTTGCAAATGAAGAATTAACTTTCACATCGTAATAACCTTTATTCAAATAATAATTTTTTAATAATCTCTCATCAAAGTTAATCACACTTTCGTTTAAATATTTTCTACCTGAGATAAATTTCCAAAACTTGTATTCCTCACTTATTATTACACTTTTTAATTTTCCATCTTTGATTTTTTTATCACCAATGAATGAGATCTTTTTTATCTTTGATTTATTACCTAAATCAATATCAAAGATTAGATCAATTTTGTTATTTTCTAATTCTACTAGCTGAATATCAACTTTTGAAAAATAGTAGCCCAATTCTTTCAAGGATGACAAAATTGTATTTTCATCTCTAGCTAGAATAACTTCATTATATGAAGATCTAGATTTTAATTTAACATTTTTTAAAATTTTTTCTTTAAGTGTATCAGATTTAATACCATTATAAGTGATGCTTTGGATTATAGGATTTTCTATAACCGTTATTGATAATTTGCTTGAATTAAAACTTACGGAAACATCTTTAAAAAAATTTGTTTCATAAAGTGATTTTAGAATACTATTGACCCTATTTTCAGTTAAATCATCATTAATGTTCACATCTGAAAACATTAAGATAGTTTCGCTTGAAACTCTTTCGTTTCCTAAAATTTCAATATTTTTTACAATTTCACTTTTAACTGACATAAAAGATAAAGAAATTGCTAAAATGATTGATGATAATAATTTAATAGGTCTCATGAATATTTAGAGTTTTATACACTTTTTTTATAGTTTTCAAACGAACATAATCATTTAAATCAATTATATCTTTTATTTTTAAAGGATAAATCTTTTTATATTTAACAAATTCTTTCATTTTAATTATTTGAAATAATTTTTTTTGAATATCGGTAAATCTAATTTTCTGGCTTAAAAACAGTTCAACAAGAATATCGTTAGCTGATACAATGACTGTTTCAAATAAAGAATGTTTTTTAGGTAGTAAGTTTAATAATTTAACCATTGGATACTTTGATAGATTAGTTTTTTTAAAATTTAAATTATTTAAAATGTTAATGTTAATTTGATTAGATTGTAATTTATGATCTTTGTCAAAATAAAGCGTGTTAAAAATGGGTATTTGCATTGTGGTATCATGAGCGATTACTTTAATTAATCCATTATTAAATTTTAAAAGTGCGTGAACATACGATTTTGGATGTATTAAAATATCAATTTTTTCATAGGGTATATCAAATATATTTTTAGCTTCGATAACCTCATATATTTTGTTAATCATTGTAGCTGAGTCTATAGAAATTTTCTTACCCATTTTCCAATTAGGATGTTTTAATGCTTCAGAAATTTTAATACTTTTTAATTTATTTATTGGAGTTTTATATAATGGGCCACCTGAAGCTGTTAAAAAAATTTTTTCTACACTTGAAACTTTTAAATTTCTTAATCCATACCATAAAGAAAAATGTTCTGAATCTACTGGTACAAATTGAGTTCTATTTTTTTTTAACTCTTTGTGAATTAAATTCCATCCACAAATAATCGACTCTTTGTTCGCAATTGCAATTTTTTTTGTGAATTTAATAATATTAATAGTAGGATCTAGTCCAGCAATACCAACTATTGAACTCATTACATAATCGACTTTTTTTTTTAAAATTTTATCTAATGATCTGAAGTTATTGAAAACATTTATATTAGATCTTTTAGTTTTTTTTTTTAATATTTCATAACTTTTTTTATTGGTAATAATTAAATTTTTAACATTAAACTTCTTAGCTTGTTTTAATAAAAGATTATGATTTTTATTTGCCGTTAAAAGCTTAACTTCAAATTTTTTTTTATTCTTTTTTAATATATCTAAAAGCGTTCGTCCAATAGATCCAGTTGAACCTAGAATTACTATTCTACTATTCATGAATTTAAATAATTTGTTAAGCTAAATAAATAATAAATTGGAAATGCAAAAATCATTCCATCAATTCTATCAAGTAAACCTCCATGACCTGGAAGTATTTTTCCTGTATCTTTAATTTTAGATAATCTTTTAAAATATGAAACAATTATATCTCCAACCTGACTTATGGTTGAAATTAGAATAGATATTAAAAATAATTGCATAGATATTTCAGGGTAGTCTACAAAGCTGGTTGTTATTATTGGGACTAGTAGTGATAAAAAATACCCACCTATCATTCCTGCATATGTTTTATTGGGACTAATTTTTGTTAGTTTTGGTCCTTTAAAAATTTTACCAAAAATATAACCACCTACATCAGTTGATGCACAAATTAAAATTACAAAAAAAACACTAAAAATTTCAACAGAAAGTTCATAAAATGCATAAAAAGAAATCATTAAGAATATAAAACCATAAATCTTATATGATTTTTTTTTTGTCATCATATGCCACTCATAGCCTGATATCAAAAAACAAGTGAATGTAAAAAATATCAGCATGAAAGATCCTTGAATTATAAAAAAAAATGCTAAAGGCAAAAGTATTATTGAACTTAAAATTCTTTTTATTAAATTACTCATTAATGTTACCAAAATTTCTTTTTAATTTTTTAAATTTATTAATTAATTTTATATAATCCTTTTCATTAAAATCAGGCCATAATTTTTTTTCAAAAAAAATTTCTGCATAAGCTAATTGCCATAATAAAAAATTACTTAATCTTTTAGTATCACCTGTTCTAATTAACATATCTGGGTCAGGTATATTTTTTGTTTGAAAGTATTTAATTAAATTCTTTTCATTAATTTTATCATTATTTTTTCTTAATAACTTAAAAGCATTAATTAATTCAAATTTTGAGCCATAATTTAATGCTAAATTAATTTGAAGTAATTTATTTTTTGATGTTTTTTTTTCAGCTAATTTTAATAAATTATTCAATTTTAAAGAAAAATCTTTCACACCAATTATCTTAAGTTTTATATTTTGTTTATGTAAATCATCAATTCTATTAATTAAAAATTGTTCTAATAAATTAAATAAAAAATTAATTTCTTTTTTTGGTCTTCTCCAATTCTCTGTAGAAAACGCATATAAAGTAAGGTGTTTTATTTTTTGTTTAATAGATGACTTGATTATTTTTTCTACTGTGAGTAATCCAGCTTTATGACCGGCGTTTCTTGAATTTTTATTTTTTAAACCCCATCTTCCATTACCGTCCATGATAATGGCAACATGATTTAATGGGTTCATATTAGATTGTCATTATTTCTTTTTCCTTTAAAGAAACCTTTTCATCAACTGTCTTAATATGATCATCGGTAATTACTTGAACATTTTTTTCAGAAGATTTTTCTTCGTCTTCACCGATTTCTTTAGATTTTAAAAGTTTTTTTAATTCTTCATTTGCTTCTCTTCTTATATTTCTGATAGAAACTTTGCACTTTTCACCAATAGATTTAATAAGTTTTTTTAATTCTATTCTTCGTTCTTCATTTAATTCTGGAACAGGTAACCTAATTAATTGGCCATCTATTTGTGGATTTAAACCTAAATCTGATTTTTTAATAGCTGCATCAACTAAAGAAACATTATTAGCATCCCAAATTTGAATATTAATCATCCTTGGTTCTGGTGTAGTAATACTTCCAACTTGATTTATCGGCATCTGTTGACCATATACATCAACTTTTATCAAATCAAGCATGGAGGCATTTGCTCTGCCAGTTCTTAATGAAGTCAATTCTTTAGAAAAAACCTCTATGGCTTTATCCATTTTAAGATTGTATGACTTGTCATCAAACATTTACTCTCCAATCTTTATTCTATAAAACTCTTTGATCTTTAGGTCAGCTATTGAAAGCTCTTTTACTATATCTTGAACTTTCTTTTTAGGTTCCATAACCCAAGGTTGGGATAAAAGAGCATTTTCCTCTTTAAATTTATTCATCTTACCTAAGCTAATTTTTTTTGCAATATCATCAGGCTTGCCAGAATTTTTTAATTCTTCTGTAACAAGTTCTTGCTCTTTATCAATAACAGATTGATCTATTTGATTGGATTCTAAAGCTAGTGGATTTGAAGCAGCAATATGCATTGATAATTGTTTACCAAAAGTTTTTACTGCATCTGAACTATCTTTAGTTTCCAAAGATACGACTACTGCTAATTTTGCAATATTATCTTGTACAACTGTATGAAGATAATGGTTGTTAATAGTACCAATATTTTCAACTGTTTTTGTTTTACCTATAGTAATTTTTTCACCTATTTTAGCAATTAAAGCTACTATATTATTTTCTACAGTTTCGCCATTTTTCATTTTTGAACTTTTCAATTCTTCGATATTTGAATTTTTTTCATTATTTAAATCACTAAGCTCTTTAACAAAATTTGTGAAATCTTGATTTTTAGCAACAAAATCTGTTTCACAGTTTACTTCGATTATTGAGGTTTTATTTTCATTGCCACTAACTGCAACAACACCTTCTTTTGCATCTCTAGACATTTTTTTAGATGCTTTTGAAATACCTTTAACTCTAAGTATTTCAATTGCTTTATCTATATCGCCTCCAGATTCTTTAATTGCAAGATTGCAATCTTTAAATCCAGCACCAGTTGCTTCTCTAAGTTTTTTTACATTTTCAATATCACTCATATTAATTTAATGTCTCCTCTTTATTTTTAGAAAATTTTTTTTCTAGTTTCTCTCTATCTATTTCTTCACCTGTTTTACCTTGGTTTTTTACCTTATTATCTTTTGGAGACTCTTTTTTAGGTTCAGGAGTAGGAATTGAGCTTTTTGCATTATTAATAGTTTCTTTGATTAAATTACAATAAAGATCTATTGCTCTTCTTGCGTCGTCATTTCCAGGAATTGGATAATCAATATTATCTGGATTAGAATTGCTATCTAAAATTGCAATTATAGGTATTCCTAATTTCACTGACTCAGCAATAGCTAATGACTCATAATTTGTATCAATAATAAATACTAAATCAGGAGTTTTTTTCATTTCAGCAATTCCTCCTAATGATCTTTCAAGTTTATCTTTTTTTACACTCATTTTTAAAAGTTCTTTTTTTGTAAAACCTCTATTTTCAGCAACAAGGTCAGATTCATATTTTTTCATTTTCTTGATTGAACCTGAGATAGTACCCCAATTTGTTAGCATACCACCAAGCCATCTATAATTTACAAAATATTGATCTGTTTCTTTTGCTACTTCTGCAATTGCTTCAGAGGCTTGTTTTTTAGTTGATACAAATAAAATTTTACCATTATTTGCAATAGTGTTATAAACCTGTTCCAAAGCTACCTTAGTTAATTCAAGAGTTTGGGTTAAATCTATTATGTGAATTGAGTCTCTTTTTCCAAAAATATATTTTTTCATTTTTGGATTCCATCTTAATGTTTTGTGTCCAAGATGAACGCCTGCTTCTAATAATTGTTGTATTGTAATGTTAGGTATTTTCATATTTATTCCCGGTTAAGCCACCACAGTAATTTCCAATTAAGGACCGGAGGTATAAAACCAACAACTGTGTGCGTGTTAATTTAATTTAAGGTTTATTTACTAAGATTTTACCAATTTAACAAGTTATATTTAGCTTATAGTGCTGGAAATATCCATTTTTCTAAGAAGGTTAAGCGATTTTCTATTCAGATTTCTTTCATTTTTAAGCCTAAATTTGAGACTTTTATCACCTGTCAATAAATTAATGTTAACTTTAGTTTTACCTTTTTCTTTTAATAGATTTGAAATCTCATTCAATTCTTTATCAGATTTAACATCAAAAAAAACTTCATTGATTGGGCTATTAAAAAGATCTTTTAAAGATGCAATTTTTTGAACATTTAAACGTTTAAATCTATTCTCATCAT
>CABXEK010000032.1 GCA_902511185.1 uncultured Pelagibacteraceae bacterium | reverse complement strand
TTATTATTCAAAAGGCTGGCACGTCAAAGCAATATACTCTTTAATTATAGGTTTTATTTTTTCAGCCTCTACAATTTGGAATGTTAATTTAATGTTTTTACAATCTTATGCATGGATAATTGGTGCATTCATATCGTCTACAACGTATTACTTACTCGCAAAAAGATAAATAATTATGAACGAATTTGATTTTAAGAATAGAACAGCTGTAATAACTGGTGGTGGTCAAGGTTTTGGACTTGATATAGCAAAACGTTTTTTGGACTCTGGTGCGAAAGTTATAATTTGGGATATTGATGAAGAATTACTTAAATCAGCAGTTGATGAGGTCAACAATCCTAATCTAAGTTATAATGTAGTGGATGTTTCAAATTATAAACAAATTGAAAAAATAGTTTCAAATATTACATCAAAATCTAATATTGATATTTTGATCAATAATGCTGGAATTACAGGTCCGACAGCTCCTTTATGGGAGTATGACATTGATATGTGGAATAAAATTGTCCAAATAAATCTAGTTGGTACATTCAATTGTTGTAGAGCAATAGTCCCAAATATGATTAAGAATGATTATGGAAGAATAGTTAATGTAGCTTCTGTTGCTGGTAAAGACGGAAATGCAAATGCAAGTGCCTATAGCTCAGGTAAAGCAGGTGCAATCGGACTTACAAAATCTCTTGGAAAAGAACTTGCTGATAAAAACATAGCTGTAAATGCTGTAACGCCAGCAGGAGCTAAAACAAGAATTTTAGATCAAATGAGCAAAGAGCATGTCCAAAGAATGCTTTCTAAGGTACCAAGGGGAAGATTTCTTGAAATACATGAATTTACCTCATTAGTTTGCTGGCTTTCCTCAGAAGAAAATTCTTTTTCTACAGCAGCGATATTTGATATTAGTGGTGGTAGGTCAACTTACTGATATAAATTAATATTAAAAATTCTTAACAATTTTTTTATTTTCACTAAAATTAGTATTATTTCCCATTGTAGGAGCAAAAATCATTACTGACCAATAGATTAATAGTAAAAAAATTGAAATTGTTTTCATTATCTTGATTTAAATACAAATAGTGAATTAAGAATGTTTAAATTATGTCTAAAAGTTGTATTTAAAAAAAAATTATTTATAAGTTTTTTATGTATAAATTTTTTATTTTATTTTATTTAATTTCTTTTTTCCCCCCATATTCTTTTGCTAATACCACAATTATAAATGTTTTTGAATTTACGAATTCAGAGCTTTCTAAATTAGAAGTTAAAAAAGTAAGAGGAGCTGATAACAAAACAGACTATTCTGTAGGGTCTAATGAAAATGGAAATTTTCTTAAGGCAGTTGCTAATAATGCTGCATCAGGATTAGGCAAAAAGTTAAAAATTGATCTTAATAAAACCCCATTTATCAATATTACATGGAAAATTGAAAAAGATTTGCCAGGTATTAGAGAAAATACAAAAAAAAGGACATGATTTTGCGGCACGTGTTTTTGTAATAAAAAAAACAGGTGCAACACTTTTATCAAATAGAGCCATTAACTATGTATTTTCAAGTAATAATGAAGTTGGTTTTAATTCACCAAGTCCTTATACAAAAAAATCTATAGATAATGTTTTGGCAACTACGAAAGATAATTTAAATAAATGGATAACAGTTAAGGCCAATGTAAAGGAAGATTTTAAAAGATTTCATAATTTAGATGTAAATCAATTAGATGGACTAGCTATTATGGTAGATACTGATAATTCAAAAATGGAAGCTATTTCTTATTTTCAAAATATTTATTTTTCTCCCAATTAACTAAAGTTTTAACCATTTTTTTAAACCCATACTCATAAATGATAATAGAATTGCAACAATTACATCTGCAATAGGTGGCGCGTTAGGAAATCCAAAATTCCAAATAATTACACCAGTAAGCCAAATGACATAAATTTTCATTAATTATTTATATCTTAGTTTGTATTAAAATATTATTTTTTTTGATACAAATTGTCTATGCATGAAAATTTTTATCATAATGTAAAAGTTTATTACGAAGACACTGACGCCGGTGGTGTTGTCTATTATGCTAATTATTTGAAGTATTTAGAAAGAGCCAGAACGGAAGCTTTATCAACTATTGGATTAAGCAATAATCAAATAAAAGAAATGTTTGGAGCACTTATTATCGTCAAGTCATGTAATATTGAATATAAAAAATCAGCACATTTGGAGGATGAATTAACTATTCGATCTTTTATTAAATCAGTTACAAAAACTTCTTTTTTTATGAATCAAATTATTACCAAAGGGAAGGATATAATTGCTGAATCTCAAATTCATTTGGTTTTCGTAAGTGACAAAGGTAAGCCAGTTAAAGTTCCACAAATAATATTTGATAACTTTAAACCTTATTTTTGTGACAGTATTAAATTGTAGCTAATTTTTTAGCTCTCTTAAATAAATTTGTCATCATTTTAGTTGATATTAATTTTGTATTAACATTTCTAGGACTAGGATGATAAGACGCGATCAGCATTATATTATTAGGTAAAATATAAGATTTACCATGTCTGAAATAAATTTTTTTATCAAGGTTGTAATTTTTTTTATAAAATTTTATACAATTTTCAAAAGCAACTTTACCTAAAGTAATTATTATCTTTAATCTTTTTAAATTTGATAACTCGGTATCAAAATAGTTAGAACAATTATTTAACTCATCTTTTAGAGGTTTATCACCAGGAGGTACACACTTTAAAATATTTGTTATGTAGGTAGAGTTAAGGTTAAGACCATCATTTAAACTTTCAGAAAATGGCTGGTTGGCTATTTTAGCTTTATACAAACATTTAAATAAAAATTCTCCAGACTTATCGCCTGTAAAAGCTCTTCCTGTTCTTGTTCCTCCATGGGCAGCTGGGGCAAGACCTAATATTAAAAGTTTTGCATTATGCCCTCCAAATCCAGTTACTGGTTTACCCCAGTATAGTTCGTTAATATTTTGTTTTCTTTTTTCACTAGAAATTTTTTTGATAAATTTTACTAATCTTGGACATTTCTTACATTTAATAATTGTTTTATTAAGATTTTTGAATTTAATATTCATTAATGAAATTTATAAAATATTTAATAATAATATTTATATCTATTAATTCACCAATTAAAGCAGATTCAAATCAAAATTTAATTAACGAACTTAAGAAAGGTGGAAAACTTATCTTTATAAGGCATGCTTATGCACCCGGTGGTGGCGACCCAAAAAATTTTAATATAAATGATTGCAAAACTCAAAGAAATTTAAATAACATTGGTAAAAATCAAGCTAAAAAAATAGGATCTTTTTTTAAAGATAACAACATCCCAATTGATAAAATTTATTCTAGTGAATGGTGTAGGTGTAAGGATACTGCATCAATTGCTTTTAATAAATTTAAAACAAAAAACTTTTTAAATTCTTTTTTTAGTTCTCAATTTTCTAAAAATAAGGATTTTCAAATGAAAAAACTGAAAAAATTTATTAATAACTGGAATGAAAATAAAAACTTAGTTTTTGTCACACATTATGTTGTTATTTTTGAAAGTTTAAATTACGGACCATCTTCTGGTGAGATAGTTATTTCTAACAAAGATTTTAAAGTTATTGATACAATTGAAATAGAATATTAGTATAATTTATTATGTCTTCAAAAAAAGCTATGAAACAGGCTCAAAAACAAGCTTATGCTAAACACAGAAGTAGTATTACAAATAGTAGTAAGTTAAATTTTAAAAATAAAAGTTCTTCAAAAAAAAATAAGAAGAAAAATTAACTTTCTTTATCAAATCTCTCAATTTTTTTACAATTGGACATTAAAGAGATCCCTTCCTCATTGTTAATAACTGTTTTAATCATTATGTTTGGTTTATCTTTTTCAAACAGTAACTGAGTATAAAATTGTGGATACCCAACTTTATCTGTTAAAATTTTGTTATCTTCTTTATAAATATATCTACTTAGAGAATTTTTTTTCTTTACTGATAGATCTGTAACTCGATATTTTTTAAAAGTTTTTTCATTATAAACAAAATTTCTTGTCATTAGAGATTTTTCTAAATCTAAAATATATTCATTTTTTAAAAAACCATCTTTTTTATTATCACAAGAGCTAAGAATTATTATTTCTGAACTTAATTTGTCTATTGGTAGTAAAACTAGCAATGAAAAAGATATAATGCTTAAAAACTTATTCTTTTTCATTCTTATCTGCAAAAAATAATCCAATTAGCAATAATACAGTCCATCCTATACCTAAAAAAGCTTTAGGACTTGTTTCAGCGCTCCATATATCTAAAACTAAAGCACCAAAAATTAGTCCAATTATATAAATTATAATTATAATTGTTGATTTATTCATTTGTAAAATTTTTTTTAAAAAAGAGAGATACCATTATTAATTTTATATTCATAAGACTCATTAAAACTCTCTAATTGCCATCCGCTAAGTCTTTTTCTAATAGTTTCTAGATTGTTAGATTTCCAGTCATCTTTAGTCTCTTCAAGTTTCCAAATCTTTTTTTCTTCATTACTTCTCCCACAGCCATAACAATACCCTGTTGTAGGGTCAGTTTTACAAATACTAATACAGGGTGAAATTATCATTTTTAAAATTTAATTAAAATTATCATATATAAATAGTTAATTTAACAATAAATGTCATTGGACAAATAGTTTCAATAATATATAAAACCACGTAATTTGTGGGGCGATGGCGGAATTGGTAGACGCGTTGGTCTTAGGAACCAATATTTTCGGATGTGAAGGTTCGAGTCCTTTTCGCCCTACCATTAAAAATTATGAAAGTTACAGTAGAAAATATTAAAGGCTTAAATAAAGATCTTAAAGTTTTGATCGACAAAGAGACTATGAACTCTTATATGGATGAAAAATATGAAGAGATCAAAGGAACAGTCAATCTTAAAGGCTTTAGACCAGGGAAAGTTCCTAAAGAAGTTTTAAAAAGACAATTTGGCAAAGCAGTATTTGGCGAGGTCTTAGATAAAGTTTTAAAAGAAACTTCTACAAAAGCATTAGAAGAAAATAAAATTAAACCTGCCGGTCAACCAAAATTGGATTTAAAAACTTACGGTGAAGATAAAGAATTAGAATATGTTTTGTCAGTAACAGAACTTCCAAAAGTAGACGTTAAATCTATTGAAAGTATTAAATTTGATCAATATTCAGTAAAAATAGATAATAGTGAGACAGATAAAAGAATTAAAGAAATAGCAAAAAACCAACCTAGTTTTAAAGAAGCAAGTCCAGATACAAAAGCAAAAGAAGGTGATTTAGTTACATTAGATTATCAAGCTACAGTAGATGGTAAAGAATTTAAAGGTAGTGAAGGTAAAAATACACAGTTAACACTTGGAAAAGATTTATTTTTAAAAGGTTTTGATAAACAATTAATTGGTGTCAAAAAAGATGACAAAAAAATGGTAGATGCGGTTTTACCTGAAAACTTTCCTGAAAAAGAGTTAGTTAATAAAGCTGCTAAATTTAAATGTAAAATTTTAAATGTTAAAAATCCTGAAGAGGTAAAAATTGATGATAATTTTGCAAAAAATTTAGGTGCTAAAGACTTAAATGATCTTAAAACATTAATTTCAAAACAGATAAACGATGAATATAAAAATTCATTAGATCAGTTATCAAAAAATCAAATATTAAAAGAAATAGATAAGATTAAAGTTGATGAAATTCCTGAAAATTTAATTGAAGAAGAAGTTAAAATTCTTTCACAAGGCATGGATGAAGCTGAGGCTAAAAAAAATAAAGCTAAATTTATAGAGACTGCAAAAACAAGAATTAAAACGGGATTAATATTAAATGAGTTTGGTGAACAAAATAAAATTCAAGTATCTGAACAAGAAATCCAAGCTGAAGTTCAAAAACAATTAAGAATGATGCCAGGTCAAGAAAAAATGGTAATGGATTTTTATCAAAAAAATCCTTCAGCTGTTGCTAGTTTAAGAGGAACTGTTTATGAAGAAAAGATTTTAAATTTAATTAAAGAAAAAGCTAAGCCAAATAAAAAAGAAATCTCTAAAAATGAAGCGGAAAAAATTTTAAAAGAGGCTCATAAACATGACCACAACCATGATCATGATGAAGGTAAAAAAGTGAAAGCAAAACCTGCTAAAGAAAAAAAATCACCTACAAAAGCTTCAAAATCAAAGCCAGCAACAAAAAAAGTTAGCAAAAAGTAATCTCAAGTTGTATAAGTTAAGACGAATCAACTTATGACAACAAATATTCCTGAACACATGAACACTTTAGTTCCTATGGTTGTTGAACAATCTAATAAGGGTGAAAGAGCTTACGATATTTATTCAAGACTTTTAAAAGAAAGAATAATTTTTTTAACTGGTCAAATCAATGACAATGTTGCATCATTGGTTACTGCTCAATTATTATTTCTTGAAGCAGAAGACCCAAAAAAAGAAATTTATTTATATATAAATAGTCCAGGTGGTTTAGTCACAGCTGGCCTTGGTATTTATGATACTATGCAATATGTAAAACCAGATATTTCGACTTTATGTATTGGTCAAGCAGCTTCAATGGGATCATTTTTACTTGCAGCTGGAACAAAAGGTAAAAGGTTTTCTCTACCAAACTCAAGGGTGATGGTTCATCAACCATCTGCAGGTTTTCAAGGTCAAGTAACAGATATTGAAATTCATGCAAATGAAGTTTCGTCTTTAAAAACAAGATTAAATGAAATTTACTCTAAACACACAGGCAAATCTGTTGATGAAGTTAAATCTGCTTTAGAAAGAGATAATTTTATGACAGCAAAAGTTGCTAAGGACTTTGGTTTAATAGACGAAGTAGTAGAAAAAAGATCATAAAACACTATATATTGAATGTGTGACATTCCAAACTTGATTAGTAGGAGTCTTCTATAATAAAGTAACATAATTGATTCGTTAATAAATATATTATGACAACAAATAATAAAAATATTTTATACTGTTCCTTTTGTGGAAAGAGCCAGCACGAAGTAAGAAAATTAATTGCAGGTCCTACAGTTTTTATCTGTGATGAGTGTGTTGAGCTATGTATGGATATTATCAAGGAAGAAAGTAAAGATACTTTTACGAAACATCAAGAAGGACTTCCTTCCCCAAAAGAAATTTGTTCAGTTTTAGACGATTACGTAATCGGTCAACCACATGCAAAAAAAGTATTATCTGTTGCTGTTCACAATCATTACAAAAGATTAAACTATGAGAGCAAAACTAGTAAAAATGTAGAGCTTGCAAAATCAAATATACTTTTAGTGGGCCCAACTGGTTGCGGAAAAACTTTATTAGCCCAAACTCTTGCAAGAATTTTAGATGTACCTTTTACAATGGCCGATGCAACTACATTAACTGAAGCAGGTTATGTTGGTGAAGATGTAGAAAATATTATTTTAAAATTATTACAAGCTTCAGATTATAATGTTGAAAAAGCACAAAGAGGAATTGTTTATATAGATGAAGTTGACAAGATTAGTAGAAAATCTGAAAACCCGTCTATCACCAGAGACGTATCAGGTGAAGGTGTTCAGCAAGCTTTATTAAAAATTATGGAAGGAACTGTTGCAAGTGTTCCCCCTCAAGGTGGAAGAAAACATCCGCAACAAGAGTTTTTACAAGTAGATACTACAAATATATTATTTATTTGTGGGGGTGCTTTTGCAGGCTTAGATAAAATTATATCTCAAAGAGATAAAGGAACTTCAATTGGTTTTGGTGCAGATGTAAAAAATACACAAGATAAAAAAACAGGTGAGTGGATGAAAACACTTGAGCCAGAAGATTTATTAAAATTTGGACTAATACCTGAGTTTATTGGACGATTACCAATGATTGCTACTCTTGAAGATTTGGATG
>CABXEK010000031.1 GCA_902511185.1 uncultured Pelagibacteraceae bacterium | reverse complement strand
CATACCATTTATAAAATGGAGGATTAGATTTGTTTAAAATTTTTGTTGGTTTTTTAAACCAAAAGATGTCATTTGATGCTTCTTGCCAAAATTTTTCAGGATTTTTAATAGATTGATCATAAATTTTTTGAAACTTATCTGACATAGTTTTTGATTCGAATATTTAAATTTTGTTGGTTTTTAACTTTAAAATTGTATTTAATTTTAAAAAATAAGTAAAATCAATGTTTATTAGTGTAAATTAACTCTTCAATAAACTGAATTTATTTGTTATTTAACGCCCTATCTTGGTTAGGGGAAACCTTAATCTAGTTTATATAAACTAAATAAATAAAAACTAACTAAAGAGGGAGTTTTTTTATGAAAAAACTTAAATTGTTTGCTCTTACGGCTGTAGCCCTTATGGGTGTTACAGGTGTAGCAAACGCAGAGACAGTGATGTTAGCTCAAGATGATTTCGTAGGTATTTCATTTTGGTTAGTATCAATGGCTTGTTTGGCTGCTACTGTATTCTTTTTCTTAGAAAGAAGTTCAGTTCCAGCTGGTTGGAGAGTTTCAATGACAGTTGCTGGACTAGTAACTGGTATTGCATTCGTACACTACATGTACATGAGAGATGTATGGATCATGACTGGTGATTCACCAACTGTATACAGATACATTGACTGGTTAATTACAGTGCCATTACTAATGTTAGAATTCTATTTTGTTCTATCAGCAGTAAACAAAGCAGATTCAGGAATTTTCTGGAGACTGATGTTAGGTACAATAGTAATGCTAGTAGGTGGATACTTAGGAGAAGCAGGATACATCAACGCTACACTTGGTTTCATTATCGGTATGGCTGGTTGGGTATACATTCTTTATGAGGTATTCTCTGGTGAAGCAGGTAAGAGAGCAGCAAAAAGTGGTAACAAAGCACTTGTAACTGCTTTTGGTGCAATGAGAATGATCGTTACTGTAGGTTGGGCTATTTACCCATTAGGTTACGTTTTTGGTTACCTAACAGGTGGAGTAGACGCTAACTCACTTAACGTGATTTACAACGCAGCTGACTTCTTGAACAAGATCGCTTTTGGTCTGATCATTTGGGCAGCAGCAATGCAACAACCTGGTAGAGCTAAGTAGTTTTACTTAAAATTTAAATTAAAGGGCAGGTACAATTTTTGTACTTGCCCTTTTTTTTTGCCTGCAATAATTTAAGTCATGGATGTTAAGCTTGATAAATGGCATAAGTGCAAAGTAGATATTGGAGTTCTTAAAGAACTTTCAAAAAAATCTGATATCAAAGGTTTACAACATGTCTCTCTTTTTTTTGGATTACTAATTGTAACTGGAGCTTTAGCATATTTAACCTGGGGTACTTGGTGGTCATTATTTTGGTTTTTAGTGTATGGAAATATTTATTCGTTCTCAAATCCATTGTGGCATGAGACTGGTCACAAAACAGCTTTTCAATCTAAAATTTTAAATGAAATTTTTTATTATGTTTCTTCATTCATGGCGAATTTTGAACCAACAAGATGGAGGTACACTCATTTTATTCATCATGGAAATACATATTCAACTCAAAATCCTTTTGATCATGAAATTGAATATGGAAATAATTTAAAAGAAACTTTAAAGAGATTAATTATAAATATTATTCCTTTTTTAGATTTAATATTTTTTAAAAAACATATTTCATTCGAAATTGCTCAACATGCTTTTGGAATTAAAACAAAAGTTATGCAAGATAGCATTCCAGAAAATGTACAAGGTAAAGCAATTTTTCATTCAAGAATTTATGTTGCAGTTTGGTCATCAATTATTTTTTGGTCAATAATTGCTTCTTCTTGGATGCCAATGCTTTATTTTTTACTTCCACAATTTTATGGAAAAACTTTACATAAACTTGTTGCATTTACTCAACATGCTGGACTAGCAAGAAATGTTAAAGATCATAGGTTTTCATCAAGGGAAATGTATTTAAACCCAATATTAAGTTTCTTATATTGGAAAATGGAGTATCATTTAACTCATCACATGTTTCCAACAGTTCCGTCTTATAATTTAGATAAACTTCACCATCATATAAAAAATCAATTACCCAAACCAAATAATGGACTGATAGACGCATACAAAGAAATAATTCCAGCATTGATTAAACAGAGAGAAGATGCAGGTTATTTTATAAAGAAAGATATACCTCAATCACAAAATGTCTGAATATAGAATTAGTATGATTTTACATACTTGTTCTATCTCAATAAAAACTTATATATAGCACATGGCAAAAATTACATATAATACTCACGACAGTAAAACATACACAATTGATGTTCAAAATGGATTAACAGTAATGGAGGGTGCAGTTCAAAATGATATTCCAGGAATTGATGCTGATTGTGGAGGTGGAATGGCGTGTGCAACATGTCATGTGTATGTAAATGAAGAGTGGAAAGATAAACTTCCAGCCAAAGAAGATGGTG
Source organism: uncultured Pelagibacteraceae bacterium (assembly GCA_902511185.1). Lineage (GTDB taxonomy): Bacteria > Pseudomonadota > Alphaproteobacteria > Pelagibacterales > Pelagibacteraceae > Pelagibacter. Next base: position 5,463 of record CABXEK010000031.1, on the reverse strand, counting down.
AAGAAGATATGTTGGATATGGCTTTTGAACCAAAACAAAATAGCAGATTAAGTTGTCAGCTAATTGTTGCAGATGAATTAGATGGACTTATTGTTAACATTCCATCAAAGCAGGCATAAATGATTAAAACAGACGCGTTAATTATTGGAGCTGGTCCAACAGGGCTTTTTACAGCTCATCAATTAAAATTAATTGGTTTAAGTTGTGAAATAGTCGACAACCTAGATAAAATTGGTGGGCAATGTATCGAGCTTTATCCTGATAAACCAATATATGATATTCCAGCAGTTCCCGAATGTACTGGTGAGGAATTAACTAATAATTTAATAAACCAAATTAAAGCTTTTAATATTCCAATACATCTTAATGAAAGAGTTGACGAGGTAAAAAAAGAAAACGATAGTTGGCTAGTAAAAACCAATGCTGGAAAAAATTTTTCAACACCTAATGTAATTATTGCGGGCGGAGTTGGTTCTTTTGAACCACGAAAATTTGCACCAAAGGAATGTGAAAAATTTGAAAATCAATCTATTTTATATTCAATTAAAGATAAAAAAATATTTGAAGGCAAAACGGTATCTATTTTTGGTGGTGGAGATAGTGCGTTAGATTGGGCTGTTGAATTATCAAAAAATTCTAAAGTAAATTTAATACATAGAAGAGATGATTTTAGAGGTGCTCAATCAACTGTAGATAAAGTTAATGAACTTGCAAAAGCAGGGACAATTAATCTTTATACAAAGTATCAATTAGCGAATGCTAATGGTAAAAATAATTTAGAGAGCATTGATATTAAACACGATGATGGAAAGATTAAAAATATCAAAACTGATTTTGCTTTAGGTTTTTTTGGATTAATAATGCAATTAGGACCTATCGCGAATTGGGGACTTAATATTGATAAAAAGACTGTTGAAGTTGATACTGAAAAATTTGAAACTAATCAAAAAGGTATTTATGCAGTTGGAGATATATGTAATTATCCAGGTAAATTAAAACTTATTTTATCTGGTTTTCATGAAGGAGCATTAGCTGCAAGAGCATGTTTTAAATTAGCCCGACCTGATGAAAAATATAGATTTGAATTTACTACCTCATCTAAAGCTATTAAAAATCGACTTGGTGTTAAAGAGTGATTGAGCTTTTTACAGCTGACACCCCAAATGGTAAAAAAATTTCAATCATGCTTGAAGAGATTGGTTTTGATTATAAAGTAACCAAAGTAGACATCAGTAAAGATGAACAATTTAAACCAGAGTTTGTAAAGTTAAGTCCATTTAGTAAAATTCCAGTAATTACTGACCATGATAACAACGAAAATATTTTTGAGTCTGGGGCAATTCTTATGTACTTAGGAGAAAAAAGTGGGAAGTTTTATGATGAACAAGATAGATTAAAAATTAATCAGTGGTTAATGGCTCAAATGGGAACTGTCGGACCAATGATAGGTCAGCATCATCAATTTCATCATTACAATCCTGGTAAAAGCGAATTTGGTGAAGAGAGATATTTTAAAATTGCCAAAAGAATATATCAAGAATTAGACAATAGATTAAAAGACTCAAAATTTCTTGCAGGAGAGAAATATACGATTGCTGATATTGCAACATGGCCCTGGATTGCAAGACATCCAATACACGATATTGGCCTTAAAAATTATAAAAATTTATCTAGATGGTATTTAGAAATATCAAATCGAGAAGCAGTTATAAAAGGCTATGATCTTTATAAGAATGGTTCAAAGATACCAAATCTTTAAATCCTACTGTTTGCTTGTTTTTATTTCTATTTTAAATTAATCTCATTTTAATATGTCCGAGGTCTATAAATTAGGAATTTCAATTAAAAATAATCAACCAATAAATGAAGTAAATTCAATCGATGTTCTAACCAATCAAGGTGTAGTTGGAGATAGACATTTTAAGGAGTTTAACGACCCATATAATCAATTATCGTTAATAGAGTCAGAAAATATCGATTATTATAATAACAAACATGGCCTAAACATTCCGTATTTAGATTTTAGAAGAAATGTAGTTACAAAAGGAATTCAATTGAATGATTTAGTTGGTAAAAAGATATTAGTTGGCAATGTAGAGTTAGAAGGCATTGATTTGTGTCGTCCATGTAGGCATTTAACCGAAGTTCTTGAGCAAGATAATATTTTAAAAGAGTTTTTAAGAAGAGGCGGTCTAAGATGCCAAGTGCTATCCTCTTCTAGTATTAAAATAGGTGATAAAATAAAAGTTCTAGATTAATTAAAATTAATCATCTGCATGAACTTTTTCATCTTTTTCATGTTTTTCTTGTGCGGCAATTGTGTATTTTGCAACTGGTCTAGCCATTAACCTTTTTAATCCAATTGGTTCTGCTGTATCTAAGCAGTAACCATAAATATCTTCTCTAATTCTGGCCAAAGCTTTATCAATTTCAGATATTAACTTGATTTGTCTATTAATAGCTTTCATTTCAACATTCTTATCAGTATATGAGCTTGCTTGATCAACAACATCTGCAGAAATACTGTTATCGTCCATACTGCCATGATAAAGTGCTTCATTATTCGCTTTTACTAAATCTTTTTTCCACTCTGTAAGCTTAATTCTAAAAAAAACTTTATGTTTTTCACACATATATTTTTCTGTGTCCTTAGGTACGTAGGTTTTTGAAATTTTTATAGGGGCTTTAGTAGTGACTTTTGGTTTGGCAACAACTTTGGCTTTAGGCTTTGTTGCTTTAGCTTTTACTTTTGGAACTTTTTTTTTAACTTTACTAGTCTTTGGCATAGTATAAATTTGAATTTTCGAAGTATATTCAGCAAATTAGGGGTGTCAAGTAAGGTGATTTAATATAAATATTTATAAATGACCAATAATACAAGAGATATAAATAATATTTTTTATATTTTTATTATTGCACATTTAATATTTTGGACTTTAGTCCCATCTTTAGTTAACCAAAATTTACCACTAGATACCATCGAAGCTTTGGCTTGGGGAAACAATTTAGATTGGGGATTCAATAAACATCCACCAATGAGTGCTTTTTTTCTAGAAGTTTTTTACCAAATTTTTGGCTCACAAGATTGGGCATATTATTTGCTTAGTCAAATTTTTGTAATTATTTCTTTTTATTATGTGTTTAAATTTTCTAAAGAAATTTTTAACAATAATGAATTAGGCCTTGTTTCAGTTTTATTGATTGAAGCAATTTATTTCTATAATTTTACCACCCCTGAATTTAATGTAAATGTTTGTCAACTACCATTCTGGTCATTAACTGTCTATTTTTCTTGGAAAATTTATGATGGTAAAAAAGTAAGGTTTGCAGATTGTTTTTTAGTTGGATTATTTGCAAGTTTTGGATTTTTATCTAAATATTTATTTGTTTATCTTTTAGTCTCAATTGATCTTTTATTTATTTATTTAATGTTTATTAAAAAAGATAGAAAGTTTGATTTTAAATATTTGATAACTCTTGAGGTATTTTTAATTATATTAGTTCCTCATTTAATTTGGTTAAACAATAATGAATTTATTACTATTACTTATGGACTTGCAAGAACTGGACTAGAACAATCTAGCTCAATAGATCATATAAAATTTCCACTTATTTTTCTGTTAAAACAAATTGGGTTATTAATACCATTTTTAATTTTAGTCTGGTTATTAATTAAAAAGATTAAAATTAAATTTAATTTAAAAGATAAAAAATTTCTATATTTATTAGCTATAAATATTCTACCAATTATTTTAATGTTTTTAACATCGGTTATTACAGGATCAAAAATAAGAACCATGTGGATGACACCATTTTATTTATTTTTTGGAACGTTATTTGTTTATTTATTTCAAACACAAATTAGCATTAAAAAGTTAAAATCATTTGTGATTGGATTTGTCTTTTTATTTTTTTTATCACCTATGCTTTATGCATATGTTTCAATATCAAAAGATGACAAGAGAACTGATTATCCTGGAAAAGAGATTGCCACTAAAACTCAATACTCATGGGATCAACAATTTAACACGAAGATAAATGTAGTTTATGGAAATGAGTGGAATGCAGGTAATTTATCATATCATCTAAAATCAAGACCTGTATGGGAGGGAATTGTTGATAGGGAAAAACTTGATCAATTGAAAGATTATATGTGTCTTGATAATGTCTGTGTTGGTTCAAAATAGTCATGAAAAAATACATAATTCTAATCCCAATTTATAATGACAGAGAGAGTGCAACTAAGTTAATTGAAAATATAAATTCTGAAATAAAAGATTTTAATTCTGAAATATCAATAATCATCATTAATGATGCGTCTTCTCATCAGATAATAGATGAATACCAAAATACTGAAAATATTAATTCAATTGAAATTATAAACATGAAAGAGAACAGGGGTCACACAAGATGTATCGCTTCAGGACTTAAATATATTTATGAAAAAAAAGAATTTGATTATGTAATTCCGATGGATGGAGATGGTGAAGATAGACCTGAGGAAATTAAAAATTTTATTCAATTGGCTGAACAAACAGAAGATAAAAGTATAGTTGGTGAAAGAGTAAAAAGATCTGAAACTTTATTTTTTAAACTTTGTTACCAGGCTCATAAAATGTTAACTTTAGCATTTACCAATCAATCAATTAAATTTGGTAATTTTACATGTTTATCAAAACCAACAATTGTAAAATTACTCAATGAAAAAGCAACTTGGAATAGTTTTTCAGGTTCATTAAAGAAAGTAGAAAAAGATTTACTTTCAATCCCTTCAATAAGAGGAACTAGATATTTTGGACCGTCAAAGATGAGTTTTTTTAATTTATTAAAACACTCTCTTTCAATTATAAGCGTATTTAGAAAAACTGTTTTAATACGTTCAGCTTTGTTTATAGTTTTTTATATCTTATTAATTAAAAGCAATGCATCAATCATCACTTCAATACCTTTAGTTTTATTACTTGCAATGATTTATTCAATTTCTAGTTTAGCTTTAAGGGAAAATATTGAAGAATTTAATAATTCTTTAATAAATATTCACGATGTTGATAAAATAAAATAATTATAATATCATTTTAACAGCATGAAAAACTTTTTTAGAAAAGTAGCATATGGTATTGGTCCAAGTAATGAGGTTCCAACTGACCCATTAAACTGGGCCCTTAATCAAGTTGAAGAAATTCCTGATTTATCCTGGAAAGGAAAAATATACTCAGAGAAAGAACTAAGAAAAAATTATAGAGATTGGGTTTATGGCGATAGAAAAGTTTTACGAAAAAAATATAAAGACAATAAAACTCTTTATAAAACACACAAAGATATTTTAAGACACGAAACTGGTCAAAAATTTTGGGAGTCTTTAGAAATATCAATCAGACATAATGAGGGCATAAATAGTAATCACCCTGTATTAGCAAAACTTTGGATGTTTTGGGGGAATTTTTTTGCAATAAGTGAAAAAGA
>CABXEK010000030.1 GCA_902511185.1 uncultured Pelagibacteraceae bacterium | reverse complement strand
GGTTAAATTACCCATAAAAATTTCAATCGATAATCAAAATAATTCAAAAATATCAGATTTTGAAAACATATTAGCTAATATAGATTTAATTTATGATTTTAATATTTATAAATTTAATAATAAAAAAAATATCTATAAGATTATATTTAATGGATCTCCAGATTATTTTTTAAAAATTATGAAAGATGAAAATTATGAGCTCGATACTCAAAATCAAGTATGGAAAATAAAATGAAAAACTTGAATCAATTAATTTTAAATTTTGACTATGAACAGAATTTTAAAGATCAGGATTTTTATGTTTCAAATAGTAATGAATTTTCTTTTAAATTATTAAATAGTTGGCCTAAATGGGAAAAAAATTTTTTAAATTTAACTGGACAAAAGTTTTCTGGCAAAACACATTTGGTCAATATTTTTTTAGAAAAATTTAAAGGAATTAAATTAGAGTCTAGTGAATTAAGTAATAATAGTTTAAACCAGATAAAAATTTATGAAAATATTATTATTGAAAATTTTAATGACGATATAGATGAAAATCTATTTTTCACATTATTAAATATTATTGAACAGGATAATAAATATTTAATTTTAACCTCTACAAGACCTATTGTAGAATACACATTTAAATTAGACGATTTAAACTCTAGGTCCAAAAATTTTCTTTTATCTAATATAGAAAAGCCAGAGGATGATCTTATGTTTGCACTTATATTGAAAAATTTATCTGACCGTCAAATATCCATTGATAAGAAGCTTATAGATTTTATTATAAAAAGAATTGATAGATCGTATGGCAAAATTTTTGATTTCATATATAAAATTGACGAAATTAGTTTAAAAAGAAAAAAGCCAATTGATTTTAAGATTATTAAAGAAGCTTTAGGGGAATAATTGAATAAGTACAGAACACATAATTGTAACGAATTAAGAAAAAATGATCTAGGTAAAGAAATTTCTATATCAGGATGGATTAATAAAAAAAGAGACCATGGTAATCTTTTATTCATTGATCTTAGAGACAATTATGGAATCACCCAATGCATTGTAGATAAAGAAAATAAAAATTTTTCAGAATTAGAAAATACTAAATTAGAAACAGTTATTAAAATTAATGGAAAAGTTGTTAATCGTTCAGAGGAAACAATTAATAAAGATATTGAAACTGGTGAGATTGAGGTTGTTATAGATGAAATTGAAATATTAGGGACTTGCAAAGAGCTACCCATGCCTGTCTTTAGTGACCAGCAATATGCAGAAGAAATTAGATTAAAATATAGATTTTTAGATTTAAGAAGAAAAAAAATTCATGAAAATATAATTTTAAGATCAAAGGTAATTTCATTCATTAGAAATGAAATGACAAAACTAGGTTTTTTAGAGTTTCAAACTCCAATATTAACATCCTCTAGTCCAGAAGGGGCAAGAGATTTTCTTGTACCAAGCAGATTAAATCCTGGTAAATTTTATGCTTTACCTCAAGCACCTCAACAATTTAAACAATTAATAATGGTCTCTGGTTTTGATAAATATTTTCAAATAGCACCTTGCTTTAGAGATGAAGATGCAAGAGCTGATAGAAGTCCAGGAGAGTTTTATCAGCTTGATTTAGAAATGTCTTTTGTTGAACAAGAAGACATTTTTAATGTTGTTGAAACTTTGTTAGTCAATACTTTTAAAAAATTTTCAAATAAAAAATTAATGTATGATAAATTTCCAAAAATTTCTTATGCAGATTCAATGTTAAAGTATGGCAGTGATAAGCCTGACTTAAGAAACCCTTTGATAATAAATGATATTACAGAAATTTTTACAAGAGAAGATGTATCATTTGAAATTTTTAAAAAACTTGTTAAATCTGGATCTAAAGTTAGATGTATATCAACTAAAGATACAAAAGATAAGCCAAGAAGTTTTTTTGATAATATTGATAAATGGGCAAAAGAACAGGGTGCATCAGGGTTAGCATATTTTACATTTGAAAAAAATGATGAACTTTCCGCAAAAGGACCAATAGGAAAATTCTTTTCCAAGGATGCTCTAATGGAGATTATGAAAAAAACAAATTCAGAAGTAGGTGATAGTATTTTTATGGCATGTGGTAAACAAAATGACTTGGAAAAAATTACTGCTTTAGCTAGAGATAAAATTGCTAAAGATTTAGATTTAATTGATGAAGAAATTTTTGCATTTTGTTGGATAGTTGATTATCCAATGTTTGAAAAAGATGAAGTAACTAACAAGATTGAATTTAGTCACAACCCTTTTTCTATGCCTCAAGGTGATTTAACTGATAAAGATTTTAAGAATCCTCTAGATATTCTGGCTTATCAATATGATATAGTTTGTAATGGTATTGAACTTTCTTCAGGAGCAATACGAAATCATAAACCAGAACTTATGTATAAACTATTTTCAATTGCCGGGTATGATAAAGAACAAGTTGATGAAAAGTTTAGTGGCATGATAAATGCATTAAGCTATGGCGCTCCACCCCACGGAGGAATTGCTCCTGGTATTGATAGAATTGTAATGTTACTTGCAAATGAAAAGAATATTAGAGAAGTTACAATGTTTCCAATGAATCAAAATGCACAAGATTTGATGATGAAGGCACCTTCTGATGTTAGTCTGGATCAATTAAAAGAACTTGGCCTTACAATAAAAGTAAAAAATTAAATTTATTTTTTACCTTTTAGGTTGATCTTTACATCTGATAAATCAACAAGGTTTTTCTTGTAGTTATTCCTTACAAAGCCTTTACTTGTTATATCTTTTACAATTTTTAATAACTGATTTTGATCTTCTGATTGAGGCTCGTCATTATTATTAGAGTCATTACTGCCAATAGAAGGTGTGTGAGCTAAATCTTCTCTATTTTGATAAGAAATTGCTAGCTCTCTAAAGATATAATCTAATATTGAGCTTGCACTTAGTATTCTATCATTTCCATGAACTTTTCCAGAAGGCTCAAATTTTGTACCGACAAAAGCACTTATAAATTCATCTAAAGGGACACCATATTGAAGGCCAAGAGATACAGCAATTGCAAAATTATTCATTAAAGCTTTTACTAATTCACCTTCTTTACTTGTATCAATAAAAATTTCTCCTATTTTACCATCTTCATATTCACCTGTATGTAGATAAACCTTATGATCTCCAATTGTTGCTTTTTGGATATAACCTTTTCTCCTGTCCGGCATTCCAAATCTTCTACCACTTCTCTCTGAGGTCTTAGTAAAGTTAGAAATAATATTTTCTTTGGTTTGAGGCGTTGTTTTTCCTGTTTCAGATATTACTTCAACTTTTTTATTATCGATAACTTTATTATTATTTGGGTCTAGGCTTTTAGTTTTTCGGTTGTCTAATTTAACATCTAAAACTTCGAATTTTCCATCATCTCTTTTTTCAAGGTTTTTTAACTCAGTTTCGTTAATATCGTCTAAATAATGATTAACTTTAAAAGTACAAGTGTAATAAGTTTCAACTAAATATTTTGCCATTTAACCTCATTTTAAATTTTAATTTGAAAATTGAATCATTTAATTTATATACAAATTCAAATTTTAGTCTAATTTAAATTATACAATTTTTAATTGAATAAATAAAAATATTTTATGTTGACACTTTTAAAAAAAATATTCACTTGGTGGAATCAAGATACATTTGGAACAAGATTGAAAACTATTTTTTATGGTAAACTTGTTGGTAATGATAAAGCAGGTAATAAATATTACGAAAGTAAAAATGGAAAAAGATGGGTTATATACGCTGATACAATAGACGCATCAAAAATACCAGTTGAGTGGTATTCTTGGATTCATTTTACACCTAACAAAATTGAAAAAAACCATGATTTTGAAAAATATGATTGGCAAAAACCTCACCAATCTAATTTAACTGGCACTGAAGAGGCTTATTATCCAAACAAAAATAAAAATGGTATTAAAAAAAAATATTCTAGCTGGAAAGAATAATAAAAATTTATTTTTTTTTATTTTCTTAATTTATTTTTTTTTAATAAATAATTTAATTTCTAAAGATAATACAGAAGGAAATTATACTGAATTAAAAATATTAGACAAGATAAGCTCAAAAAACATTTTGGTTAAGTTAAAAAATAACGAATTAATTACACATAAAGATTTATCAATAAAAAGTCTAAAATGCAAAAATTCAGAGTTCGACGATAATCCTGAAATCACTGCTTATATACAAGTAAAAGATCTAAGAGATCAAAATAATGATGAGGTATTTGTATTTAATGGATGGATGTTTTCATCAAGTCCATCAATAACCCCATTTGATCATCCTGTATATGATGTCTGGCTTATAAATTGTTATTAGACAATAGTATCTTTATCAAGCCAACTAACATTAAAGTCAGAATTAATAAATTTTTTGTGACTTAGAAGTTTTTTGTGAAGTGGAATAGTTGTAGTGATTCCCTCAATAACAAATTCATCTAGAGATCTATTCATTCGTTGAATTGCTTCAGTTCTATTTCTCCCATGACAAATTAACTTACATACCATACTGTCATAATAGGGAGTTACTTTATAACCTTGAAATATAGCTCCATCTACTCTTGTTCTGAATCCTGAAGGTTGATGGCACATTCCGATTGTTCCTGGAGATGGTTGAAAGTTTTTACTAGCATCTTCAGCATTAATTCTACATTCAATTGCATGCCCTCTTGGATTTATATCTTTCTGGTGGAGTGCAGTTTCACCAGAAAATGCAATCCAAATTTGTTCTTTAATAATATCAACTCCAGTAACCATTTCTGTCACAGGATGTTCAACTTGAACCCTTGTGTTCATTTCTAAAAAGTAAAATTTTCCATCTTCATAAATAAATTCTACAGTTCCTGCGCCCATGTAACCTATCTTAGCAACCATTTTTACTGTTCTTTCAAACAAATCTTGTCTGATTTCATCATTAAGAACTGGACTGGGTGTTTCTTCAATTAATTTTTGATGCCTTCTTTGAACCGAACAATCTCTTTCATGAAGGTGAACAACTCTATTTTTACCTGCTAAAATTTGAACCTCTATGTGTCTTGGGTTTTGAAAAAATTTTTCAATATATACTTCGTCATTTCCAAAATATTTTTGTGCCTCTGATTTAGCAGTAGAAAATAAAGTTTCAAATTCCTCTTCTTTATGAACTATTTTCATACCTTTTCCACCACCACCACCAGAAGCTTTTATTAAAACTGGAAATCCAATTTTTTTGCACAATTCTTTAGCCTGAGCTATATCTGAAACACCACCCTCAGAACCTTCTATCACTGGAAGCCCGTTTTCTTTTGCTATTCTTTTGGCTTGAATTTTATCACCCATCATCTCAATATGTTTTGAGGACGCGCCAATAAAACTTATCTTATTATCCTCCAGAATTTTAGCAAAGTTTGAATTTTCAGATAAAAATCCATATCCAGGATGAACGGCATCTGCATTGGTAAGCTCGATTGCAGACATTAAGTTTGGTATATTTAAGTAGCTATTTGCAGGTTGATGAGACCCTATACAAACACTTTCATCAGCCATTCTAACATGCATACTTTCTCTATCTACATCAGAGTGAACAGCTACAGTAGGAATTCCCCACTCTTTACAAGCTCTGATAATTCTAACCGCAATTTCCCCACGGTTTGCAATTAAAATTTTTTTAAACATTATTTATTCTAGAACAATAATAGTTTGACCAAACTCTACAGGATGACCATCTTCAACACAAATTTCTTTTACAACACCATCTGCAGTTGATGGAACGTGGTTCATTGTTTTCATTGCTTCAACGATCATTATAGTATCACCTTTTTTAATTTTTTTACCTACTTCAACAAACTTTTTTGCTCCAGGTTCTGGTGAATGATAAGCGGTACCAATTATTGGTGAAGTGATTTCTATTCCTGATTTTACATTTGGTTTTGTTGAAATACTTTCATCTTGAGAAGTTGGAGTTGATAATGCGACTGCTGGTTGGTTGCTAATAGAAACATTATTTTTAGAAACTTTAATTTTAGTATCTTTTTCAGTAATTTCTATTTCAGTGAGATTAAATTCATCTAAATAGTCACTTAATTCTTTAATAATATTTTTATCTATTTTCATTTTGTAAGATCTTTTGTATTGAAATTATGGCCAAAATATAACCTTCAGTACCTAAACCAAAAATTCCACCTGTTGCTATGTCACTAATTAATGATTTTTGTCTAAATTCCTCTCTTTTATAAATATTGGAAATATGTAGTTCAATTATTGGTTTTTTAAACAAATCAAGAGCATCTCTAATTGCAACTGATGTGTGAGTAAATCCTGCTGCATTAATTATCATCCCGTCATATTTTTTTCTAGATTCTTGGATTAAATTTACCAACTCCCCTTCAATATTTGATTGAGCAAATTCTAATTCAATGCCTATCTCATTAGATTTTTTTAAACAATTTTCTTTTAACTCTTTAAAAGATGTTGATCCATATTGTGATTGTTCTCTTTCACCTAATAGATTAAGATTTGGGCCATTAACAACAATAATTTTATTCATTAAACACTTATATACGATGAAAAATATAAAAAAAATAAAAATTACAGTAAATGGTAAAGTTAAATCTATATTTGATAATTATACAGTATTAGATTTGGTAAAAAATCTTAATATTCCAATAAAAAAAGTAGCAATTGAACTTAATCAACAAATAATAGATAAAAAAAAAATTAGTAAGATAAATTTAAAAAAAAATGATAAAATTGAAATAGTTCATTTTATTGGAGGTGGTTAAGTGAAAAGCGATAAATTAATAATAGCGAAAAAAAAATTTAACTCAAGACTGATCGTTGGTACAGGTAAATATAAAAGTATGCCGGAGTGTGCAAAAGCAATTAAACTTTCAGGAGCTGACATTGTAACTGTTGCTGTAAGAAGAGTTAATATAACAGATAAAAAAAAACCACTTCTCATGGACTATATTGATCCAAAAAAAATTACATATCTTCCTAATACTGCAGGGTGTTTTAATTCAAAAGAAGCATTAAGAACTCTTAGGTTAGCTAGAGAGATTGGTGGATGGAAATTAGTTAAATTAGAAGTTTTGGGAGATAAACAAAATTTATTTCCAGATATGATTGAAACTTTAAAATCTACCGAAGTTCTTGCAAAAGAAGGTTTTAAGGTTATGGTTTATTGTAATGACGATCCATTAATGGCCAAACGATTAGAAAATTCAGGTGCAGATGCAATTATGCCGCTTGCAGCACCCATTGGGTCAGGCCTGGGAATTCAAAATAAAGTAAATATTAAAATTATTAGAAAACAAACAAAATTACCTTTAATTATAGATGCTGGGTTAGGACAAGCTTCTGATGCAACAATTGCTATGGAGCTAGGTTGTGATGGTGTTCTAGCTAACACCGCAATTGCAAAAGCAAAAAAACCATACGAAATGGCTCTTGCATTTAAAAATGGAGTAATTGCTGGTAGACAATCTTTTTTAGCTGGCCGTATTGACAAATACTTATATGGATATGCGTCTTCGCCAAAAACAGGAATTATCAAATAGCAGCTATTTTTTTAGGAAACTTTTTTTTAAAATATGGTTTCTTTTTAAACGTTTTTTTATGAAATTTTTTGATATCTTTTTTTTCAATAATTTTATCTTCTTTAATTTGTAATTCCAGATTTTTTAATTTTTCAAAATGCTCAATTAGTTCAATTGATTTTTTTGATTTATTTTGAACATTAATTATGTATTCAGGTATTATAAGTGTTGGATCACTAATAATATCAATTGTCATCTTATTTTTTTTTTCAAAATAAGTTAAATCATTAACAAAATTTTCTTTTAAGAAATCAGAAATTTTTTCACAAACTCTTAATTCAACAAATTTAGCCTTGTTTATCACAGCTTTTAACTCAACAGTTTTAAGTAATTTTTGAGCAAAAGACTCATCTGTAAGTGTTACTTTCCATTTTATTGCACTTTCTCTGAGTCTTTGTCTGGACATCTCCAAAAGACCAAAATTACTTATTCTTCCTATTTGTATTCTTGCTCTGTCAGTTCTGCATTTTTCCTTAAGTTTTTTTTCAACTAATCGTCTATTTCCAAAACTTAACATGTCAATAAAATCAATTATGATTAAACCAGACAAATCTCTTATTTTAATCTGTCTAGCAATTTCTTCAGCAGCCTCAATATTTGTGTCTAGCGCTGTACTTTCAACATTTTTACCCTTGATTGAGCTTCCAGAGTTTATATCGATTGAAACTAAAGCCTCTGTTGGGTTAATTACTAAATATCCACCTGATTTTAGTTTAATTTCAGACTCAAATATTTGATTTAATTTTTGTTCTATATTCTCTTCGATAAATAGTGGAACTTTACCTCTATATTTTTTAACTTTTTTTACATTTGATGGCATAATCATTTTCATAAAGGTTTGTGCTTTTTTATAACCTTCATTACCTTCAATAATTATATTTTGAGTATTGTCATCAAACATATCTCTTAAAGTTCTTTTTATGATCTCACTTTCTTGGTGAATTAAAGATGGAGCTATAGAATTGATAGCTGTATTTTTAATCTGACTCCATGTTTTGACAAGTGTATCAAGATCATTATTGATTTCATTTTTAGTTTTATTACTTCCAGCTGTTCTGACAATCAGGCCCATTTCTTTTGGAATTTCAATTTCATTTAAAATAGTTCTAATTTTTTTTCTATCAGCTGGATTAAATATTTTTCTAGATATACCCCCACCTTTTGGAGTGTTAGGCATTAACA
>CABXEK010000029.1 GCA_902511185.1 uncultured Pelagibacteraceae bacterium | reverse complement strand
AACTCACCCGAAGCTAATATTTGATCTAGTTTTGTATCTGCGTTAACGGAAAAGGGTAAAAGCACCATAAGTGCAAGTAAGATAAGTTTTTTCATAACTTCTTTTACCAATAAATAATTAATAATAACCTTATAACCTTGACGCACTATCATTTATCCAAGAAAATAAATGCTCTGAGAATGAGCGTCTCACAAATAAATTAACTAAATTTTCACCTTTATTGTGAATTATTACATCAATGTTATTCAGTAATGTTTGTGTCGTAGATCCTTTTTTTTCTTTGAATTTATTAAAATTAAACGGGCTTCCTGAAGAAAATAATTCATATATATTCGCTCCCTCTAATTCTAACATTACAAAATGATCAGTTACATCAATTACAGCACCTAAATTAGTTTTTGAAATACTATTACGTAAATTTTCTTCAAGAATATATTTGTTTGTGTCTTTTTCATTTATATCGTTTGATACAACCATCCACTCATCTGGACTTAACCACATAGATGTAAGTTTAGAACTAGATGAAGATGTATTTGCTTCAGTAGGTAAAATCATATCTAGATGTTTACCAGCAGCAGTAAAGAATTCTCTTTTTTTACCTCTTAAATTAAGTTTCATTATTGGTGAAACTTCTCTAATAGATATATCGTTGTAATTAATATGATTTTTAATTGGAGAATTATAATTAAGCATTTAACCTCTTATTTTCTGAGTCGAAAAATACTGGATTAACAACTGTTACATTAATTGTTTTATCTTCCATCGGGATAAACAACTTTTTACCCATCATTTTTTTACCACTTCTTACAACTGCAAGAGCAATAGATTTTTTTAAATTTGGACTGTAGTAGCTTGAAGTTACGTGTCCAAGCATGTTAACTGGCGATTGATTAAGTTCAGAAACTATTTGAGCTCCTTCTTCTAAAACTATACTTGGGTCATCTGTTAAAAGTCCTACTAATTGTTTTCGATCTTCTTTCATTGTGTCAGATCTATAAAGTGATCGCTTTCCAATAAAATCATATTTCTTTTTACTTACTATCCAATCCATTTGAAGATCTATAGGCGTCATAGTTCCATCAGTATCTTGTCCAACAATGATAAAACCTTTTTCAGCTCTTAATAAATGCATAGTTTCAGTTCCATAGGGAGTAATATTAAATTCTTTACCAGCTTCCATACATTTTTCCCAAATGTCTAAACCATAATTAGCTTGAACATTGATTTCATAACTATGCTCACCAGTAAAACTAATTCTCATTATTCTACATTTAATTTTTCCAATTTGAGCATTTTTAAATGACATATGAGGAAAACTCTCCTCTGATAAATCTAGATCAGGAATAATTTTATTTAATATTTTCTTACTGTTTGGGCCACAAATACTTGCTGTAGCATAATGATCAGTAACAGAGGTTAAGTAAACATCCAATTCAGGCCATTCAGTTTGAAGATAATCTTCAAGTTTCCCTAAAACATTAGCTGCACCACCAGTTGTTGTTGTCATTAAATAATGATTTTCACTAAGTCTTGTTGTTACACCGTCATCAAAAACCATTCCATCTTCATTAAGCATCAAACCATATCTACATTTGCCTATACCAAGTTTTGACCAAGCATTTGTGTAAACTCTATTTAAAAATTCTGAAGCATCACTTCCTTGAATATCTATTTTACCCAATGTGGATGCATCTAATATTCCAGCACTTTCTCTTGCAGCCATACTCTCTCTTTGAACAGCTTCGTGGATACTTTCTCCATTGATAGGGTAATACCAAGCTCTCTTCCATTGACCCACGTTCTCAAATTCAGCTTTATTTTTTATTTGCCAATCATTCATTGGAGTTCTTCTAAATGTATCAAAATATTCACCAACATTACGTCCAACTATAGTTCCAAAAGTTAGTGGCGTATATGGTGGTCTAAATGTTGTAGTTCCAAGCTCACCCATCTTAACACCAGCTGTATCAGCAATTATCCCTAATGCATGCATATTACCAAGTTTACCTTGGTCTGTACCCATACCTGTTGTTGTGTATCTTTTTACATGTTCAATTGATCTAAAACCTTCTCTTAAAGCTAATTTAATATCTTTTGCTGTTGCATCGTTTTGATAGTCTACAAATGGTTTTGTTTTTCCAATTGCTCTATCTGATGGTAATAGCCAAATATTTCTTTTTGAGTTTTCGACTTCACTCTCTACAGATAAATTATCAAAATCAGTTTTTTCAATTTTTAAGAATTGTTTTAAGTTATTTGATAAATTACTAATAATTTCTTTTATCTTAAAATCACCATTGCAAGATCCAACACTTAATTGATCAGATGGATATTTATTTGGTAAAAAAACTTTATTATTTTCATCAAATGTTAATTTTCCTCCTGATTGTGTAAATAAATGAACAGCAGGTGTCCAACCACCAGCAATACCAAGACAATCACATGAAATATCTGTTTTATTCCCTGTTACTGATAATCCATCGTTAGATAATTTCATTGTTGATATAGAATTTAATCTTTTATAACCTTTAGTATCTACAATTGTATGAGACCAATGAATTCTAATACCCGCACTTTCAACTGCTTTTACAATATTTGAGTTTGATTTTTCTCTGATATCAATAACAGCTTCAACTTTAATGCCTTTATTGTGTAAACATAATGCACTTTCGTATGCACTATCATTGTTGGTAAAAAAAACATTTTTTTTACCTGAAACTACTCCATAAAAATCAGCGTATTTTTTGACAGCTGAAGAAAGCATAATTCCAGGTCTGTCATTATTATTGAAGATAAGTGGTCTTTCTAAGGCTCCAGTAGCCAGAATAACTTTTTTTGCTCTGATCTTTAATAGTCTTTGTCTAATTTTGTCTTGTTTATCTTTTTTTTCTAAATGATCTGTTAAATTTTCTCGAGCTAATAAGTAATTATATCCATGATATGCAGCAACACTAGTTCTGGTTTTGATTTCAAGGTTTTTTATATTTCTTAATTCTTGAATTTCTTTTTTAATCCAATCAGATGAGCTTTGATTATCAATTTTGTTAAATTCTCTATTTTGATAAATAGTTGCACCACCTAATTCATTTTTTTCATCAACAAGTAATGTTTTTAAATTATTTTTAGCCGCATTTTTGGCTGCTAAAATTCCCGAAATACCTGCCCCAACAACTAATACATCACAATGGATATTTCTATGATCATAAATATCAGGATCTTTTTCTGTAGGAGATTTACCTAATCCAGCAGAGTGTCTTATGAAGTATTCGTATTTTTCCCAGAAGCTAGCTGGCCACATAAATGTTTTATAATAAAAACCTGCTGGTAAAAAAGGTGATATTGCATTGTTTATTCCACCAATGTCAAAATTAACACTAGGCCAACAGTTTTGACTAGATGCTTCTAGTCCCTCATAGATTTCTACTTCCGTTGCTCTTACATTTGGTTCAGTTCTGTTTGTTTTGTCATTCACTTGAACGATTGCGTTTGGTTCCTCTGATCCCGCAGTCATTATACCCCTTGGTCTGTGATATTTAAAACTTCTACCAACTAAATGAACATCGTTAGCTAGCAGGGCAGAGGCTAGCGTGTCTCCTTTGAACCCGTGATAAGTTTTGCCATTAAACTTAAAAGAAATCCTTACAGTTTCGTCTATAAATTCACTTGATTGAACTCTCAAATTTGCTGGCATATTATTCAGAAGGAGGTCTTTCACCCATTTTATATATTAATTTAATTTCATCGTTAGAGGTGTCTCTAACCATATTGAACCATTTTCTACATCCATGAGCATGATTCCATCTTTCAAATTGAACACCTTTAATATTTTTCCTCATGAATAAATATTCTGCCCATTCATCATCACTTAATTCTGTTGGTTGTTTTGGTCTTTCTATGTGAGCTTCACCACCAGCTTTAAATTCCTGCTGATCTCTCTCACCACAGTAAGGACAATTAATAACAAACATTAATGAGCAACCGCTGCAGCACCATGTTCATCAACAAGGTCTCCACTTACAAATCTATTTAAATTAAATGCTGCATTTAATTTATGCGGCTCATCATTAGCTATTGTGTGTGCAAATAAATCTCCTGAACCTGGTGTTGCTTTAAATCCACCAGTTCCCCAACCACAATTAAAATATAGTCCTTTAATAGAAGTCTTACTTAAAATTGGACTAGCATCTGGGCAAATATCTACAATTCCGCCCCATTGTCTTAACATTCTCATTCTACTAAAAATTGGATAAAGCTCTAAAATAGCGTTCAATGTTCCTTCTACTATTTGATGACTTCCTTTTTGCGTATAAGAAACATAATCATCTGTTCCTGCACCAATTACCAATTCACCTTTATCTGATTGGCTTACATATGCATGTACTGCATTTGACATAACTACAGTATCAATTATTGGTTTAACAGGTTCTGAAACTAAAGCTTGTAATGGTTTACTTTCAAGAGGCAATCTTAAACCAGCCATGTTAGCGATAACACTTGAATGTCCAGCAGCAACAACACCTACTTTTTTAGTTTTTATAAAACCTTTTGTTGTTTCTAAACCTTCAATAGTATCACCGTTTCTTTTAATTCCTTTTACTTCACAATTTTGAATTATATCTACACCCATTTCATCTGCACCTCTTGCATAACCCCAAGCAACGGCATCATGCCTTGCTGTTCCAGCTCTTCGTTGCAGTGTTCCACCTAGAACTGGATATCTGATATCTGGTGATGTATTAATAATAGGACAAAACTTTTTAACTTCTTCAGTACTCAAATAAACTGCATCAATACCATTTAATCTATTAGCATGAGTTCTTCTTTTTAAATCCCTTACATCTTGAAGATTGTGAGCAAGATTCATCACACCTCTTTGGCTAAACATAACATTATAATTTAGCTCTTGAGATAAACCCTCCCAAATTTTTAATGCATGATCATAAAGACCAGCGCTTGCATCCCATAAGTAATTAGATCTAATTATTGTAGTATTTCTTCCAGTGTTACCTCCACCAATCCAACCTTTTTCAACTACAGCAATATTTATCATGTTGTGTTTTTTTGCTAAATAATAAGCAGTAGCCAAACCATGACCTCCACCTCCGACTATAACAGCATCATATTCTTTTTTTGGCGTAGGATCTTTCCAAGCACGTTGCCAATTTTCATGATACGAGAACGCATTTTTGATTAGCGAAAATATAGAGTAGTTATTTTTCATAATTATCGAATAATTACTTTATTAGTATTGAATTTTCAATACAATCGCTTAATACACTATGTCATATGGAAGAGTGGGTGAGAGGCTGAAACCAGTCGTTTGCTAAATGACCGTGCGAGGAAACTTGTACCGAGGGTTCGAATCCCTCCTCTTCCGCCATTAAAAAAGGGGCTGATCTTTAAAAAAGTCTTTCATGGGTATAGGTCTTTTTTCCAGAATATATCTATAAACGTTATAGTTTTCCAATACACGTTGCACATAATTTCTTGTCTCTTTAAATTTTATTAATTCAACCCAATCGACATAATTGATTTGTTTTTTTTGTGGGTTCTTATTTAATTTTTTCCAATATTTAACTCTATTTGGACCAGCGTTATAGGCAGCCACAGCAAAAGGATATGCACCATCATATTGTAAAATTAAACCAGCAATATAATGGGAACCTAAATTTATATTATATTCCGGATCTGTAGTTAGTCTTGATTTTGCGTAAGGAAGTTTTGCTTGTTTTGAAACTAGTTTTGCCGTGTAAGGCATTAATTGCATTAACCCTTTAGCTCCTGCATGACTGTTAGCACTTAAATCAAATTCACTTTCTTGTCTGATAATAGAAAGGATAAATGCACTTTCAGGAATTTTCCGACCATTTATACTTTTAGGAGTGCTTATAATTGGGTAGTTAAATTTGTTATGAAATCTTTTTTGATAAGAGGCTATTTTTGAAACTTGTATTGCAAAATCATACCTTTCTATATTCGTTGCAAGTTCTGCAGCTAAAATTTCACTTCCCTTACTTATATTGTCATTTGCAAGTTGTCTTAAAATAAATTTTGTATATTTATCTTTTTTTAATTCATCTAATAGATAAACAATTTTAACCAATTCTTTATTAAAAAAAATGTAACGATATTTATCATCTACTTCCATATCTTTTTTGAGTTCAAATTTATCATTAGGACTCAATTTTAAAAAAGCTAATTGGCCATAATAAGTAGTTAAATATTTTGCAGCTTCTTGATACCATTTATTAGATTGTTCATTATCACCTAATTTTTCGTAAGCTCTTGCAAGCCAATAAGCTCCCCTAGATGTACTTATTGGATAACCTACATTATTATAAAAATTTTGAAAATGATCTTTAGCTGTAAGAGGATCATTTAAAAAACTTAGAGAAATCCAACCACTCATCCATTCAGCAGCCGCAAAATCAGATCCTTCGGTCATTCCATGATTACTTGATATTTTGTAAGCTATTTCATATTTCTTTTTATAAATAAGTGCTCTTGAAATTATTTCACGTTCTTTCCACCATTTCTCAGGCATAATTAGATAATCTTTATCATTTCTAATTTTTAACAAAATTTCTGTTGAAGAGTCTACTCGACCTTTTTTTCTTCTCCATTTTAATCGGTCATAATTTAAACCCGCATCATTTTTAAATTTGTCTGGAACATTTTTGATAGCTTGATCCACTCCATAACCCTTGCTAATCAATATTTGTCTTGCAGTGTATAAAAGTTCATAATCCTTAGGTAGATATCTTGTTAATCTTTTTAGATCCCAATGTTTTCCATTCCAAGCAAGATAATCAGCTCTTTTGATATAATCTTCAGCATTTAGATATTTTTTGAATTTTTTTCTGAAGAATTTTAATTCATTTTTAGATAATTTAGCAGTGATCCATCCTTCTTTGATTAAGTTGGTTCCTATAGATTTGTTACCAGTTAGAGCATAACTTTCTCCAAGTATCATTTTTCCATATCCGCTCAAAGGTTCTTTTTGATCAAACCAATTAATTATTTTTTTTGGAGATATTTTAGATGTGGATAATTTATGTTCAGCAAGAAACCTTAATTTATCAATTCTTGGATATTGGCTATTTTTAGCTATAAAAACTTTATAATCATAAAAAGAAGCTTGATTACCAGGGGTTGATAAATGGCGCCATTGGATAAAATTATATATTGATTTATCTTTAGCTTTTTTTGCAATTTTTAGTGAAGTAGACCATCTACTTTTTTGCATTTCTGATATTGCTTTTCTTGCAATATTGAAATCTTTTTTACTATAATATTTTGATATTTTAACACTTCTTGATTTTGTTAATCCAGCTATAGAAGGTTTTTTTTTAGGAATTTTAAATGATAATTTTTTATCTTTCTTAACCTCTTTTATTTTTGCTATTTTTGTCTCTTTAACTTCAATATTTTTAGCTTCCTTTGGTTTCTTTATTGGTTTTAAAATATTTTTAGATATTTTTTCCTTTATTTCTTTATCTGTAAGAATGGGTTTTTTGATAGGGATAATCAAAACTGTTTCTGCTATTACGTAATTTAAATTTATTGAAATTGACATCAACAAACAGAAAAATAATAATCTTTTAAGCATAATGTTTTAGTATATGAATCTATAAACTATGTTATAAGTATTTATGTTCAAAGGATCAAATGTTGCTTTAATTACACCATTTAAAAATAATGGTCTTGATGAAGAAGCATATATAAAATTAATCAATTTTCACTTGACGAATGGCACTAGTGGCCTAGTTCCAGCTGGAACTACCGGTGAGTCTCCAACTCTTAACCATAATGAACATCAAAGAGTCATTGATCTGTGTATAAAGGAAAGTAATGGAAAAATTCCTGTAATAGCAGGAACAGGGTCAAATTCCACTGAGGAAGCGATTTCCCTAACTGCACATGCGGAAAAGGCTGGAGCAGATGGTGCTTTAGTCGTTACCCCTTATTACAACAAGCCTACCCAAGAGGGTTTGTATCAACATTATAAAGCAATTAATGACAAATGTGGAATTCCCATTATTATTTATAATATACCTGGAAGATCAGTAATTGATATGTCCGTCGATACAATGGCAAGACTTTTTGAATTAAAAAATATCATTGGTGTTAAAGACGCAACTGGCGATCTTAATCGAGTTGATCAACAATTATCTAAAATGGGTAAAGGTTTTATTCAGCTAACTGGAAATGATGATAACGCATTTGAATTTAATAAAAGAGGTGGAGTAGGCGCAATAAGTGTTACAGCAAATATAGCTCCAAAAATTTGTGCAGATTTTCAAAAATTGTCCTTATCAAAAAATCAAAATGATATAAATGAAGCACAAAAATTAGATAATATTTTGCAATCAGTTCACAATGCTATGTTTGTAGAGAGTAACCCAAGTCCGGTTAAGTTTGCTGCTAAATTAATGAACTTGTGTGATGACGCTGTAAGATTGCCTTTAGTTAAAGTTACTGAAGAAACAAAATCAATTGTGAAAAAAGCTTTAGTTTCAGCTGAACTAATTTAATGATTAAGAAAACCAATTCTGGTTTAAAAATTATTTGTTTAAATAGAAAAGCTAGTTTTAATTATTTTTTTGAAGAACTTTTGGAAGCAGGAATAGTTTTAAAAGGATCAGAAATAAAATCTATTAGAGATGGCAAAATTAACATTGCAGAGTCTTATGCTGTAGAAAAAAATGGAGAGTTGGTTTTAATCAATTCACATATATCAGCTTATAAGCAAGCTAGTTATTCAAATCATAATCCAATGGATGAAAGAAAACTTTTACTTAATAAGCGAGAAATAAACAAATTAATTGGTAAAATG
>CABXEK010000028.1 GCA_902511185.1 uncultured Pelagibacteraceae bacterium | reverse complement strand
GAAAAAAGAAAAAAGGTCGAATTAAAAAGATTAAAAATAGAACAGCAAAAAATAAAAGATGAAGAAACTAAAAAATTAAGAGAAGACGCCAGAAAATTAAAGGAAGAAGAACAACGTTTAAAAATGTTAGAGCGAAAGAGAATCAGAGAAGAAAAAATAGAATTTAAGATTGAGCAAATAAGATTGAAAGAAATTGAAGCAAAAAGAAAAAGAGATGAGAAAGAAAAAGAAAGAGAAGAAAAGAGAAGAGTAAATTCAATTGAAAGACATAAACGTAAAGAGGAAGAAAGAAGAATTAGAGAAGCTTCAGCAAAACTTAAATATGAATCTGAAAGATTAAGAGAAACAGAGGAAAGATTAAGAAATTTAGAACTTGAAAGACAACAAGAGTTAAAAAGACAATTATTAAAAGAAGAAGCTGAGCAAAATGCCAGAGAAGAAGAGCTTAGAATTAAAGAAGAAGAACTGAAATCATTAGAAACTGAAAGATTGTTAAAGATCAAAGCTGAACAAGAAAAAGAAAGAGAGATAATTCTACAACAAGAAAAACTTAAAAAATTAGAGGAAGAAGAAGAAAGAGCGCGAAAAGAAAAGTTTGAAGAAGAGGAAAGATTAAAAGAAGAAGAAAAAAAAATGAAAGAATGGGAAAGAAAATTTGATGAGGAACAAAGAATTAAAGAAGATCAATTAATTGAAAATTTTTACAAAGACCCGTCTGATGATAAAAAAATTTTAGAATCTACTAAATCAGATAATGAATTAAATAATAATGAAATTAATCACGAAAAACCTATTACTGATGACAATAGTCTTGAAATTAATGAAGATGATAAAAAATAATTACTAGTTATAATATTTTTTTCTAATTTTTGTTTTTAAATTTAATTTATTTGCTAATAATAAATTTTATATTTTCTGATCATATTCTCCAACTTTTCCAGTTTTTTGAAGTAAATTATCAATAAAATCAAAGATTTTTTTCTTTCTTAAATCTGATGTAGGGCTTTCAGTAACAACTACTAGTGAGGGTTTATTTGAAGAAGCTCTGATTAACCCCCATGACCCATCTTCAAAAGAGAACCTTACTCCATTAACTGTTAAAACTTCTGATATTACTTGTTCATCAATTTTTATTTTATTATTTTTAATTTCTTTAACTTGTGTGACTAATTCATCAACCACTTGGTATTTTTCCTCATCCTTACAGAAAGGAGCCATAGTAGGTGTTTGATAAGTGTTCGGTAATTCATTAATGATGTTGTTCATTTTTTTATTCTGATGATCTAATAAGTGGCACACATGAATGGCTGAGTTAATTCCATCGTCATAGCCATAACCTAGGGGTTGATTAAAAAAGAAGTGGCCACTTTTTTCAAATCCAGCTAACGCTTTTTCTGTGTTAACTTTTCTTTTAATATGTGAGTGACCTGTTTTCCAATAGATAGTTTTACAATCATTTTCTAACAGAATCTTGTCTTTTGAATATAAGCCAGTTGATTTAACATCTACAACAAATTTAGAATTTTTATGTTTTGTAGATAAGTTTCTTGCAATTAATAAACCTATTTTATCCGAAAAGATTTCATTTCCCTCATTATCAATAACACCAACTCTGTCTCCATCACCATCAAATCCAAAACCAATATCTGCATTATTGTCATTTACCGCTTTTGAAATTGCATGCAACATTTTTAAATCTTCTGGATTTGGATTATACTTTGGAAAAGTCCAATCTAATTCACAATCTAGTTCTATGACCTCACAACCAATTCCTCTTAAAATATCGGGGGCGAATACACCAGCTGTTCCATTGCCACAAGCAACAATTGCTTTTAATCTTTTATTTATTTTATTACCTTTTATTAAATCATTTTTATAAATTTCTTGAAAATTTTCTATTTTTTTTTCGGATCCTTCACCTGAGGTAAATTTTTCTTTTAAAGTTATGTCTTTTAATTCTTTCATTTCTTCTGGGGCGTGTGTTAATCCTTTTTTGATACCCATTTTTACGCCAGTCCATCCATTTTCATTGTGACTTGCAGTAACCATTGCAACTGCATCAGCATCTAAATTGAATTGTGCAAAATATACCATTGGCGATAATGACAATCCCACATCTTCAATAAAACATCCTGTTGATATCAAGCCTTTTTTTAAAGCACTTTTAATTTCTTCACTATAAGATCTATAATCATGTCCAACTATTACTCTTGGGTTGTTTTTTTTAGTATGAATTTTTATTTGAGTTCCAAGGCCTTTACCTAGATTCGTGATTCCATCTCTATTAATGTCTTTTTCGTACAACCATCGAGCGTCATATTCTCTAAAACCATAAGGATCTATTTTAATATTTTGATTCATCTGTTAATTACTTACTCTTTTTTCAATTTTTTTATTGCAAAATATTTTGTCGCGTTCTATAAATGTTCTATTGAATAGTTGTTTATATAGTATATTAACAATAAACGCATACAACATATAGTTGTTTTCGTCACAATAACAAAATATAGTATTAATTATGAATAAGATTCTATCGCAAGCACTTAAGAAAGCTGTCTTTGAATATAGCCCTGAAGTTAAAGAGGTTTCAAAAGGTAATCGACCCGATCTCTTTTCTTTAAGTACCGAAACTGAACTTTTCCAAAATGATAAAGGAATTATCATCAAAATTGATAGATCTAAAGATGCTAATTTAACTGACTTTGGTAAAGCAACTTTGAAAGATAGGTATCTGGGACACAACGAATCTTTTCAAGATTTGTTTGCACGTGTTGCAAGCTCATATGCTGATGACAATTTACATGCACAAAGAATTTATAACTACATAAGCAATCTTTGGTTTATGCCGGCAACACCTGTTTTGTCAAATGGTGGTACTAAAAGAGGACTGCCAATTTCATGTTTTTTAAATGAAGCTTCTGATAGTTTAGGTGGAATTTTAGATCTTTGGAGTGAAAATGTTTGGTTAGCTGCAAAGGGTGGTGGTATAGGAAGTTATTGGGGCAATCTTAGATCTATTGGTGAAAAAATTGGTAAGGTTGGAAAAACATCTGGAATAATTCCTTTTATAAAAGTTATGGATTCCCTAACTATGGCAATCAGCCAAGGTTCCTTAAGAAGAGGTTCTGCTGCTTGTTATTTACCAGTTGATCATCCAGAGATTGAAGAATTTATTGAAATGAGAAGACCGACGGGTGGTGACCCAAATAGAAAGGCATTAAATTTACATCACGGAGTTTTAGTTTCAGATGCATTTATGCGAGCTGTTGAAAATGATGAGCAGTGGGGATTAAAAAGTCCTGCTGATGGTACAGTTCAGCAAACTATTTCAGCAAGAAACTTATGGATAAGATTATTAACTGCAAGAATTGAAACTGGTGAGCCATATATTATTTATATTGATACAGTTAATAGATTAATTCCTCAACATCATAAACTTGCTAACTTAACTGTTAAGACGTCAAATCTTTGCAGTGAGATAACTCTACCTACAGGTATTGATAAAGATGGTAGAGATAGAACAGCTGTTTGCTGTTTATCTTCATTGAACTTAGAAAAATATGATGAATGGAAAGACGATCCAGATATGATTAATGATGTAATGAGGTTTTTAGATAATGTTTTATCTGACTTCATTAACAAAGCTCCAGACCAATTTAAGGATGCTAAATATTCAGCTGAGAGAGAAAGAAGTGTTGGATTAGGTGTGATGGGTTTCCATTCTTTTCTTCAAAAAAATAGAATTCCTCTTGAGTCAGTAATGGCCAAATCATGGAATAAAAAAATATTTAAACAAATTGATGAGCAAGTAAATAAAGCTTCTAAGGATTTGGCAGAAGAAAGAGGTGCTTGCCCTGATGCAGCTGAATATGGTTATCAAGAAAGATTTTCCAATAAAACTGCGATTGCTCCAACAGCATCTATTTCAATTATTTGCGGTGGTGCTTCACCAGGAGTAGAGCCTATTGCTGCTAATAGCTATACACACAAAACCTTATCAGGTTCATTTAATGTTAGAAATAGATACTTGGAAGAAATCTTGGAAGGACATGGTAAAAATGATGATGAAACTTGGTCTACTATCACTACTAATCAAGGTTCGGTATCCCATTTAGATTATTTAACAGATTTAGAGAAAGATGTTTTTAAAACTGCATTTGAGTTAAACCAAAATTGGATTATAGAGCTAAGTGGTGACAGAACTCCATTTATATCTCAAGCTCAGTCAGTAAATTTATTTTTACCAGCCGATGTTCATAAAAAGGATTTACACAAAATTCATTTTGATGCGTGGAAAAAAG
The DNA here is from genome assembly GCA_902511185.1 of uncultured Pelagibacteraceae bacterium. Lineage (GTDB taxonomy): Bacteria > Pseudomonadota > Alphaproteobacteria > Pelagibacterales > Pelagibacteraceae > Pelagibacter. Next base: position 4,674 of record CABXEK010000028.1, on the reverse strand, counting down.
GTTTAAAAAGCCTTTATTACTGTAGATCAAAATCAATTCAAAGAGCTGAAAATATCAATGATGCAAAATCAACAGATGTTTTAGCTAACGTTTACAAAAACAAACAAACTAAATCTGAAGAACCAGAATACGAGGAGTGTCTATCATGTCAGTAGTAGAAAAAATTAAAACACCAAACAAAGAAATAATTCAACCAAAAAAAATGGGTTTGTTGGTTGAAAACCCAGTTTACAAACCTTTTAGATACCCATGGTGTTATGATGCATGGTTAACTCAACAAAGAATTCATTGGTTACCTGAAGAGGTACCATTAGGTGATGATGTTAGAGATTGGCAAAAAAATTTAACTCAATCAGAAAAAAACCTTTTAACTCAAATATTCAGATTTTTTACTCAAGCTGATGTTGAGGTAAGTAACTGTTATTTAAGACATTATACAACTGTGTTTAAGCCTACGGAAGTTTTAATGATGATGACTGCCTTTGCGTCAATGGAAACTGTTCATGTGGCAGCTTATTCTCATTTATTAGATACAATTGGTATGCCGGAGTCTGAATATTCAGCTTTCATGAAATATAAAGAGATGAAAGACAAATATGATTATATGCAAGGTTTTAATGTAAATTCTAAAGAAGATATTGCAAAGACGGTTGCAGTGTTTAGTGCATTTACTGAAGGACTTCAGTTATTTGCAAGTTTTGCAATTCTTTTAAATTTTCCAAGACATAATAAAATGAAGGGAATGGGTCAGATTGTTACTTGGTCTGTTAGAGATGAGACACTTCATTGTAATTCTATGATTAGAGTTTTTAAAGAATTCATAAATGAAAACCCTGAGATATGGACTCCAAAACTTAAAAAAGAACTTTATGAAGCTTGCAGAACTATAATTGAACATGAAGATGCTTTTATTGATCTTGCTTTTGAAATGGGACCAATGGAAGGTTTAACTGCCCAAGAAGTTAAAAATTATATTAGATTTATTGCTAATAGAAGATTAGATCAACTTGGCTTGGAAGCGATTTATGATGTTCAAAAAAATCCTCTTACTTGGTTAGACACTATGTTGAATGCTGTTGAACACATGAACTTCTTTGAAGGTCGTGCAACTGAATATTCAAAAGCATCAACTCAAGGTACTTGGGTTGAAGCTTTTAGTTAATTCGTTTGAAATACAAAAAATATTTCCGTAAAACTAGCTTAAAACAAAAAGGTGTTGGAGACTTCTTTTTAAATGAAGTGAAGATTAAATCACCCAAAGTTTTTCTCGAAGTAGGGGTGTTTCATGGAGTTACCGCTCGAAATGTTTGTGAGTTACTTCAAAATCTTCATAATGATGATTTCAAGTATATCGGTTTAGATTTATTTGAAAAAAATAGTGAAAATGAAAATGAGGTTATACCAATAACAAAGTTTTCAAACCCTTTAAAATCATTCTATTTTAATTATATAAAAAAACAGAACCCATATAGTATTGAAGCAGTAGAGGATCTTTTAAAAAAATTTAAAAACAATATTTCTTTAATAAAGGGAAATTCTAATAAAATTTTAAAAAAAATAGACATGTCAAAAATAGATTTTGTTTTTTTAGATGGAGGGCATGACTACTCAACAGTAATAAATGATTTAAATTGTTCAATTGAAGTTATTCAAAATAATGGAACTATTTTATGTGATGATTATGATTTGACTTATGCTCCTGGTGTAAAAAAAGCGATTGATGAATTCTCAGTAAAAAACAATTTTCATTGTAGTGTTGTTTGCAATTCAAGATTTGCAAAAATCGAAAAAATAAATTACCTATAATTTAATTCCACCACTTTTCTGTGCTTGCTACCTTTGTATTTAGCTAGTGGCCTAATAAGTTTATTAGCTGCATGCTGCTCCATAATATGAGCTGACCAACCGGTTATTCTTGAAATAACAAATATAGGTGTAAAAAAATCAGTGTCAAAACCCATTAAATGATAAGTTGGGCCAGTAGGATAATCTACATTGGGATGAATATTTTTTTCTTTAATCATTACTTTTTCAACAATGTCATAAATTTTTTCAAATTTTTTATCTTTTTTAATTTTAGCAACTCTTCTAAAATATTCTCTCATAGTTGGCACTCTTGAATCACCTGATTTATAAACTCTATGACCAAATCCCATTACAACATCTTTATTCTTAAGAGCATTATTAATCCATTTTAATGCATTTTCAGGTTTTTTGATTTTGTTCATCATGTGCATAACTTCTTCATTGGCCCCACCATGTAAAGGTCCTTTTAAACTGGCTATTGCTCCAGTAATTGCACCATGAATGTCTGATAAACTGCTCGTAATAGTTCTTGCTGTAAAAGTTGATACATTAAAACTATGCTCGGCATATAGTATTAAAGAAACATCAAATGCCTTAACTATTTCTTTTTGAGGAACTTTACCAAAACACATATAAAAAAAGTTCTCTGCAAAAGTTAAAGTTTTTTTTGGTTTAATAATTTTTTTTCCATTTCTAATTCTATAAAATGCAGCTAATGCAGTAGGAGTTTTTGCAAAAATTCTAAGAGCTTTTCTCATATTTGCTTCTGGTGTAGAATTAGATGTTTCTTTATCCTCCAAACCCATCACACTTACAGCTGTTCTTGCAACATCCATTGGATGAGATTTTTTTGGCATATGTTTAATTATTTCGTATAAATTTTTTGATAATTCTCTTTCGTTTCTTTCTTCTTTTTCAAATTTTTTAAGTTCAATTGAATTTGGAAGGTCTTTGTTTAAAATTAAATAAGCAACTTCTTCAAATCTACAGTACTCGCATAAATCCTGAGCAGCGTAACCTCTATAAGTTAACGAGTTTATTTCAGGCATTACTTTTGAAACTTCAGTTTCATCAACCACAATTCCCAACAAACCCTTTTTAATATCATCACTCATTATTCATGTCCTTCCGTACTAAAATTATAAATTTTTTCATCTAATGAATTGTATTTTTCATATTCAACTAACTCATAAAGTCTTTTTCTAGTTTGCATTTTATCAATAATATTGTTTTGATGTCCATTTGCATAAATGTCTCTAAGCCCATCTTCTACATTTTTCATAGCTAATCTTTGTGTGGTTACTGGATAAATTACAATATTGTAACCAAAGTTTTCTAATTCTTTATAATTAAATAATTTTGATTTTCCAAATTCAGTCATATTAGCTAATAAATAACATGATAACTCTTTTCTAACTTTTTCAAAATCTTTTTCATTTTGCAAAGCTTCTGGAAATATTATTTCTGCTCCAGCATCAATGTAGGCTTTGCATCTTTCAATCATTTTATCAATTCCCTCAACACCCTTAGCATCAGATCTTGCGATGATTTTAAAATTTTCATCTTTTTTTGCAGTCACACATTCTTTAATTTTTTTAACCATTTCATCAGTTGATACCAATTCTTTATTATCAAGATGGCCACATCTTTTTCTTTCAATTTGATCCTCTAGATGAACAGCTGTAATTCCAAATTCTTCAAAAGTTTCTATAGTTTCTTTACACGATTTGAATCCTGTATCAATATCAACTATTGTTGGAAGGTTAGTAACTCTTGATATCAAATAAGATCTTGTACTAACATCTTGTAAAGTTGTTAAACCGATATCTGGAAAACCAAGATCGTTCGCCATAACACCACCTGATACATAAACTGCATCATACCCAATTTCTTCAATTAATTTTGCTGTTAGTGGATTGTATGCGCCTGGAACTCTTAAGATTTTATTTGATTTTAGTTTTTCATTAAAATCCTTTCTTTTTTGACTTGGTTCTTTTTCAACAAAATGCATTAAAATATTCCTTTTTTAAAATTTCTTTTTAATTTATTTTTTTTAATTTCTATATTTAATTTATCCAATTGACCTGATTTTAAATTTTTAAGATTCTGAACTACTTTTAAAAAACGATTACTCTCTTTTTTATCAAGAATACCATTTGTTAATGTTAAAAATTTATTAATATAATTTTTTCTTTCAAATGGTCTTTCCCCATATGGATGAGCATCTGCTCGATCAAGTGCCTCAATGATTTTCTTACCGTTATTAAGGGTTACAATTACCTTTGCGCCAAAAGATTTATTTTTAGGATTTGGATCATGATATTTTTTAGTCCATTTTTTATCCTCAAATGTTTTTATTGACCTCCAAATTTTAATTGTACTTTTTCTATTTGCTCTTGATTTTGTATATGATTTAACATGGTGCCAATCACCATCCTCTAAAGCAACAGCAAAAATATACATTATAGAGTGATCTAATGTTTCTCTACTTGCGTTAGGGTCCATTTTTTGAGGATCATTTGCACCAGTTCCAATAACATAATGTGTGTGGTGGCTTGTAAAAATATCAATTTTTTTAATTTGATTTAGATTGGGTATTTTAGATTTCAATTTTTTTGCTAAATCTATTAGTGCTTGAGATTGATATTCTGCCGAATACTCTTTTGTGTATGTCTCTAGTATGGCTTTTTTACCCTCTCCTTTTTTGGGCAGCGGCACTTTATAGTTAGCTTTTTTTCCATCTAATATTCTAGCAATAACACTATCTTCACCTTCATAGATTGGACTTGGAGCACCTTCACCACGCATAACTCTATCAACAGCTTCAATTGCAAGTTTACCAGCATGAGCAGGAGCATAAGCTTTCCA
>CABXEK010000027.1 GCA_902511185.1 uncultured Pelagibacteraceae bacterium | reverse complement strand
TCAATCACGGGAATTATTGGACCTAATGGTTCTGGTAAAACTACTTTGTTTAATTTGATTGCTGGAAATTTAAAATCTTCTCAAGGAAAAGTTTTGTTTAATGATGAAAATATTACTGACGTTCCTTCATATGAATTATTTTCAAAAGGTATTTTAAGAACATTTCAAATAGCACATGAGTTTACAAATTTATCTGTTTTAGAAAATTTAATGATGGTTCCATCAAATCAGTCAGGTGAAAAATTAATGACTGCTTTATTAAAACCAAGTTTAGTTAGAACTGAAGAATTAGCAGTAAAACAAAAAGCGCTAGACGTAGTTGATTTCTTGAATCTATCTCATTTATCAAATGAATTAGCTGGAAATTTATCAGGTGGGCAAAAAAAATTATTAGAACTTGGAAGAACTATGATGGTTGATGCAAAACTAGTACTACTCGATGAAGTAGGTGCAGGAGTTAATAGAACATTACTTAAAGAACTGGGGACTGCAATTCTTAAGCTAAATAAAGAGCAAGGGTATACGTTTTGTATGATTGAACATGATATGGATTTTATAAGCAGATTGTGTGATCCCGTTATTGTTATGGCTGAAGGGTCTGTCTTATTTGAAGGAACTGCTGATGAAGTTAAGAAAGATGAGAAAGTTATAGAAAGTTATTTGGGAAGAGGATCAAAACTGAAGGATGAAAATTAATGGCATTTTTTGAAGGTGTAAAAATGACTGGAGGATATGGCAATGGTCCAGATATCATTAACTCTTGTTCAGTTGATGTTAATAGAGGCGAAATAGTTTCAATCCTTGGTCCAAATGGAGCTGGAAAATCAACAGCAATGAAAGCTATGCTTGGACTTTTAAATTTAAGATCTGGTTCTGTAGTAATTGATGGAAAAGATATTTCAAAATTTTCTCCACAAGAAAGGGTTAAAGCTGGAATTTCATTTGTACCACAAACAAAAAATGTTTTTGCTGGAATGACAGTTGAAGAGAATTTAGAAATGGGTGCCTATCTAAGAGACAGTAACTTTCAAAATGTTATTGAAGAAATTTATGATTTATTTCCTATATTAAGAGAAAAAAGAAATCAATTAGTTGGTGAACTGTCAGGTGGCCAAAGACAACAAGTTGCTCTTGGAAGAGCGTTAATGATTAAGCCATCCGTATTAATGTTAGATGAACCTACTGCTGGCGTTTCTCCAATAGTTATGGATGAATTATTTGATCATATTATTAAAGTTAAAAGAACAAATGTAGCGATCTTAATGGTTGAGCAAAATGCTAAACAAGCATTAAATATTTCTGATCGTGGATATGTGCTTGTTACAGGTGAAAACAAATATACAGGTACTGGCAAAGAATTATTAAATGACCCAAGAGTAAGAAGCTCTTTTTTGGGAGGATAGTATGGATTTATTAAACGCAATTGTATTACTATTAAATTATATTTTTGTTCCAGCTTTAGCTTATGGGTCACAACTAGCACTTGGTGCAATTTTTGTAACCTTGATCTATGGAATTTTGAGATTTGCAAATTTTGCAACTGGGGATATGATGTCATTTGGTACTATGGTCACTATTCTATTTACATGGTACTTTCAATCAATTGGAATTTCTTTGGGTGTTTTACCAACTGCTCTTCTTGCAATACCATTTGCTATAATTTTTATGATTATCTACATGCTCTTTGTAGATAAATTTGTATTTAAATATTATAGAATTAATAAAAGTCCTCCTGTTCAGCTTGCGATGGTTAGTATTGGTGTAATGTTTGTAACTCAAGCTGTAGTTAGAATAATAATTGGGCCAGCTGATAGAAGATTTTTTGATGGAGAAAAATTTATTATTAAAGCAGGTGAATTTAAAGAGATGACAGGACTTAATGAGGGATTAGCAATTAAATCTAGTCAGGTGATAACTATATTTGTAACACTTATATTGGTTTCAATTCTTTTTTGGTTTTTAAACAAAACAAAAACAGGAAAGAGTATGCGTGCTTATTCAGACAATGAAGATTTGGCTTTATTATCTGGAATTGATCCTAAAAGAGTAGTCATGATTACATGGATTATTGCAGGTATTCTTGCGACAATAGGAGGTGCTTTGTATGGTTTAGACAAAAGCTTCAAGCCTTTTACTTATTTTAACAATATGCTACCAATTTTTGCTGCTGCAATTGTTGGAGGAATTGGAAACCCTTTTGGAGCATTTTTGGGAGGTTACGTTATAGCTTTTTCAGAAATATTTATAACTTATGCATATAAGAAATTTTTTATGTATATTTTGCCAGAAAGCATGGAGCCTGAAACTCTAGTTCAATTGCTATCAACAGATTATAAATTTGCTGTTTCATTCACCATACTGGTGATTGTTTTATTATATAGACCAAACGGTATATTTAAAGGGAAGGTGCTTTGAGAAAAAATTTAAACATAATTGCAGCTTACACGATAATGATGGGCCTAATTATTTTGGTTGGAATATTTCAATCATGGAATGTTGCTCTTTCAATTTTTAATATGTGTTTAATTTCTGCGGTAATGACAATGGGAGCAAATGTACAATGGGGTTATGCTGGTCTTATTAACTTTGGACTTATGGGTTATGCAGCACTGGGTGGTTTAGCTGCAGTCTTAATATCTGTTGATCCAGTTCAAGAAGCTTGGCGTGCTGGCGGCTTCGACATCTTAATGTGCTTATGGCTTATTATTGTAATGATTTTGGCTATTCGTTTTATATTAAAGAATTTTGAAAAATCAAATTTTAGAACTTATGGAATTGCTGCAATTATTGTTGCTGGAATTATAATTATTAGAGTAACTGCTGAACCTGGTATTGAGGCTATCGAGTCAGTCAATCCTGCTAAAACAGGATTTCTTGGAGGATTTGGATTGCCAATAATGTTTTCATGGATAGTTGGAGCTTTCTTTGCTGGTGGGCTAGCATTTGTAGTTGGGAAAGTTGCCCTAGGATTAAGAGCTGATTATTTAGCAATTGCTACATTATTAATTTCTGAAATTGTTATTGCAATAATTAAACATGAGGATTGGTTATCAAGAGGTGTTAAAAATGTCATTGGATTAGATAGACCAGTACCCTATGAGGTTAATCTTCAAGCTACTGAGTGGTTTATTAATCTAGTTGCAAAATTTAATTCAAGTAAATTAGAATTAATTTCTAATGTTGCAGACAAACAAGCTGCACTTAATCAATTGGTTATTGAGGGATCATCAGTTTTTGTGAAGCTTTGTTACTCAGGATTGTTTTTAATTGTGGTAATAGCTTTATTAATTGTTACTCAAAAAGCACTTTATTCTCCTTGGGGGAGAATGATGAGAGCAATTAGAGACAATGAAGAAGCAGCAAATGCTATGGGTAAAAATGTTGTTAAACAACATTTGTTAATATTTATTTTAGGTTCAGCAATAGTTGGAATAGCTGGAGCAATGCTTGTTACCCAGGATGGTTTATTTACACCAGGAAGTTACAGACCAATGAGATATACTTTTCTTATATGGGTTATGGTGATAGTGGGTGGAAGTGGTAATAATTTTGGAGCTATATTGGGTGGATTTGCAGTATGGTTTTTATGGATAGAAGCTGCTCCTATTGCTTTATTTTTAATTAACCTATTTACAGCTGGAATGGCAGATACTCATGTATTGAAAATTCATTTAATTGAAAGTGTTCCTTATTTTAGATATTTGATGATGGGTCTTGGATTGTTACTAATAATGAGATATCGTCCAAAAGGTATACTTCCGGAAAAAATAGAAATTAAATAATTACAATATGAAATATATTATATTAGGTGCCGCAATTGCTTGGGCTATGTATATAGCAGACAAGTATATGTTTTAATGAATAAAAATCTTTGGCTATTAATATTAAGTCAGATTTTTGCTTTTACAGCAGCACCAGTAACAGTTTTTTTAAGTGGAATAATTGGTTCACAATTTAGCCCTATAAAATCTTTAGCAACTTTACCAATGGCATTTTCAATTGTTGGAATTGCAATTTTTGCATTTTTTGCAGCAAAAGTTATGAGTATTATTGGAAGAAGATCAGGATTTATTTTTGCATCCATTGGAAGTTCTTTAGCTGCTTTGATTGCTGCTTACTCGATAATTATTGAAAGTTTTATATTATTTAATTTAGGATGTTTTTTAATTGGAGCAGGAGTTGCTTTTAGCCACCAATATAGATTTGCAGCAGTTGAAACAGTAGATAAAGAAATGGCACCAAAAGCTATATCTATAATTTTACTAGCAGGAATTGGGTCTGCTTTTATAGGACCAAATTTAGCCAATATTTCTAAAGAAATTATTCCACAACATTTGTATGCAGGCTCATATATTGCTCTTGCAGCCTTGACACTTACATCAACAATTTTTTTATTTTTTTATCAAGATAATCACAAAAAAAATGAAGTTATAAAAAAAAGTAGCAGAAGTTACTTTGAATTAATTTCACAGCCCAGATTTTTACAAGCTTTAATAGCTTCTGCATTTGCATATGCTGTAATGTCATTTTTGATGACTGCTACTCCAATAAGTATGCATGTAATGGAAAAAATAAGTTTAGCCAAAACAGGTTTTGTAATTCAAATTCATATTGCAGCAATGTTTTTACCATCATTAATCACTGGAAATTTGATAAAAAAGTTTGGCCATAGCAAAATTATGTATGCAGGTGTATTATTATTTTCAGTAACAATTTTAACAAGCTTGTTTGAACAAAATTTTTTTAATTATTTAGTAGCTCTAATTTTTTTAGGTTTGGGTTGGAATTTTCTATTTATATCAGGAACTAGTTTATTAGTTTTATCATATAGAGAAGAAGAAAAATTTAAAGCCCAGGGATTTAATGATCTTATTGTTTATACAGTTCAAGCTATAGCAAGTTTATCAGCTGGAGTTTTTATCAGTTTAACTAGTTGGAAAACTATGAACTTGGTTTGTATAATTTTTCTTATAATCATTATTATTTCGACTTTAAGAGCAGATTTAAGTAAAAAAAAACCCCAATAACTTTCGTTACTGGGGTTTTTTAATTTAGATATTAATTATCTTTGTTTTTTAGTTTTGAATTTTCCACCTTTAATTTCTTGCTCTAAGAAAGAACCTTCAGCTTCACCAACACTAGTAAAAGTTACTCCAGTTGCACCTTCGTAATTTACTTTTTTGCCTTTGGCTAATAAATCTAATCCTTTTTTAAGCTCACCTGGATAAATTTTTGTTCCAGGAGCGTTAGCAACATCCATTACATTTTTTGCAATAGACGCTCTGTCAGCTGAGTTACCAGCTTGCATTGCTAAAACTATTAAAGCAGCCGCATCATAAGACTCACCAGTGTATGGACCAGAAGAGTCGATACCACCAGCTTTTGCAACATCAGCAAATACTCCTGCACCTTTTCCAGTTGATCCAGGCATAGTTCCAAAAGATTTCTTCAAACCCTTTCCAAATGCATCAACAAGTGATTGGCCAATCATACCATCTGATAAAACAAATGTATCAAATGCACCTGAGTCTAATGCAGCTTGAATCATACCTTTACCACCTTGGTCAAGATAACCGATTACAGCCATAGCATCACCACCAGCAGAAGCTAGTGTTGCAACTTCAGATGAGTAGTCAGCTTTACCATCTTCATGAGCAGTAACAGCTGTAACTTTAATACCATGAGCTTCAGCGGCAGCTTTATAAACATCAGCTAAACCTTTTCCGTAGTCATTATTAGTAAAAGTTATAGCTACACTTTTAACTTTTCTATCTTTAGTTACGTCAGCTAAGATTTGTCCACCTCTAGCATCTGAAGGAGCTGTTCTAAAAAAGAACCCTTTGTCATCTAGAGTAGTTAATCCTGGTGAAGTTGCAGAAGGTGAAATCATCACTACACCATTTGGTACAGCAACATTTGATGCAATTGCACCAGTTACACCTGAACAGTCAGCACCCATTATCGCTGCTACACCTTGTGAAATAACACCTTCAGCTGCCGCAGTTGCTGCCGCTGAGTCAACACAAGTTGAGTCTGCTCTTACTACTTCAATTTTTTTTCCACCTAATAATGAACCTGAATCAGAAGCTTCTTTAAAAGCAAGTTCTGCAGATCCAGCCATAGCTGGTGTTAGTGATTCAATAGGACCTGTAAATCCTAAAATAATCCCCATCTTAATCGCATGTCCGTCTGCCATTACATTAGTCCCAAAAGTTGAAACAAACATAAACGCAGCAATAAATAGTTTTTTCATTCTCATCCTCTTTATATTGTTAACAATTTATAAAAAGACAATTAAATGACTATTATCAGAACAATTCAATGACAAAATTACCTAGTTTTTTGGAGTAAATATATGGATGTAATTACAATTATCCCACCAAATATTGTGACTAGAGAAGGAACTTCTCCAAAAACAAAATAAGTTAATATTAATCCAAAAACTGGGAATAAAGAATAATAAGGCATAACCATTCCAACAGGATAAAATTTGTAAAGGTAAAACATCATCATATGGCCTAATATTGAAATGATCATTCCCGCATACATAACCGCAAACCATCCAAAAGGCTCAACATCATTAATTTGATTAATAACATTTCCTTCAAATATTTGAGAAAAAATAATTAAAACTAAAAATCCTACAAAACCCATAAAAGCATTAGTGAACTTAACATCTAAATCTTTAATGTATCTTGAAAAGACTTGAGATAGTCCATAAAAAAAAGCCATTCCAAAAACTAAAAGAGTGCCAATAATTTCATCCAGAATATTTGGGTCAAAAGCTATTAATAAAATCCCTAAAAATGATAAAAAAATAAAAATCCATTTTTTAAGACTAATACTCTCTTTAAGAAACAAAGAACTTATTAGTATAGCAAATGGAATTGATAGTTGTGCACCAATTGTGATAGGCGCTAATAAAGTAACTGCATTAATCGATAAATATAAAAACATATTTACCCCACCACCCATACAAAGAGAAAATCCAATTAAAGGTAGAATATATTTCTTTTTAGGAATTTTAATTTTGCAAAATGGTAATAAGCATAAAAAAACAAATCCCATTCTTAACGCCCCAAAAAAAATTGGATTCATAGATGCATTTAAACCAAATTTGCCTAAAGGGTAGGCGCTTCCAAGAAAAAACATTACCAAAACAATTAAAGCTGTATGTTTTGGAGTCAAAATATTATCTAATTGAAAATGGATCTAAAGATGGTTCGTCTGAAGTATAAAACCATGTAGTTTTTACTCTTGTATAATCTTTAATAGAATCAATACCCGCTTCTTTTCCATAACCACTATCTTTAATACCTCCAAAGGGTGCCGAAGGAGAAATTAATCTGTAAGTATTAACAAAAGTAATACCTGCTCTGATTGCTTTAGACACTCTTAACCCTCTCGAAAGATTACTTGTATAAACTCCTGAAGATAAACCATACTGATTATCATTCATTTTTTTTACAACCTCTTCTTCAGTATTGAACTTCATCACAGATAATACTGGTCCAAATAATTCATTTTCTGCAACAGGCAAATTATGATTGTCACATTCAATAATTGTTGGAGGAAAATAATATCCTTCATTAGAAAATGAATCTCTTTTGCCACCGCATTTTACTTTTCCACCTTGATCAATTGTATCTTTTATATTTTTTTCAATAGTTTCTAATTGTTTAAAACTGCTTAAGGGTCCCATTTCTGTTTCAGGATCCATAGGCGTGCCAATTTTAATTTTTGATGCACGATTTGATAATTTTTCTAAAAATTCATTATAAATACCTTTTTGAATATAGAGTCTTGATCCAGCTATACAGCTTTGGCCACTAGCACCAAATATACCAGCAACAATTCCATTTATTGCATTTTCTTGATCGGCGTCATCAAATACTGCTACAGGGCTTTTTCCACCTAGTTCAAGACTTACCTCAGATAAATTTTCTGCTGAATTTCTAATTATATGTCGTGCTGTTTCGGGTCCACCTGTAAATGCAACTTTTTCAACTAAATTATGTGTTGTAAGAGTTTTTCCACATGGATTACCAAATCCAGTAATAACATTTACCACTCCTTTTGGGATACCAGTTTTTTCTATAAGTTTTGCAAACTCAAACATTACAGCTGGCGCAAGTTCAGAAGATTTAATAACTACTGTGTTACCCATAGCTAGAGCAGGTGCTAACTTTGTAGCAGTTAAAAACATTTGTGAATTCCACGGAATGATTGCTGCAATTACACCAATAGGAATTCTTGTAGTTATTGCCTGAATATTTGGTTTATCAATTGGAAGAACTGTGCCCTCAACCTTATCAGCCTGACCAGCGTAATAATCATAATAGTCTGCAATATAAATGGCTTGTTTTTTTGTTTCTCTAATAATTTTTCCGGTATCAATAGTTTCAATTTCACCAAGCATTTCTGCATTTTTTCTTAATTGTTCACCAATTGCTCTTAAAAATTTTGCTCTTTCTTTTGGAAGTAATTTTGGCCAATCACCTTCAAAAGCTTTTTGTGCTGCATTAACTGCTTTGTCAACATCCTTTGCGCTAGCCTCAGGTACAACTGCCCAGGGTTTATTATTTTCAGGATTTAAAGTTTCAAAAGTTTTTTATTTTCAGAGTCAACCCATTCTCCATCAATAAACATCTTGTACTGTTTTAATTTAGTCATTTTTTTCAATAAATTTTTTGATAATTAAATTTACCTCATCTGCACACTCAATACCACAAAGATGTTTTCCATCTTTGATAATTTTTAATTCACTATTTTTGATTACTTTACTCAATTCTTGTGACATTTCTATTGTTGAGCCATAATCATATTCTCCTGTCATTAATAAAGTATTAATCTTAATTTTTTCAAAATTTTCATCATTTTGATGTTTTACAAAAAGTTCATAAGCTTTTAAAAAATTCTCAATATTATTTGAAGATAAAATTGAACTAATTTTTTCATAGGTGTTTGGGTTATTTTCTAAGTATTTATCTGTAAACCATCTCTTTAAAGCTTGTTTTGAAAGCTTTAAGTCCTTTTTGGCTTGGTTAAATCTTTCATTAACAATTTTTTGTTGTTGCGATGTTCTTTTGTAAATAGAACCTAAAAGAATTAATGATTTCAGTCGATTATTAAACCTTGTTGAAAAATTTCTAGCTATTAATGATCCAATTGAAAAGCCTACCAAGTGTATCTTCTCTATCTTAAGTTCATCTATTAAATTTATAAGTTGATCAGAAAAATCATTAAAATCTATTTGTTCTTTTTCTAGCTTTGATTTTCCATGTCCTAAAATATCATAAGAAAGTGTGCTGTAATTTTTAAAAAAATCTAATTGTGGTTGCCAGATTTCATGAGTTAGGCCAACACCATGAATAAAAACTATTGGTGACAATTGTTCTTTCTTATTAAATAAATAAAAGGTACCTGATGCAGTAGTTCCAGTTGTCATCAGTTTTTATTTTG
>CABXEK010000026.1 GCA_902511185.1 uncultured Pelagibacteraceae bacterium | reverse complement strand
TAGAATGAGTAATAGGAACTATGCCATCAATATTGGGATAATCTTCTAAAATATTTGAGTATTTAATTCTTTCTACAATCATTTTAGTCACTGTTGCAGAACAGTTAACAGTACTTACAATTCCAATGTAATTTCTAGTAGCTACATCTCCATTGTCTCTTAAAATACCATTAAAAAAAGTATCTGCTTTTTCGTTAATGATACTTTTTTTATTAGTTACTTTAAAATCTCTTTTAAATTCTTTAAATTCTAAATTATGTGAATGAACATGTTCACCAGGTTTAATATTATCTAAGGCAAATCCAATTATTTGATCATATTTAATGATAGGATCACCTTTATTGATTGATTTTAAGCAAACTTTATGACCAAAAGGAATTGGGTCTATTGTGCTTATATCATGACCTTTTATTTTAGTTTTTTCAGGTATGATGAATTGACTTACCCCAACATTATCATTCTGATTTAAAACTATTAGATTATTCACAAATTTATTATATAAATATTGATGTAAACAAGCCATAATAATTTTATTACATTGTTTCTATGAAAAAAAAGAATTTAAGAAGTCAGCAGTGGTTTGATAACCCAAAAGACCCAGAACAAACCGCAATTTATTTAGAAAGATATCTAAATTATGGGTTAACCAGAAAAGAACTCCAATCTGGAAATCCAATAATTGGCATAGCTCAATCTGGAAGTGATCTGACACCATGTAACAGACATTTTCAATCTTTAAGTAAAAGAATTAAAGATGGGATTAGAAGAGCAGGTGGTATCCCAATGGAATTTCCAACTCACCCAATTCAAGAAACTGGAAAAAGACCAACGGCAATGCTTGATAGAAATTTGTCATACCTTTCGCTTGTTGAAGTACTTTATGGATATCCAATTGATGGAGTTATTTTAACAACAGGTTGTGATAAGACAACACCAGCAGCACTGATGGCAGCTGCAACAGTTAATATTCCTGCAATAGTTTTGTCAGGTGGACCAATGTTAGATGGAGTTTACAAAGGTAAATTATCTGGTTCAGGAACAGTAATATGGGAAGCTAGAAAATTATTATCTAAAGGTAAAATTAATTATGATGAGTTTATGGATATGGTATCAGCTTCTGCTCCAAGCATAGGTCATTGTAATACAATGGGAACAGCTTCTTCTATGAATTCTGTTGCTGAAGCTTTAGGAATGTCATTAACAGGATGTGCAGTAATACCTGCGCCATATCGAGAAAGAGAACAAATTTCTTTTGAAACAGGAAAAAGAATTGTTGGAATGGTTCACGAAGATTTGAAACCATCAAAAATAATGACACGTAAAGCATTTGAAAACGCAGTAGTAGTTGCAAGTGCTATTGGAGCATCAAGTAATTGCACAACTCATTTAATTGCAATTGCAAAACATATGGGGATAAAATTTGATTTATCTAATTGGCAAAAGTTAGGACATGCCATCCCACTACTTGCTAACTGTCAGCCTGCTGGAGAATACTTAATGGAAAGCTTTTATAGAGCAGGAGGAATCCCAGCAGTCATGAAAGAGTTAATGAAACACAAAAAAATTCATACCAATATAATGACAGTCTCAGGAAAAAATGTTGCTCAAAATTTAAAAAGAAAAATAGACGTTGATAGAAGTGTAATAAAAACTTTTGACGAGTGTCTTACTGAAAAAGCTGGATTTTTAGTTATGAAGAGTAATTTCTTTTCAACAGCAGTTATGAAAACTTCAGTCATAAGTAAAGAGTTTAGAGATAGATTTTTGTCTGATCCTAAAAAACTAAATGTTTTTACAGGTAAAGCTGTAGTATTTGAAGGACCTGAGGATTATCATAAAAGAATAAATAGTAAAAAATTAAAAATAAATGAAAAATCAATATTGATTATTAGGGGATGTGGACCTGTTGGATATCCAGGTGCTGCTGAAGTAGTTAATATGCAGCCGCCAGATAGGTTATTAAAACAAGGTATTAATGCATTACCAACACTTGGAGATGGTAGGCAAAGTGGTACTTCGGAAAGTCCATCAATTCTTCATGTATCACCAGAATCTGCAGTAGGAGGTGATTTAGCTATAGTTAGAACTGGAGACAAGATGACAATAGATCTTAACAAAAGAAGAGTAGATTTATTAATTTCACAATCAGAATTTAAAAAAAGAAGAAAGAAAAAGAAACTTTTAAAAATTGATAACCAAACACCTTGGCAAGAAATTTTTAGAAACACAGTTGGACAATTAGAAGATGGCGCTTGCATTAAGTCGAGATCTCTATACTTAGATGTTGCTACTAAAAAAGGTATACCAAGAAATTCACATTAATATGAAAACAAAAATATTAGTTACAAGAAAATTATCTGATGGAGCAGAGGAGAAGCTTAAGAAAAGTTTTGATGTAACTTTTAATCCTAAAGATGAGCCAATTCCAAATAATGAACTTATTAAAATGGCTAATGAGTATGATGGATTTATTTCAACAGGTTTTGATAAAATTGGAGAAGAATTTTTTAAAGATTTAAATGGAAAATTAAAAATTATTGCTCAAGTAGGAGTAGGGTATGACAATATCTCGGTAAAATCTGCTGAAAGCAAAAAAATAAAAGTAACTAATACGCCAAATGTTTTAAATGAAGCTGTCGCTGAAACAACTATTCTTTTAATTTTGGCAGCTTCAAGAAGAGTTGGTGAAGCATACAATTTAGTAAGATCAGGAACTTGGAAAGATCAAAAACCTGACTTAACTAAATTTATGATCGGAAACTCTGTTACAGGAAAAACACTAGGAATAATTGGCATGGGAAGAATAGGCAGAATGGCTGCAAAGTGTGCTAAAGCCTTTGGAATGAAGATTATTTATTATAATAGAAATAAACTTTCAGAGGATTTAGAAGATGGAGCAAAATATTTTTCTGATGTTAAATCAATGATGCCTGAATGTGATTTTGTAAGTATTCACACCCCAGCTACTGCTGAAACCAAACATATTTTAAATGCATCAACAATTAGTTTACTACCCAAACATGCTGTTGTTATCAACACTTCAAGAGGATCTACAATTGATGATGATGCACTGATAGAAGCATTACAAAAAAATAAAATTTATGCTGCTGGTCTAGATGTTTTTAACAATGAACCTAATTTAGATGAGAGATACATGAAATTAGATAATTGTTTTGTTTTACCACATGTTGGTAGTGCCACTCATGAAACTCGTCTAGCAATGAGCATGATGGCAGTCGATAATATTTTTTGTTTTTTTGAAAATAAGCCTCTCATTTCAGAAGTAGTCTAGTACAACTAAAAGTTGTTTTTTTATTTAATATATATAATTTCTATACACATTTGTTCTCGTTTTATTTGTAATTAAAAAACAAATATGATTTAGTTACATATTAAAAATATAACCGAGAGGAAGATAATGTTAAAATTAATAACAAAAACTATAGCTGCGGTAGCTGTTGTTTCAGTTGCTTTATTAGGCTCTGTTAATGCAAAGACTTTAAAGATTGAAACACACTTTACTGCTAATTCACCAAATGGTGAAGTAGCGGCCCAATTCGCAAAAAATGTTGAAATGTTTTCTGGTGGAAGCTTGAAAGTTGAAATGTTTTATTCATCTTCAGTTTCAGGAAAATCTGCTGAGGTATTTAACTCTGCACAAACTGGAATTATTGACTGTGATATGACTGGTGCTGGTTACCAAACTGGTAAGAATGCAGCATTTCAATTTGCAGGTGATGTAATGGGTGGATACGATAACCCTTATCAACAATATGATTTCTTAAAGTTCCCTGGAGCTCAAGATGCTGTTGATGCATTATATAATAAATATGGAATGACACTAATTGGTTGGTGGATACCTGGACATGAGTCTCTTATTTCAAGTGTTCCAATTCCAGATGTACCATCTATTAAAGACTTTAAGTTTAGATCACCTCCAGGAATGGAAAGTATGATCTTTGCTGAGTTAGGTGCTAAACCAATCGTAATGGATTTTGGTGAAGTTCCAACTGCCTTACAAACTGGCCTAATTGATGGAGCTGACTATTCAAGTTTAGCTACTAACACTGCAGGTGGACATTATGAGCAAAATAAATACGCTACATATCCTGGTTTCCACTCTATGCCAGCTGACCATTTAGCTTGTAACTCTAAAGTTTGGAAAAAACTTAAGAAACATGAAAGAGGTGCTATGAAAGCTGGAATAGAAATTGCTGGTAGAACTATCACTAGCTTGGTTGAGAGAAAAAACGCTGAAGCTGTTAAGCAATTAGCAGGTATGGGTGTTACTCTTCATGACTGGGCTCCAGAAGATAGAGCTTTATTCAGAGCTTCTGCATTAAAAGCTTGGGAAACTTGGAAGACAAAATCTCCTGAGGCTGCTCAACTTATAGAAATGCACAAAGCTTACATGAAAGCTAACGGCATCCTATAATTATAGGTTAATGATTAAATCTTGAAGGGCCTGCAAAGGCCCTTCTTTTTTAAAAATTAAAATTTATGCTTGATAAGTCCCTACAAGAACAAACTGAAAAAGTTGCAAGCAAAGATGATTTCCCAATCAATTGGGTAGACAGAATTACTTTATTCATAAGTCACACCATTAAATATTTAATACCAGTTATCGTAATCGTGATGATGTATGAAATTTTTATGAGATATATTATGGAAAAACCAACAATGTGGGTAAATGAACTATGTTTATGGCTAGCTGGCATTATTTATTTAGTTGGTGGAATATACGCTACAAGACTTAGAAGCCACATAAGAATTGTGATGCTTTATGATTATGTAGAGAGACCAACCCAGAGAATTTTTGATTTAATTAGTGCAATAGTAGTTGTTACGTTTGCTATGGCTGTAATTTATGGTGGCTGGGAAGACGCACACAGATCATTTACAACATGGGAAAGATTTGCAACTTTTTGGGACCCTCCAATACCTGCAACAATGAAGCCACTAACACTGATTTGTGTATTCCTTATTGCAGTTCAAACAGTAAATAATTTAATTATTGATTGGAAAAATCCAAAAGAAAAACAATACGATCCAGTTAAAGATTTAAAGTAAAATGGATATTGGAACTCTCTCATTAATTGTCATAGCTGGATTGCTTGCACTTATCGCAATTGGTGTACCACTTGGTTTTGCATCAGGTTTTATGGCTGCAGTTATAGTGGTTGTAAATATTGGAGAGCATGCATTAGGCATATTACTTTCAAGATATTATTCTCTTGTTGTAACTTATTCTTTTTTATCAGTTCCTTTATTTATATTTATGGCTTCCTTGCTTGAACGCTCGAATATAGCTAGAGATTTATATGACGCTTTAAATGCATGGCTCAGAAAAACTAGGGGTGGGGTAGGTGTTGTAACAGCTATCATGGCAACAATTATGGCTGCGATGAGTGGAATTATTGGAGGAGAAATAGTTTTATTGGGACTAATAGCATTGCCTCAGATGTTGAGACTTAAATATGACCAAGACATGTCTATTGGAATTATATGTGCGTCAGGTTCTTTAGGAACAATGATACCACCGTCAATCGTTTTAATTATTTATGGTTTAACAACTCAAACTTCCATTACTATGTTATTTCAAGAAGCAATAGTTCCAGGATTAATGATTTCAGGTTTAATAATCACATACATTCTTGTTCGAACTAGATTACAACCGCATCTCGCACCATTAAGTGATGAACCAGCTTTAACTTTAAAAGAAAAATTATCATACTTACCGGGCATTTTACCACCTATCGCAATTGTTGTAATCGTTTTGGGTTCGATTTATTCTGGTATCACAGGAATTACTGAAGCAGCTGGAATGGGTGTTGTTGCAACATTGATTATAATTTTCTTTAGAAAAGAATTAACATGGTTTTTATTTAAAGATGCATTAGTTAGAACTTTTAAGGCTTCAGGAACAATTTTAACAATTACATTTGGTGCAACTACTTTAGCTGGAGCTTATTCTTTAGCTGGTGGCCCAACGTATGTTGCAGAAACAATACTAGCCTATGATTTAAAACCCATGTATTTAATTTTTATGATGCAGATAATGTTTTTAATATTAGGTGCATTTATGGATTGGGTTGGAATTGTTTTATTAGCAATGCCTGTATTTTTACCAATAGTTCTTGCTCTTGGTTTTGACCCTATTTGGTTTGGAATATTATTCTGTGTAAATATGCAAGTTTCCTTCTTAAGTCCACCATTTGGTCCAGCAGCTTTTTATCTAAAATCTGTTACTCCACCACACATTTCGTTAACAGATATCTTTAGAGGATTTGGTCCATTTATAGTAATTCAATTAATTGTTTTAGCGTGTGTAATGTTCTTTCCAGAATTTACTACTCAGAACTTCCACGAATTTGTTCCTAAAAAATAAATGAATAAAAAAATAGCTTTTATTGGTATAGGCTTAATGGGTCTGCCAATGTCAAAAAATATATTAAAAGCAGGATATAACTTAAAAGTATTTAATAGATCAAAAAATAAAGCGGAACCTTTAAAGGAATTTGGTGCAAAAATTTCCAGCTCAATTAAAGATGTTGTAAAAGATAGTGATGTTGTGATTACAATGTTAACAGATGATACAGCGGTTGACGATGTTATGAATAGCTCTGATTTTTTAGAAAATCTAAAGTTAGGTGGTACAGTAATTGACATGAGCTCAGTAAAACCAACCACTGCAACTAAACATGGAAATAATTTAAAATCTAAAAATATTAACTACTTGGATGCACCTGTTTCAGGTGGGACTGTTGGAGCAGAGGAAGCCTCATTAGCTATAATGGTTGGTGGTGAAAAAAAAGTTTTTGATGAAGTTGCAGATGTTTTTAAAACAATGGGTAACCCTACTTTAGTTGGACCTTTATCTAGTGGACAGGTTTCAAAATTAGCAAATCAAATAATAGTTGGCTTAACTATTGGAGCGGTAGCTGAAGCAGTTACTTTGTGTGAGAAGGCAGGAGCAAATCCTAATAAAATGATTAAAGCTTTATCTGGTGGTTGGGCAGATAGTAAAATTCTACAAACACACGGAAAAAGAATGATAGATAAAGATTTTACTCCTAAGGGTAGAACTTCAGTTCATTTAAAAGACATGAATAATATTTTAGAGTGTGCAAATAGCTACAATACACATTTACCTATTTCAAATTTAATTAAAGAAATGTATAAGTCACTTGTTAAAAATGGACATGGAGAAACAGATCATAGTTCTATTTACAAAGAAATTGAAAGGATAAATAAAAAATGAGCGAAAGATTACAAGGTAAAAAAATTGTTGTAACTGCAGCTGGCCAAGGAATTGGTAAAGCAACAGCAATAGCATTTCATAACGAAGGGGCGAACGTTATTGCAACAGATTTAAATGACAAAACCTTAGCTGATTTAAATAAAGAATATCCTAACATCAAAGTACAAATTTTAGATTCAACAGATAATAAAGCAATTTTAGATTTTGTTAAAACCTTAGATAAAGTTGATGTTTTGTTTAACGCTGTTGGGTTTGTTCATCATGGAAATATTCTTGAATGTGAGGAAAAAGACTGGAATTTCTCTTTTGATGTAAATGTCAAGTCTATGTACCAAATGTGTAAATCAATTATACCTTTGATGGTTAAACAAAATGGTGGAAGTATAATCAATGTTTCATCTTGTGCCTCGAGTTTAAAAGGTTTTCCAAATAGATTTGTATATGGAACAACAAAAGGAGCAGTAATTGGATTAACTAAGTCAATAGCTGCAGATTTTGTAAAACAAAATATCAGGTGTAATTCTATAGCACCTGGAACAGTATTTTCACCTTCATGGCAAGACAGAGTTAATCAAAGTCCTGATCCAGTTCAGGCTAAAAAGGATTTTATAGCAAGACAACCCATGGGAAGATTAGGAACTGCAGAAGAAATTGCAGCTGTGGCTGTATATTTAGCTGGTGACGATGCAACATTTACAACAGGAACTACAATTTCTGTTGATGGCGGAATTTCAATTTAACAAAAAAAGGAAATTATGAAATTATTAAGAGTAGGACAAAAAGGAAAAGAGAAACCAGCAATTTTAGATACAGAGGGTAAAATTAGAGATATCAGTTCGCATGTTGGTGATTTAAACCCTGACCATATTAATTTTGATACAATATCAAAATTACAAAATGTAGACTTATCCTCACTTCCAGAATTATCTTCTAGTGAAAGAATAGGTTCGTGCATCACTAAACCAGGAAAATTCGTTGCAATAGGTTTAAACTATTCTGATCACGCCGCAGAAACTGGTGCCGATGTTCCATCTGAACCAATAATGTTTATGAAAGCAACAAGCTGTATAGCTGGTCCTAATGATGATGTGGAAATTGTTTCAGGATCTAAAAAATTAGACTGGGAAGTTGAACTTGGAATTATTATTGGTAAAGAAGCCAAACATATTTCAGAAGATAAAGCCCAAGATCATATTTTAGGATATTGTCTAGTTAACGATGTTAGTGAAAGAGAATGGCAAATTGAAAAAATGGGTCAGTGGGTTAAAGGAAAATCTCATGATACTTATGGACCTATTGGACCATATCTTGTTACAAAAGATGAAGTGTCAGATATAAACAATCTAAAAATGAGTTTGGATGTAAATGGAAACAGAATGCAAACTGGTAATACAAGTACAATGATATTTAATGTAAATATAATTGTTTCTTATGTAAGTAAGTTTATGTCTTTACAACCAGGTGATATAATAACTACAGGAACACCTCCAGGTGTTGGTATGGGAATGAAACCTCAACAGTTTTTAAAAGCTGGTGATACCATGAAATTATCAATAGAAAACTTAGGTGAGCAAAACTCGAAAGTAGTTGCTATATAATTTATTGTGAAAATAACTTCTATTAAAAGTCACGTACTTAGATATGAGTTAGAAAAAGAGTTAGGTTATTCACAACAGTATTACAAACATCGAACTGCCCATCTTGTTGAAGTTCAAACAGATGAAGGAATTACAGGTTGGGGTGAATGTTTTGGACCTGGCAATATTGCTTTAGCTAATAAATTTATTGTAGAAAAAGTTATTCAACCATTAATTATTGGTGAAGATCCGCTAAATAAAGAATATATTTGGAATAAAGTATACAATCTTTTAAGAGATAGTGGCCAGAAGGGAATGCCAATTCAAGCATTATCAGGAGTTGATATTGCTTTGTGGGATATTTTAGGAAAAAAAACTAATACACCATTATACCAATTAGTTGGAGGAAAATGTAACGATCAAATTCCAGTTTATGGATATGGAATGATGTTACAAAAAAAATCCACTTCTGAGTTAATTAATTTATTCCAAGAAGAAGCAAAACAAATTAAATCTAAAAATTTTAAGGCAATGAAAATGAAAGTTGGCTTAGGTCCAACAGAGGATTTAAAGCTGGTTAGAGCTGTAAGGGAAGTAGTTGGAAAAGATTTTAAATTAATGGTGGACGCCAATCATGCTTATAACTTAAATGATGCTTTGTATGTGGGAAGAGGACTAGATGAACTTGATATTTTTTGGTTTGAAGAGCCAGTTGCACCTGAAAATTATGATGGTTACAGAGAGTTAAAACAAAAAATTAATACAAATATTGCAGGCGGTGAAGCTGAATTTACTAAATATGGATGGAATGAATTAATAAAAAACAAATGTATTGATATAGCCCAACCGGAAGTTTGTGGGCTAGGTGGAATTACTGAGTATTTAAAAGTGTCTGCATTAGCTCAGGCAAATTTCATTCCAGTTATAAACCATGTTTGGGGATCAGCAGTAAGTATCGCTGTTAACTTGCATTTACTGACTGCTCAACCTGATATGCCAGGAGGATTATTTCCTTCAAAATCAATGTTGGAGTTTGATACTACTGAAAAAAATATTTTTATTACCGATCTACCAACTGAAAGTTTTTCAATTATTGACCAAGTAAATCAAAATAATGGTTTTGCCTCTGTTTCAGATATTGCTGGCATAGGAATTACTCCCAATCTTG
>CABXEK010000025.1 GCA_902511185.1 uncultured Pelagibacteraceae bacterium | reverse complement strand
GTTACGGAAAAGGATCAGTGCAATCTATAATTCCTTTAAAGAATAAAGGAGCTATAAGGTTAACAGTTGCAAAATATTATCTTCCATCTGGAAAATCCATATCTGAAGTCGGCGTAAAACCTGATATTGAAGTAAATGAAGAAGGCGATGATTTTAGAATTAAAACTGATACTGATAATCAATTAAATTACGCAATAAAATTACTAAACGGTTAATATGAATAAAAACTTTAGTGAACTACCCTTAAGAGTCGGGGTGGGAATAATTTTGTTAAATAATGACAATAAAGTTTTTGTTGCAAGAAGAATAGATAATGCAAAAAAATTTTGGCAAATGCCCCAAGGCGGAGTTGATGAAGGTGAAGATTTTTTAAAAGCAGCTTATAGAGAACTAGAAGAAGAAACTAGTGTGAAAAGTGTAGAATTAATAAAAGAATTAGATGGTACAATTACCTATGAACTTCCTGATCGTTTATTAGGAATTATTTGGAAAGGTAAATACAAAGGCCAAAAACAAAAATGGTTTTTAATGAAATTTACTGGAGATGAAAAAGAAATTGATATTAAAACTAAAAATCCAGAATTTTTAGATTGGAAATGGATAGACCTTGATCAAATTACAGAAGTAGTAGTCGACTTTAAACTACACGTTTATAAGGAACTTCAAGAAAAAGTTAGAAAAATTATTAATTAAGAGATCTTAATACTTCAATTTTTTGATCAACTAAATATTTTGATTGATCAGAAATATCAGGCTTGCCTGCTTCCTCTTCAGCCAATTTGAGCAAGTCTTGTTGTTTAGACTTATCTAAATCTGTAAGATTGAAAATTGAGCTAGTTAAAATTGATAAATTATTATTTTTAAATTCAACAATCCCATCCTCAACATAATAGTTTTCATCTCCAGACTTAGATAAAATTTTGATAATTCCAGGTTTTAAAAATGAGATAATAGAAATGTGATCTTTAAGTATACCCATTTCACCTTCAAAAGCAGGTACAACAACTTCTGAAACATCCTCTTTAACTAAAAAAGATTTTTCTGGGTTTACTATCTCAATCTTAAACTCTTCACTCATTAAACGGCTGCTTCCTTAGCCATTTTATCAGCTTTTTCTATCGCTTCCTCTATTGTTCCAACCATATAAAAAGCTGCTTCTGGTAAATGATCATAATCACCTTTACAAATAGCAGCAAAGCCTTTTATCGTAGAATCTAAATCAACTAACTTACCAGGAGAACCAGTAAATACTTCTGCAACAAAGAATGGTTGAGATAAGAATCTTTGTATTTTTCTAGCTCTAGCTACAACTAATTTATCTTCTTCAGATAATTCATCCATACCTAAAATGGCGATAATATCTTGAAGCGATTTATAAGTTTGTAAAATTTTTTGAACCTCTCTAGCAACTCTGTAATGCTCATCACCAACAATTCTTGGGTCCAAAATTCTTGAAGTAGAGTCAAGAGGGTCAACTGCAGGATAAATACCTATCTCTGCAATTTGTCTTGAAAGAACGGTAGTTGCATCCAAGTGAGCAAATGAAGTTGCTGGCGCAGGGTCAGTTAAGTCGTCAGCAGGTACATAAATAGCTTGTACTGAAGTAATTGAACCTTTATTAGTAGTTGTAATTCTTTCCTGAAGGTTACCCATATCAGTTGCAAGTGTAGGCTGATATCCAACAGCTGATGGAATTCTTCCCAATAGAGCTGAAACCTCAGAACCTGCTTGAGTAAATCTGAAAATATTATCTACAAAGAAAAGAACATCTTGACCTTCTTGATCTCTAAAATACTCAGCTACAGTCAATCCTGTAAGAGCAACTCTAGCTCTAGCTCCAGGAGGTTCATTCATTTGTCCATAAACTAAGGCAGCTTTAGATCCAGCTCCATCCTTTTTAATTACACCTGAGTCTATCATCTCATGATATAAATCATTTCCTTCTCTAGTTCTCTCTCCAACACCAGCAAAAACTGAAAAACCACCGTGTGCT
Organism: uncultured Pelagibacteraceae bacterium; assembly: GCA_902511185.1. Taxonomy (GTDB): domain Bacteria; phylum Pseudomonadota; class Alphaproteobacteria; order Pelagibacterales; family Pelagibacteraceae; genus Pelagibacter. The sequence continues at coordinate 8,761 of CABXEK010000025.1, read as the reverse complement.
TTTGCAACGTTGTTAATTAATTCCATAATCAAAACTGTTTTTCCAACTCCAGCTCCACCAAATAGACCGATTTTTCCACCTTTTGCATATGGAGCTAATAAATCGATTACTTTAATACCAGTAACCAAAATTTCTGTTTCGGTTGACTGTTCATTGAATTCAGGAGCAGCTCTGTGAATAGGCCAACTTTCTTTAGTTTTTACTTCACCTCTTTCATCAATGGGCTCTCCAATTACATTTATAATTCTTCCTAATGTTTCAGGTCCAACAGGAACTTGTATAGGTGCTTTAGTATTAGTAACTTCATCACCTCTTTTTAGTCCTTCAGTAGCATCCATTGCGATTGTTCTAACAGTAGACTCTCCTAAATGTTGAGCAACCTCTAAAACTAGTCTGTTGTCTCCATTTTTACATTCTAAGGCCGTTAAAATTTCTGGAAGATCTCCATCAAATTTTACGTCTACTACTGCTCCAATAACTTGTGTAATTATTCCTTTGCTCATAATTATAAACTCTCTGCTCCTGATATGATTTCTATTAGTTCTTTAGTAATTGCTGCCTGACGACTTCTATTATACTCAATAGTAAGCTTGTCAACCATTTCACCTGCGTTTCGGGTTGCATTGTCCATTGCACTCATTCTTGAGCCCTGTTCACTAGCTGAATTCTCTAACATTGCCTTGAATATTTGTGTTGAAATATTTTTTGGCAATAAATTGCTTAAAATTTCATCTTCATCTGGTTCAAACTCGTAACTATCCTCAGATTTATCTTCCTCTGAATTTTCAACATTCAAAGGAATTATTTGTTGTGCTTGAGGAATTTGCGTAATTACATTTTTGAATTGATTATAAAAAATAGTACAAACATCAAACTCTTCAGCCTCAAATTTTTCTATAACCATTTTACCAACTTTTTCTGCATCAAAATAATTAGCATGTTTAGATTCTTTGAATGAAATATTTGCGATTATCTTGTCACTATATGCTCTTTTAAGTTGGTCATTACCTTTAGAACCTACAGTAATAATCTTTAAATCTTTTCCTTCTTCTACAAGTTTTGTAAAATAGCTTTTGGCTTTTTTAATTATGTTTGAATTAAATCCACCACATAAACCTCTGTCTGAAGTCATCACAACACAAAGATGGACTTTATCATTACCTGATCCAGATAATAATTTTGGAGCATTTTCTTTATCTGAAATCCCACTAGAAAGATTAAGAATTATATTATTCATTTTTTCTGAATAAGGTCTTCCCTTCTCAGCACTTTCTTGGGCTCTTCTAAGTTTTGCCGCTGCCACCATCTTCATAGCTTTTGTAATTTTCTGTGTAGATTTTACACTAGCTATTCTTTTTTTAAGGTCGTCTAAACTTGCCATAATAAATTAAGATTTAAAGTTTTCCTTTAACTGAGTAATTACTTCGATTAGTAATTTTTCTTTATCATCCTCAAGTTTACCTGAGCTTTGAATTGACTCAATTATTTCAGGTTTATCAGACTTACATTTTTCAATGATTTTGTTTTCAAACTCAGCAATATCTTTTAATTCAATATCATCCAAATATCCCTTTACTCCACAGAAGACCGAAATAACTTGTTCAGCTACTGTCATTGGTGAATATTGTTTTTGTTTAAGAAGTTCAGTTAATTTTGATCCTCTATTTAAAAGTTGCTGCGTTGATGCATCTAAATCAGAACCAAATTGAGCAAAAGCAGCCATCTCTCTGTACTGTGCTAATTCTAGTTTCATTGATCCAGAAACTTTTTTCATCGCTTTTGTTTGCGCTGAAGAACCAACTCTAGAAACAGACAATCCTACGTTAATAGCAGGTCTAATCCCTTGGTTAAAAAGTTCAGTTTCTAAGAAAATTTGACCATCTGTAATTGAAATTACGTTAGTTGGAATAAACGCTGACACGTCACCACCTTGTGTTTCAATAATTGGAAGTGCTGTTAAAGAACCTCCACCATGTTCATCACTTAATTTCGCCGCTCTTTCTAACAATCTACTGTGTAGATAGAATACATCACCAGGATAAGCTTCACGTCCTGGAGGTCTTCTTAAAAGTAGAGACATCTGTCTATAAGCTACGGCCTGCTTAGATAAATCATCATAAATAATTAATCCATGCATTCCATTATCTCTAAAATATTCACCCATTGTACACCCTGTATAAGGCGCTAAAAACTGAAGTGGTGCAGAATCAGATGCTGTTGCTGCAACGATAGTTGTATATTCCATTGCTCCAGCCTCTTCTAATGTTTTTTGAATTTGTCTTACAGTTGATCTTTTTTGTCCAATTGCAACATAAATACAATAAAGTTTTTGTTTTTCATCACCAGACTCGTTAATTTTCTTTTGGTTAATAATGGCATCGATTGCAACTGCAGTTTTACCTGTTTGTCTGTCACCAATAATTAGCTCACGCTGCCCTCTTCCAACTGGAACTAGACTATCAATAGATTTTAAACCTGTTTGCATAGGCTCACTAACTGACTGTCTTGGAATAATTCCTGGAGCTTTAACTTCAACTCTACTTTTTTGAACACTTTTATCTAAAGGTCCTTTACCATCAATTGGATTTCCTAATCCATCAACAACTCTACCTAACAATTCTTTTCCAACTGGAGTATCAACAATATTTCCAGTTCTTTTAACTGTATCACCTTCTTTAATATTTCTGTCATCTCCAAAAATTACAACACCGACATTTTCACTTTCTAAATTTAGAGCCATACCCTTAGAACCATCAGCAAACTCTACCATTTCTCCAGCCTGAACATTATCAAGACCATAAATTCTAGCGATACCATCTCCTACTGATAATACTTGTCCAACTTCGGTTACTTCCGCTTTATCACCAAAATTTTTAATTTGTTCTTTTAGTATCTTTGTTACTTCTGAAGGATTTATTTCCATTTATGCCTCTATCATTCTGTTTTCGATTTGTTGTAATTTATTTTTAATTGAGGTGTCTACCATAGTACTTCCTACTTGTACTACTAAGCCTCCTATTAAACTTTGATCATGTATGTAGTTTAATTTTATTTTTGAGCTAAAGTTTTTCGTAAGCTCATCTGTGATTTTAGAAATTTCGTCACCAGATAATTCTTTTGCAGATTTTAATTCTGCTTTTAATTCTCCTCTTTTTTTTGAACAAGTTTCATTAAAACTCTTTAAAATTTGTTCTACATAAAAAAAACGTCTTTTAGTGACTAAAAATCTTAAAAAATTTTTTAATAAGTTTTCTAATTTATTATTATTAGAAATATTATCTAAAACTTTTAAAAGATCTTCTTGGCTGTTTGTAGGGTCCTTAATTAAATTTGAAAAATCTTTACTTGATGAAATCAAACTTAAGATAGATAAAGATTGATCTTCTACTTGTGAAAGAACATTATTTTCGCTTGCAAGCTCATACAAAGCTAAAGAATATCTATCAGCTGAAGTTATTGAAAATCCCTTATTTTTACTCAATTTGATACCTCTGTTATGTTGAAGATTATTTTAAAATCACGCTTTAATTAGCATATGACTATAATGTCTTCAAGTAGCACATTCATTAAAAAGTCCTTTTTTTAAAGGTTAATTGAAGTTTATTGGATCAACATCAACTGAAAGTTTTATTCCTGAAGAAAATTTGTAATTTGGGATAATTTCTGCAATTGAGTTCTGCAATTTGAGAGATTTTGAACCCCTGATTAGCATTCTTATTCTAAATTTCCTTTTTAATCTAAAAATTGGTGCACTAACTGGTCCTAATACCCTTCCCTCAATTTTTTTTTCAATAAAGTTTTTAAAATAAAAAGCTTCTTTTTCTAATTTTGCCTCATTGTCACCTGTTAAAATTAACGAAATAAATCTTTGAAATGGTGGAAGTTTGTTTTGTCTTCTAATATCTAATTCTCTATCAAGAAATATGTCGGGATTACTATTAGTTAAATCTGAAATCATTTTTGTATTTGTATTATAAGTTTGAAAATATACGGTCGCAGGTTTTCCTGTTCTACCTGCTCGACCAGAAAGTTGATGATATAATTGTAGATTTTTTTCAGCTCCTCTTAAATCATGTCCTTGTAAGGAAAGATCAATATCAACTACCACAATACAATTAAGGCTTGGAAAATGAAAACCTTTTGAAATTAACTGGGTTCCAACTAAAATCTGGACTTCATTATTAATTATTTTTTCTAATTTGTCACTAGAACTTTTTTTATTCATTGTGTCACTAGAAAAAATTTCAATTTTTTTTGATGGAAAGTTTTTTTTAACTTCTTCAGATATTCTTTCAACACCAGGACCACTAAAAATAAATTCACAATCCCCATCTTTTATGCAAGTTCTTTTTAAAGAAGATTTAAAACCACAATAATGACACAATAAATTATTCTTTTTTTTATGATAAACTAAATTAATTGAACAATTAGGACATGAATAACTATTAAAGCATTTGTTACAAAGTACATGCGGAGAAAACCCTCGTCTATTTAAAAAAAATAATACCTGGTCATTTTTATCAAGATGATAATTTACTTTCTCAATTATTTTTTTTGATATCCAAGATTGTTTTTCTAATTTTGTTTCATTAAGATTAATTATTTCATAATTTGGTAATGATGCATTTTGGTAACGTTTTTCTAACTTAGAAATACTATATTTACCTTTTTTAATATTTTCATAAGTTTCAATTGAAGGAACAGCAGTTATTAAATTAATAGGGATATTTTCAAATGACGCTCTAGAAATAGCCATGTCTCTTGCATTATAAGCAACACCTTCATCTTGTTTGTAAGATTGATCATGCTCTTCATCAACGATAATTAAACCTAATTTTTTAAATGGTAAAAATAATGATGATCTGGCACCTATGATAACTTTAATTTCACCGCTTGCAATTCCACTCCAAATAATTTCTTTCTTTTTTTTTGTAATACCAGAATGCCAAACTGCTGGAGTAAAACCAAAAAATTCTATGAATTTTTTTTCAAACTGACCTGTTAAGCCAATCTCTGGCAATAAAATTAAGCCCTGAAAACCCTTATTTATTATGTCTTTAAGGGCCTCAAAGTATACCATGGTTTTTCCTGAACCCGTTGTTCCTTGAAGAACATGAACTCTAAATTTTTGATTAGAAACATTCATTTTTTTAAGGGATTTTTTTTGTTCTTCAGAAAGCTTTATTGAATTTTTTTTGATATTAGTGTTAAAAATTTTATAAGTATCTTTTTGAAATTTTTCTACAGCATTACTACTCAATAAAACCAATTTTAAAGCCATTCCTTTTGGAATTATATTGTATTCTGAAAACCAATTAAGAAATTTAATGGTTGTTTTTTTTAATGGCGCAACATCTAATTTTTTTAAAATATTCTTTATCTTAAAATTTCTATTATTCTTTTTCTCAAACTCATCCCAAACGACACCAGTGATTTTAGATTTGCCAAAAGGTACCACCACATAATCACCTATTTTTAAATTAATATCACTTTTATAGGTAAATGGATGATTAAAAATATTGGGAAGTAATATTGGATATTTCATACTAAATTAATTTAAAATCTAATAAAATGTATTAAGTTAAATTTACATTTAGATAATTTTTATGAATAGCAATCAAGAAATTATAATCATTTTTTCTTACATTTTTCAGTTCAATAATATTTCTAGTAATTTTAATTTTAGCAAATAATCCATAAATAATTTTTAACTTTTTTAAAAAATAATTTTTGTCCTCTATACTTTCTTTAATTGTATAAATTCTATATCCATTATGTCTTAAAAAGTCTAATGAAGATGTCTCCTTATAACTTAATCTAAAATCACTTTTTTTTTGTTCTAGAGATATGATGGGTTTAAATTTTTTAATTAATTCTTTTCCACCTTTTAAAACTTCATATTCCATACCTTCTGTATCAATCTTTATATAAGAAATTGGATTTGTTTTTTTCACTAAATTTGATAATTTAGAAATATTAACTTTAAAATAATTTTTTTTAATATTATTTTCCAAGATGTGACTAGCTCCAAAGTTTTCATTATAATCTCTAAATTTGATCTTTCCAATTTTGTTTCCAACAGCTGAATTAACACATTTAATATTTTTTATCTTTGATGTATTAAATTTTAAAATTTCAAATATTCTTTGATGCGGTTCGATTGCTATAACACCTTTAAATTTTTGAGAGAATTGAACCGTGTGATTGCCTATATTTGCTCCAATATCTAAAGCATATCCTTTCTTTGGATTTATTTTTATTTTTTTAAAAATTTCAAAAATATCATCTATAAATTTTTTTTCATAAACACCATCAACGAATATATTTGCACCTATCCAGTCATTAGCAAAAACAACCATTGGATTTTTTCTATATTCACTTATTTTTTTTGACTTATGGACTAAATATTTTAATACAAATTTTTTAATTAAATTGTCTTTAACATTGAATATAATTTTTTTTTTTATTAGTGTCATAATTCTATTATGCTTATTCTTAAGCTTTATTACAAAACATATAAATATTATTAAACACTAAAATAATTTCTTAACCTCCTATGATATATTGTCTAAGAGTGTATTGCTCTTTTATCTACTGATAATGCTGCTTCTTTAACAGCTTCTGAAAATGTTGGATGGGCATGGCAAGTTCTTGCAATATCCTCTGAGCTTGCACCAAATTCCATTGCAACACCTATTTCTGCAATAAGCTCTCCTGCATGAGGGCCTATTATGTGTGCGCCCAAAACTTTATCTGTAGTTTCATCTGCTAAAATTTTAACAAACCCCTCTGCATCATCTATGGCTTTTGCTCTGGAGTTTGCCATGAATGAAAACTTACCAATTTTATATTTTGTATTTAATTCTTTTAATTGTTCTTCTGTCTTACCAATTGATGCAACTTCGGGTGTTGTATAAACAACACCAGGAATTGTATCATAATTTACATGACCTGATTGACCTACAATATTTTCTGCTGCTGCAATTCCTTCATCTTCAGCTTTGTGTGCAAGCATAGGCCCACTTATAACATCTCCTATTGCATAAATATTATCAATATTAGTTTTAAACATATTGTTTGTTTTAACTCTTTTTCTTTCATCTAGTTCAACTCCAACACCTTCTAAATTTAAACCATTCGTATTTGCTTTTCGTCCAACTGAAATCAGCACAACATCACAATCAAAATTATTTTTCTTTCCGTCTTTATCAACTGTTGAAACAACTGCGCCTGTTTTATTGTTTTGGATAGCTTCAACTTTATTTTGCATGTTAAATTTGATGCCTTGCTTTTTTAAAATCTTCATAAATTCTGAGGAAATTTCTTTATCCATTCCAGGAGTAATATGATCTAAAAATTCTACCACTTGCACTTCAGCTCCTAATCTTGACCAAACAGAGCCCATTTCTAATCCAATGTAACCACCACCGACAACAACCATTTTTTTTGGAACGTTATCTAATTTTAATGCACCAGTTGAAGACACAATAACTTTCTCATCAATTTCTATTCCAGGTAATGACACTGGGACAGAGCCAGTTGCTATCACTGTTTTTTCTGCTTCAATTGTGGTTTCTTTATTTTGATCGTCTTTAATTATGATTTCATTTTGAGATTTAAAGCTTCCAATTCCCTTATAGTAAGTTACTTTATTTTTTTTCAGTAAAAATTCGACACCTTTAGTAAGTATAGTTACAGCTTTATCCTTACTTTTCATCATTTTTTCAAGATTTAGCTTAACCTCGCCTACTTCAATTCCCTTATTAGATAAATTTTGAACTTTATGAAATTCTTCAGACAAGTTTAGTAAGCTTTTTGAGGGTATACATCCTACATTTAAACATGTTCCTCCAAGAGATCCCCTTGATTCAATACATGCTGTTTTCAATCCAAGCTGAGCAAGTCTAATTGCACAAACATATCCACCTGGCCCTCCTCCAATTACAACTGCTTGAAATTTTTCTGACATTTAAATATCTAAAAACAACCTTCTAGGGTCTTCTAAATTTTCTTTAACCATTTTTAAAAAAGAAACTGACTCTTTTCCGTCAATTATTCTGTGGTCATATGACAAAGCCAAATACATAATAGGTCTAATTTTTATTTCGCCATCAACTACAACAGGTCTTTCAACAATATTATGCATTCCGAGAACACCTGATTGAGGCAAGTTAAGAATTGGTGTTGATAGCATTGATCCATAAACTCCACCATTACTTATTGTAAATGTTCCACCCTGAAGATCTTCAATAGTTAGTTTTCCATCTCTTGCTTTTTCCGAAATATCTTTAATATTTTTTTCAATATCAGCAAATGAAAGTTCATCAGCATCTCTTAATACTGGAACAACTAAACCTTTTTCAGTTCCTACAGCAAAACTAAGGTTGTAATAATTTTTATAAATTATTTCATCTCCATCTATTTCAGCATTTACAGCTGGGAAATTTTTCAATGCAACAACACATGCTTTAACAAAAAAAGACATGAAACCTAATTTTATTCCATATCGACTTTGAAAGTCTTGCTGATTTTCCTTTCTCATTTCCATAATATTAGTCATATCAACTTCATTGAAGGTAGTTAATAAAGCTGCATTTTCTTGTGCTTGTTTTAATCTCTTAGCTATCGTTTGTCTTAGTCTGGTCATTTTAATTCTTTCTTCTTGACCATACTGAGCTTTTCTTTCTGAAGGCTGTGGATTAGCTCCCATCAAACTTATAAGATCCCCCTTTAAAATTCTTCCATCTTTTCCAGATCCCTT
>CABXEK010000024.1 GCA_902511185.1 uncultured Pelagibacteraceae bacterium | reverse complement strand
TTCCAATTTCAGAAACTTTTTTACAATAATCATTCCATTCATCATTATCCATTTGAGGCCGAGTAGATAAAGATCTATTTGGATCACCAGCAATAGAGTCTGAAACTTCTGCAAAAACTATACATGGTGCATTGCAGTCTTGAAAAAGTTTTAATTGTTCTTGAATTAATTCAATTTCCTCTTTAACTGAATTTTTTCTTAAATTAGCACCATACCAACCTGAACATAAATTTAGATTATATTTTTCAAGTAATGGTATTAATTCCTCCGATTTTTTTGGAAACTTACCACCAGACTCTATACCTGAGAAACCAGCTTCTCTAGCCTCCGAAAGACATTGCTCTAATGGTGTGTCGCCTCCTAATTCAGGCATATCATCATTGCTCCATGCAATTGGTGCAATTCCTAATTTTACTGACATAATAATTTTTTTTGTTATGATATATAAAATCAAATACATAATGAAAACAAATAAATTATCTTTAGGAATAGTTGGTGGAGGACCAAAATCTTGGATCGGCCATGTGCATAGAATTTCAGCTAGATTTGATGATCAGTATGAAATAGTTGCTGGAGTTTTTTCCAGAAGTGCAAAATTATCTATCAGTTTTGGTAAAAGTTTGGGAATTGCAAAAGATAGATGTTACTCAAATTATAATGAGATGGCTAATAAAGAGGCTAAAAGAGAGGATGGTATTGATGTAGTTGCGATAATGACACCGCCATCAAGTCATCAAATTATAGCAGAAAAATTTATTGATAAAAATGTTCATATTATTTCTGATAAACCATTTGCTGGAAATTTAGATCAAGCAATAAAATTACATAATAAAATTAAATCTAATAAAAGAATTAAATATGCATTAACTCATAATTATTCTGCTTATCCAATGGTTAGAGAAGCTAAAGTATTAGTAGAAAAAGGTAAGATTGGTAAGGTTGAATATGTCAATGTTGAATATATTCAAGATTGGTCTGGAGGAATTAATATAACTTCTAAAAATGCAAAGAAAAAATTAAAATGGAAACTAGATAATAAGATTGTTGGTGCATCAGCTGTCCTTAACGAAATTGGAACGCACTCATATCATTTAGCCTCATATATTTCTGGTCTAAAAGGAAAAACAATTTTTGCAGATATTAAACAAATCTCAAATAAAATTAAGATGGACGATAATGCTCAAGTAATGATTAATTTTACAAATGGAGCGAAAGGAATGTTTTGGACCAGTGTGATGGCTAGAGGTGGTGTTTATGGATTAAGGATTAGAATATTTGGTTCAAAAGGAAGCTTGGAATGGGTACAAAATGATCCCAACTATTTAAGATTTAACCCTGCAAGAGGTGCTGTTAAATTGCTTGAAAGAGATTTCCATAATGCAAAATTTTCAACAAAATTTTCTAGAATTAAATTTGGACATCCTGAGGGGTACTTAGATGCATTTGCAAATATTTATAAGGAATTCGCTCACTCAATTAAATATAAATCTAAAAAAAGATTTTTTTACCCTAATGAAGATGAAGGTTTAGAGACTGCAAAATTTATTAATGCTTGTAAAATTTCTTCAAAAAGAAAAAGATGGGTAAAAATTTAATAAATATTGCATTATTTGGCCTTGGAAGAATTGGTCAGATGCATGCAGAAAATTTAATTAATCATCCTGAGTTTAACCTTAAATACGTTTTTGATATTGATCAGAAATTATCTAATAAATTATCAAAAAAATATGGATGTATTAATATTAAAAGTCCAAATATTGCTTTTAAAGATAAGGATATAAAAAGTATATTCATAGCAACAAGCACCAAAACACATTTAAAATTTATAGAAGAGGGGGTTAAGAATAAAAAAGTTATTTTCTGTGAAAAACCTTTAGATTTAGATTTAAAAAAAATTAATCAAAGCAAAAAGAAACTTGCCAAACTAAATCCAAAAATACAGATTGGGTTTAATAGAAGATATGATCCTGCACACAATTCTTTAAAAGAACATTTAATCAAAAATAAGATTGGTAAATTAGAAAAAATAATAATTACAAGTCGAGACCCTTCTCCACCTCCACTAAGTTATTTAAAAGTTTCTGGCGGTATCTTTAAAGATATGATGATACACGATTTTGATTTAGCAAGGTATTATACTGATTCTGATGAATTTGTATCTGTGTTTGCTACCGGTGAATACTTTTCTGATAAAAAATATAAAAATGCAAATGATTTAGAGCTAGCGACCGTGGTAATGAAAACAAAAAAAGGTATCCAATGTATTATAACAAATTCTAGACATTGTAGTTTTGGTTATGATCAACGAATTGAACTTTTTGGAAATAAAGGAATGATAATTTCTGACAATCAAAGAGATTTAGAAACTGCTATATATTCAAAAAATTCTACACATAATAAATCTACCTTTAAAAATTTTTTTATCGAAAGATATTCTGATGCTTACAAAATTCAATTAAATGATTTAGCAAGACTATGTAAAAAAAATGTTAAGCCCCTTGCTAGTTTTGAGGATGGAAGAATGTCATTAATTTTAGCAGAAACTGCTAACAAATCTTTAAAATCAAAAAAACTTGAAAAGGTAAAATTTTAATTTTTTTAAGCTATACATAGATTAAGAATTTGACTCATGGATTATTTAATTAATAATGTTAGATATATTATATGAATATTCTTAAAGATAGTTTTGGTAGAAAATTTCCTTATATAAGGCTTTCTATTTCTGATGTTTGCAACTTTAAATGCGGATACTGTCTACCAGATGGTTATAAAATTGATAAAAGTGATAACAGAACTTTTATTAATATAGAAGAAATTAGAAGATTAGCCAGAGCATTATCTGAACTAGGTGTATCAAAAATTAGACTTACTGGCGGTGAACCGACTGTTAGAAAAGATTTTTTTGAGATTATTAAGATTATTAAAGAAAATTCAGGAATAAAGAAAACTGTAATAACTACGAATGGTTATAGATTAGATAAAATAGCAAATGCTATAAAAAATAGTGGCTTAGATGGAATTAATATTAGTATCGACAGTTTAAATGCTGCAACTTTTAAAAAGATTACAGGTCATGATAGATTGGAAGAAATTCTTAGAGGTATTAAAAACTTACAAAAATTAAATTTCAAAAATATTAAAATCAATGCTGTTTTGCTAAAAGGAGTAAATGACTCTGAAAAAGATTTTAATGATTGGGCTGAATTTGTAAAAAAAAATGAAATTGATTTTAGATATATTGAGTTAATGCAAACAGGAGATAATCTAGAGTATTTTAACAACTATCATGTTCCTGCTAAAAAATTTACAGATTATCTTAATAACAACAATTGGGTTATTCAAACATTTGGTAAAGATTCAGGGCCATCAAAAAACTATTTAAACCCAAAGTTCAAAGGGAAATTTGGTGTTATTGCTCCCTACTCTAAAGATTTTTGTAAAAGTTGTAATAGGTTAAGAATAACGGCTAAAGGTGATTTAAGATTATGTTTGTTTGGTAATACTGGAATAAATATTAGACATTTAATACAAAAAAATAGTCAAATTGATGAGTTAAAAGATTTGATTTTAAAACAGCTTAATTTTAAAAAAGAGTCTCATTATTTAGAAATCGGTGAAACTGGTTTAACAAAGAATTTATCAACTACTGGTGGTTAATATGAAAAATTTAAAAGTGATAAAAAACAACGAATTAAAAGATTGGGCAGAAGAAATATTTAAAAAAAATTCTTTTAATATGGTAGATGTTTCAACCAAAAAAGAAACTCGCAGAAGAGCTTTAGCATCTGGAAAAATTTATGTTGGCAAAGAAGTTTTTAATTTAATTAAAAATAAAGAAATGCCTAAAGGAGACCCAGTAGCTTTAGCTGAAGTTTCTGCAGTTTTAGGGGTTAAAAAAACCAGTGAATTAATTCCTTTGTGTCATCCATTACCAATTGATCATACTGCTACTAAAATTATTATGCATGATGAAGAAAATTCACTTGAAGTATTTTGTGTTGTTTCCGCATATGCAAAAACAGGTGTAGAGATGGAAGCAATTATGGGAGTAAATGCTGCCTTAATAACTATTTACGATTTAAGTAAAATTGTTAATCCTCATTTAAAAATCGATGATGTGAGATTATTAATCAAAGAAGGTGGAAAAAGTGGTCTATGGAAAAATCCTGATGGACTACCTAATTTTTTAAAAGAGATATTTTAATTAAAATATTGATGAAGATACAAATTGAGTTATTTGGAGCAAGTCGAGATTTTAGTGATAATAATTTTCTAGAATTTAATATTGAAAACAATTCAACAATTAAAGATATTAGAAATAAAATAATTGAATACTTAGATGCAAAATTCAAGGGTAATGAAAATTTTAAAAAGATTGTAAATTCATCTGCATTTTGTTCTGAAAATAACAATATTGTCAGCGACAATTATAAAATAACAAGTAATGAAAAAATTGCTATTATACCCCCTATCGGAGGAGGTTAATGCTTCATACAAAAGTAATAGATACAAAAGAAAAAAAACTTTCAATTTTAGAAGCTGAAAATTTTATTTTATCTTCTGAATTTGGAGCATCAATTTTTTTTTCTGGAACTGTCAGAAATCAAAACGATAATAAAAGTGTATTAGGAATAACTTATGACAGTCATGATGCTCTTGTTATAAAGAGTTTTGAAGAAATTTATAATGAAGCAGATCAAAAGCTAAACATCAAAGATAAAGCAGTATTTATTGAACATGCAAAAGGTTACTTAAATCTTGGTGAAGTAAGCATTATTATTGCTGTTGCCTGCAAACATCGTAATGAAGCTTATATTTTATCTAGATACATAATTGAAGAAATTAAGAAAAGGTCACCGATTTGGAAAAAAGAACATTACACAAATAATGAAAGTAACTGGCTAAAAGGCAATCCTGTAATTCATGAAAAAAATTAAATATTCAGAAATAACACCTGAAAAAATTTATAAAAATAGAAGATCATTTATTAAAAAAATTGGTTTAAGTGCTGGGTCCATTGCAATGACTTCATTTCTCTCTGTGAATGATGCTTTATCTCAAGAAGAAAAAAAATATACGAGCTACAAAGATATCACGACCTATAACAATTATTATGAGTTCGGAACTTCTAAAAGTGATCCATATATTAATTCACAAAATTTTAAAACAAAACCTTGGAATATCAGTATTGAAGGTGAGGTTAAAAATCCTATCAAAATATCTATGGAAGAAATTTCAGAAACGATTGAGTCTGAAGAAAGAATATATCGCTTAAGATGTGTTGAGGGATGGTCAATGGTAATTCCTTGGATGGGTTTTTCTTTAAGTAAATTATTATCTAAGGTCACTCCTACTTCCAAAGCAAAATTTGTTAAATTTGAAAGTGTTTATGATCCTGATCAAATGAGAGGCCAAAGATATCCTGTTTTAAATTGGCCTTATAAAGAAGGATTAAGAATTGATGAAGCAATGCATCCATTAACTACAGTGGTCACAGGTTTATATAATAAAAAACTTCCCAATCAAAATGGCGCCCCTCTTAGAATTTTTGTTCCATGGAAATATGGTTTTAAAAGTGCAAAGGCTATTGTGAAGATAGAATTGGTTGAAAAAATGCCAACTTCGTCGTGGATGTGGGCCTCACCAAGAGAGTATGGTTTTTATTCAAATGTTAACCCTGATGTAAATCATCCAAGATGGTCTCAAGCAACTGAAAGAGTTATTGGAAATGATATTTTTGCACCAAGAGTAAAAACTTTAATGTTTAACGGTTACGGAGATGAGGTAGCTAATTTGTATGCTGGTATGGATTTAAAAAAGTATTTTTAATGAATAAATTTTTAAAGCCTGGTATTTTCATTTTAAGTCTTATTCCTTTCTTAGTAATTATATCTAAAATTTATTTCAATCAATTAGGTCCAGAACCAGTAAAAGAAATCACTCATCACACAGGTGAATGGACATTAATTTTTATCTGCTTAACTTTAGCAATGAGTCCACTTAAAAGATTTACTAATTTAGTTATTTGGATAAAGTTTAGAAGAATGTTGGGATTATTTGTTTTTTTTTATGCAACTATTCATTTAATTACTTATGTAGTTATAGACTATAGGCTTGATTGGCAACAAATTTTTAACGATGTTTTAAAGAAGAAATATATATTTATTGGATTTTCAGCTTGGCTATTATTAATTCCATTAGCTATTACCTCGTCTCAAAAAATGGCAAAATTATTAAGACATAATTGGAAAAAATTACATAGATTAATTTATATTATAGCAATCTTTGGTTCGCTCCATTATATTTGGCTATCAAAAACAATTTTTTTTAAACCATTAATTTTCATGTTAATTGTACTTGTTTTGCTGGCCTTAAGAATTAAAATAAAAAAAAGAGAGACAAATTATGGATGATAAAACAAAAAAAGAAATTCAATCAGCTACATTTGAGAGGTTATTAAACCATTTAGATGAAAGAAAAGATGTTCAAAATATTGATCTTATGAATTTAGCTAATTTTTGCAGAAATTGTTTATCTAGATGGTATAGGGAAGAAGCTGAAAAAAAGGGCATAACTATATCTGATCCTGATGCTAGAGAGCATATTTACAGAATGCCTTACACAGAATGGAAAGAAAAATATCAAAAATAATTATTTTTCCTTAAGTCTTGGGAATAATTCAACAAAATTACAAGGCTTGTGATTAATATCTAATTGATGTTTTAAAATTCCATCCCAAGCATCAGTAACACCACCAGATGATCCAGGTAATGCAAAAACATATTTGCCGTTTGCTAAAACTGCACAAGCTCTAGACTGTATAGCAGAAGTGCCTACTGTTTTAAGACTTATAGTTCTAAAAACTTCACCAAATCCAGGTATTTGTTTATCAGCAATTTCATCTATTGCTTCTGGGGTAATATCCCTTCCAGTAAGTCCTGTCCCTCCGGTTGTTATAATTACATCAATATTTTCTTTACTGATCCATTCTTTTAAAATTAAAACAATATCTTGTTTGTTGTCCTTGCATATTTTTCTATCAATTAAATTATGATTAGCGTCTTCAATTTTTTCTACAAGAATGGCCCCGGATTTATCATTATCAAAAGTTCTTGTATCTGTTACAGTTAATAAAGCTATATTTACGTTCATAAAATTTTTTTAAATATGATTATATTATCAATATTATTTTTTATAACAGCAATTTTATATTCTAGTGTTGGATTTGGTGGAGGCTCTACTTATCTCGCATTAATGCTTATTTGGAATATTCCTTTCTATATTTTTCCTGTAATAGCTTTATTTTGTAATATCATCGTTGTATCTGGAAATTCAATTAATTATATAAGGTCGGGTAATCTTAATTTTAAATTACTTGCTCCTTACTTAGTAGGGTCAGTACCTTTTGCATTTTTTGGTGCCTCGATATCCATCAGTAAGGAAATATTCGAAATATTATTGTTTATTATTTTAATTATTGCAGGAATTTTTTTGTTAATTGAAAGCAAGTCATTTAATAATAAACAAATTAAGATAAATTCAATTCCCAAACTAGTTTCAGTTTTTATTGGTTCTATTATTGGTTTCATTTCTGGCATTATTGGAATTGGCGGTGGCATATTTTTAAGTCCAATTTTATTTTTAATGAAAGCAGGATATCCAAAACAAATTGCTACTACAGCATCTTTGTTTATTTTGATTAACTCAATATTTGGTGTGGCAGGTCAACTAACAAAAAGTATTGTATTTGATGAGTTTTTAAATTATTGGCCTCTTTTTATAGCAGTATTAATAGGAGGACAAATTGGAAATTTTTTAAATATAAAATTTTTGTCAGGCAAAACTTTGGCTATAATAACATCTTTACTAGTTATATTTGTAGCTATAAGAATGGGATTTAGAGTATTACCATAATCTTGATTTAATTAACTTTTACTGTATTTATTCATGCAATGAAAAATATCAAACCATTTGGTCCCTCAATAGGTAAAACTAAAATTTCAATAAAATTTTTTGATATATTGAATAAAGAGTTTGATAAAAAATCAAAATCGAAAAAAGTTGACTATAGCTCAAAATTAGCAAGCCAAATTAAAAAAGAAATAAAAATTTCAGATAAATTTATCAAAAAATATTTAGATAAAGAGTTAAAAAAAAATATTATCAAATTTTTATCAAATGAAAAAATACAAAAGATAAAAGAAATTAAAATTTTAAATCTTTGGGTGGTTCGACAATTTAAAGGTGAATATAACCCAATACATTATCACGAAGGTGATTTGTCAGGTGTTGGTTATTTGAAATTACCCAAAGGTATGACCAGCAATAAAATGGTAAAAAATAAGAAGGTTAAAACTAACGGAACAATTGATTTCATCAACGGACAAAGAGGCTTCTTAAGTAAAAGTATTTATAATGTTGTTCCTAAAATAAAAGAATTAATAATTTTTCCAAACTATTTAATGCACACAGCGTATCCTTTTAATATTGCAGGGGAGAGAAGATCTTTTTCTTTTAATGCTAAAATAATTTTTAAAAAATAATTTAAGAAAATTTTTTTTTATCAGCTTTTTTTACAAAATAAATACCTATACAAACTGCTATTAAAGATATTAGAACTTTAATAGTTATTAATTCTTTTAAGAATATATAGCCCAAGATAGTTCCAAATATTGGTATTAAATATGAAACTTGTGACTGAAAAATTAAACCATTATTTTTTAATATTCTAAATCTTAATAACCAAGCGACTCCTGTTGGTACTATTCCAAGATATATAACTGAAATTAATGAGTCAGTTCGTGGAATTGATTGCCACGGCTGCTCAATAAAGCTTACAAGTGGTATTAAAATTATAATAGCCCATATCAATATTGAGCCTGTTACATTTTCATTTTTTTTCTTACTAATCTTTAAAGTTAAAACTCCACCAATTACATAACAAGTTGAGCCAAGTAATATTAATAATGCTGATCCAAAATTATTTGCATCAATTAAGAGATTGTCAGAAAATAAAAACACAATTCCTGAAAAACCAATTAAGATTCCAATTGTTTTTACCAGATTGAATTTTTCATTTTTTGTATAAAAGTGTCCTAATACTGTTGAGCTTAATGGTGTTGTAGACATTAAAATTGCTGCTAGATTACTTTGTACAGACTTTACCCCATAAGCTATCAAGAAAAATGGTGCTACTAAATTAATAAACCCAATCATTGCAAACCAATGCCAATCTTTTGAAAAAGCTTCAATCTTTATATTTTTATAATAACAAAGAAGCAAAACAGGAATTGCTCCAAAAAAAACTCTTAAAAAAGCAATGGTAACTGGCCCAAAAGAATATGTTGCTATTTTAATATTAAAAAAAGCTGAAGCCCAAATTAAAGCTAACACTGTTAATAAAACATAATCTATTAATTTTGGTTGCCTCATTCTGTTATCTCTTTACTTTTACCATTAGTTAAAGTTATTAATTGACTAAAATTTATTTTAAAAACACAGTTTGGATGTCCTGCAGCTGCGAAGACTGTTGTAAATCTTTCTAAATTAGTATCAATATAAATTTTTATATTTGTTAAGTGTCCGACAGGAGATACACCTCCAATTGTATAACCAGTAATTCTTTTAACATCATTTGGATGTGCCATCGAAATATCTTTTTCATTCAATATTTTTTTTAATTTATTAAGAGAACATCTTTTGTCACCTGACACTAAACATAAGACATAATTATCACCTGATCTAAAAAGTAAACTTTTTACAATTGCTCCTACATTGCAACCTAAAGCTGTAGCTGCATTATCAGCTGTTCTTGCAGTTTGTTCCAAACAAATGATTTTAAGTTTGGGATCAAACGCTTGAATTGCTTTTTCAGCTCTTTTAACTGGCTCTTTGTTTAATAAAGGGTTCACTGTGTAAAAATCATTAAATATTATTGAATAAATACTACACTTATGTGAAAATTGCATAGGTGTTATTTATTAAATAAGCAATATTTTTTGGGATTATTTTGTTATTTACCACTCATAAAATTATATAGGAGACAAAATGAGCGCAGCAAATGTTTTAAAATTTATGAAAGAAAAAGAAGCAGACTTTGTTGATCTGAGGTTTACAGATCCAAGAGGTAAACTTCAGCATTTAACAATGGACTCAACAATTGTTGATGAAGAAATGTTGAACGAAGGTGTATTTTTTGATGGATCATCCATTGCTGGCTGGAAGGCTATTAATGAATCTGACATGATTTTAAAACCAGATACCTCGAGAATGATAATGGACCCTTTCACCTCTCATAACACTGTTGTTCTTTTTTGTGATATTTTGGATGCTGTAAAAAAATCTTCCTATGAAAGAGATCCAAGAGGTACGGCAAAAAAAGCAGAAGAATATTTAAAATCTTCTGGTATTGGTGATAAAGCGTTCTTTGGACCTGAACCAGAATTTTTTGTTTTTGATGATGTAAGAATTAGTAATGATCCTAATAACACAGGATTTGTTTTAGACAGTAAAGAAGGTCCTTACAATTCTGGAAAAGTTTATGAAAATGGAAACATGGGACACAGACCTCCAGTTAAAGGTGGTTATTTCCCTGTACCACCAGTTGATAGTGAACAAGATATGCGTGGTGAATACTTAAAAAATTTAAAAGAAGTTGGAATTAAAGTTGAAAAACACCATCATGAGGTTGCTCCAAGTCAACATGAGCTTGGAATGTATTTTGGAACTTTAGTTGATCAAGCTGATAATGTTCAATTATATAAGTATGTAGTACAAATGGTGACACATTCGTTTGGTAAAACAGCTACCTTCATGCCAAAACCAGTTGCAGGTGATAATGGTTCAGGTATGCACATCCACCAATCTATCTGGAAAGGTAAAACCCCAGTATTTTCTGGTGATGCTTATGCAGGATTATCTGAAACAGCACTTCATTATATTGGTGGAATTTTAAAACACGCTAAAGCAATTAATGCATTTGCTAACTCTACAACTAACAGTTACAAAAGATTAATTCCTGGTTTTGAAGCACCTGTTCTACTTGCTTATTCAGCAAGAAACAGATCTGCATCATGCCGTATACCAATAACTCTAAGTAAAAATGGTGCAAGATGTGAAATAAGATTTCCAGATGCTTCTGGGAACCCTTATCTAACTTTTGCCGCGATGCTTATGGCTGGACTTGATGGAATTAAAAACAAAATTCATCCGGGTGAATCTTTTGATAAAGATTTATATGAATTACCTCCTGAAGAAGTTAGTGCTATCCCAACTGTTTGCGGTTCATTAAGAGAAGCTATGGAAAGTTTAGATAAAGATAGGGAGTTCTTAACTCAAGGTGGTGTATTTACGGATGATCAAATTGATGCTTATATTGCACTTAAGTTTGAAGAAATTCATAAATTTGAACATGCACCTCATCCTGTTGAGTTTGAGATGTATTACAGTAGCTAGTAATTAATTACTGTCTAGTTGTTGCAATCGTATCTTTGTTAACACCTTTTTTAACAACGTAGTCCTGTGTGCCGTTGGCTCCAGTTTCTACTTCTTTACGAAGATCTTTAAAAAAAATTTTTTGTTTTAAAGAATTCTTAAGGTTTTTAACTAGATTTTTAAATTCAAATGTATTCATATGTGATTCTTATACTAGTTATGCAATAAACGCAATACTGGTATGCAAATAATAGGATAAATTTTTTTACTCTATCTTGAAAGATTCACCACAGCCACATCGCTCAGTTTCATTGGGGTTATTGAACACAAAAGAAGATGAAAGTTCCTCTTTTTTATAATCCATTTCAGTACCAAGAAGATACATTATTGCAGCTGAATCAACAAAAACTTTAACCCCTTTATCTTCGATTATCTCATCGCTTGGATTAACATCTTTTGTATATTCCATTACATAAGACATCCCAGCACAACCACCTGTTTTTACTGACACTCTTACACCCAATGAATCTTTTTCAGCATTAGACATAATTTCTTTAATTCTTAATGCAGCATTGTCACTTAATTTAATTATAGGATTCATTATAAATTTAACTCCAACTTTGCTGCCTCAGACATCATATCTTTATTCCAAGGAGGATCCCAAACCAATTCAAGATCAACATCATCAATACCTTCAACTTGCATTGCTCCTTCTTTAACTTCTTTTGGCAAACTTTCAGCAACAGGACAATTGGGTGTCGTTAGTGTCATTTTAATTTTAGCAAAATTATCATTTTCAACTTTTATATCATAGATTAAACCTAATTCATAAATATTAACTGGCAATTCAGGATCATAAATTTTTTCTGATTTCTTCAATAATCTTTTCTTTTTTATTCATATCTCATTAATTTTCTGTTTTAACTTCTTCTTTTTTTATCATCAAAAGCAGAAACTAAAGTATGCCATGATAAAGTCGCACATTTCACTCTCATTGGATATTGTTTAACACCCGATAAACACATTAGTTTTGTTTTTTCATCCTCTTCTAAATTATCTGATTTTAATTCAGGATTTTCTTTAATCATTCCTAAAAAATCCTCAACAATTTCTTTAGCCTCATGTTCATTTTTTCCTTTGATTAAATCAGTCATAATCGAAGCTGATGCCATTGAGATAGCGCAACCACTTCCTTCAAAAGAAATATCTTCAACAATTTTTTGTCCATTAAGTTTTAAATAAACATGAACATTGTCTCCACATAAAGGGTTATGACCTTTAGCATCTTTATTAAAATCATCAGTCTTACCAAGGTTTCTTGGATTTTTACCATGCTCTAATATTATTTCCTGATATAATTCTTTTAAGTTCATTATAAATTAAATATTTTTTTACAATTATTTATAGCTTCATTTAGTTTATCAAGGTCATCTTTAGTATTATAAATTCCAACTGAAGCTCTTGAGCTTGCTGGTATATTCAACTTTTCATGAAGTATTTGACAACAATGATGGCCTGCTCTTATTGCTACACCATC
>CABXEK010000023.1 GCA_902511185.1 uncultured Pelagibacteraceae bacterium | reverse complement strand
GGATGAAACTTTAAATATTATTAGAATTGCAGCAAAAAATTCCAAAATTGTTGGTGCTGATATTAATGAATTATCACCAATAAAAGGTTTTAATTCCTATAACTTTCTTGTAGCAAAGCTAGCTTACAAAATTTTATCTTATAAGTTTTTGTACTAATTCAAATCGGCTTACTAATTTTTAGTAAAATTTTAAAAGGTATTAACATTAGTAAAGATACAAAAAATTTTACTGCTAAATCACCTAGTGATAATGTTATCCAAGGAACTCCCGTTCCATAAAATGATATTGAAAAAAATAAAAAAGTATCAACAGTTGAGCCAATAAAAGATGAAGTTAAAGGTGCTACAAACCACTCTTTTTTTCTTAAACGATCGAAAATTTGAATATCTAATAGTTGTGCAGTTATAAAAGCCACTCCAGATCCAATTGCAATTCTTATTGAAATTAAATCAGCAAAATTAGTTGAGAATAATAGTGTAAAAATTATACCTATAAAAAATCCAATATATACGATTTTTCTAGCTAAAAATTTACCATAAAATCTATTGGCCAAATCTGTAATTAAAAAAGCTATTGGATAACTAAAAGCTCCATAAGTAAGAATTTCACTTAAGCCATAATAATTTATTGGAAATTGTACAAGATAATTAGAAGATAAAACAACTACTCCCATCAAAATTGATAGGGTAACAAATAGTTTGCTCATTAAGCTGATTTAGCTAAAGGCTTTTTCTTAAAAGGGGATTTTATTAAAATACTTTTTTTTAGTTTTTTAAGTCTTGGTGATATATTTTTATTTTTAACAGCCTTAAGAAATTCGTCAAAGCTACCTTTTTTATCAACAGATCTAACACCAGAATTGCTCACTGTTAATTTTAGACTTCTCTTCATTAATTCACTTGTGAATTTTACTTTTTTTAGATTTGGTAAAAATCTTCTTTTGGTCTTATTGTTAGCGTGACTAACATTATGACCCTTCATCGGGATTTTACCGGTTAATTCACATTTTTTTGACATAATAATAGTGCCTATATAAGGGGAGATACGTAAAGCGTCAAGTTTAATACATTTAAGATAGAGTTTTATTTCCTACAATTTCAGTATAATTTTTAACTCCATCTCTAATTAATAATTCTTTAAGGTCTTTTTTAATAATTCCAGCAATATTTGGACCTTTAAAAACCATTCCTGTATAAAGCTGAATAAAATCTGCTCCAGCTATAAATTTATCATAAGCGGCTTGACCAGAGTCAACTCCACCAACACCTATTATTTTAATTTTACCTTTTAATAATTTATAAAATTTATTTATTAAAATATTTGATTTTTCCTCAATTGGTTTTCCAGACAAACCCCCTTTTTGATGTCTTTGAATATTGCTAAGTTTATCTCTTGTAGCTTCAGATGTGTTTGAAACAATGATTGCTTTTATTTCATGTTCTAAAAGAATTTCAGTAATTTGATAGACCTGATCTTCACTTATGTCTGGTGAAACTTTAACAGCAATAGGAACATTTGATTTAAAATTTTTTCTTTCCATCATAATAGATTTGAGCAAGTCTTGTAATTTATTACCTTCATGAAATGATCTTAAATTTTCAGTATTTGGTGATGAAATGTTAATTGTGATATAGTCAGCATCATCATAAAAAGTTTTTAATCCAATGAGATAATCATTTAATCTATCGCTAGAGTCCTTATTGGGACCAATATTAATACCTAATAATCCTAATTTTTTGTTTCGCTTAATGCGGTCTTTAACAATTTCGGCACCATGATTATTAAAACCTAATCTATTAATCAAAGCTTCGTCCTCTACCAATCTAAACACTCTTGGCTTGGGATTACCATATTGTTTTAAAGGGGTAATTGTTCCAACTTCAACAAATCCAAATCCTAATTTAAATAATGAATTATATACTTCGGCATTTTTATCAAAACCAGCTGCCATTCCAATCGGATTATCTAGATCTTTTTCAAAAATTTTTGTTTGAAAAATAGGATCATTTTTATTTTCATCAAATACGTTTGGAATTAAATTAAGTTTTAAAGACTTGATTGCTAGAGTGTGTGCTTTTTCTGGATCTACTTTAAATATTAATGGTCTTATTTTAGAAAACATTATTTTAATTTATTCATTAATAGCTCAGTTGTTTCTTTTACACCAAAAAAACTTATAAAAAATCCCATTCGAGGTCCATTTTCATCTCCAAAAACTACTTCATATATCAATTTAAACCAATCTCTTAAATTGTCTGTATAACCATTTTCTTTTCCAGTTGAATAAATCAATGTTTGAATATCTTCTGGCGACATTTCATCTGTGCATTTTTCAAGAGTTTTTACCAATGCTTCTAGGGCTAATTTTTCTGATCGATTTGGTGTTTTGTATTTTTTTTGAGCTTTAATTACATCATTAAAATATTTTATTGCATAACCAACTAAACCATCAAAGATTGGAAAATTTTTTTCAGAAATATCTGATTTATATTTTTTTACAAACTTCCACAACAAATCCTTACTATCAGCATTGCTTGTTTCGACTAGATTCAGCAACATTGAAAATGTCATAATCATCTCCTCTTTTGGAATATTACCATTGTGAACGTGCCAAACAGGATTCATCAATAATTGAAGTTCATTTTGTTTTTTTGACTTTTCAATACAATCTAAATACTCATCAACAGCCTTAGGAACTATTTCTTTATATAATTTTTTTGCTCTTTTTGGATTTTGATACATATACAAAGATAAACTTTCCGGTGAAGCATATTCCAGCCATTGATCGATTGTAATGCCATTACCTTTTGATTTTGAAATTTTTTCACCCTTTTCATCTAAAAATAGCTCATAAGCAAATCCAGATGGGTTTTTCTTTCCTAATAAATTTATTATTTTTGTAGATAAAATTGCACTTTCTATCAAATCTTTTCCATACATCTCAAAATCAACATCTAAAGCATACCATCTCATGGCCCAATCAACTTTCCATTGTAATTTACAATTTCCATCTAAAATGCTTTGCTCTAATTTTTTTCCTTTATTGTCAAAAATAATTTTAGATTTTTCTTTATCAATTTCAGTAACAGGAATTTCTAAAACATGTCCTGTCTCAGCACAAATAGGCAAAAAAGGACTGTAAGTTTGCTGTCGCTCTTTACCTAGTGTAGGAATTATAATATTCATAATCCCTTCATAATTTTCTAAAATAATTTTAAGTGTTGGATTAAAAAATCCACTTTTATAAAGTGACGTAGAACTTTGAAAATTATAATCAAATTTAAAACTATTTAAAAAATTTTTTAACATCTCATTGTTATGTTCACCAAAGCTACCAAATTTTTCAAACGGATCTGGAACTTGGGTTAATGGTTTATGAAGATTGTCTTTAAGTAATTCTTGATTAGGGACATTATCTGGTACTTTTCGCAAACCATCCATATCATCAGAAAATGTTATTATTTCAGTTGGAAAATCTGATAATTGCCTCAAGGCATTTACCATCATTGATGTTCTTGCAACTTCACCGAATGTTCCTATATGTGGAAGACCGCTAGGACCGTAACCTGTTTGGAGTGTAATTTTACCTTTTTTTTCTATGAAAGATTTTCTTTCTCTGAGTAATTTTTTTGCTTCAACAAAAGGCCAAGCACTAGTTTTGTCTAAATTTTCTTTTTTAATCATGAATTATACCTTTAAAAATCTTAAATCAGTGATTTTACTAATTCTTATAGAGTTGAAATTTATTTACCATAAAATAATGTTCTTTCAAAATGTCTAATTATAAAACTGTTTTTTTTACACTAGGAATTTTACAAATAATACTCGGGGTATTCATGTTGATACCTATTATTACTCAATTTGCTTACTCTGAAGTAGACTCTTCTTTTTTTGGAGCATCAATTGTAACAATTATTTTTGGGACTTTATTTTTTTTATCAAACTTAGATCACGACAAAAAATTAAATTTACAACAAGCATTTCTGCTGACTGCACTTTCATGGCTAAGCATAGCAATTTTTGGCTCTTTGCCCTTCATATTTTCTACAATAGAACTTTCTGTAACCGATGCATTTTTTGAAAGTATGTCTGGAATAACTACCACCGGTTCAACTATTATTTCAAATCTAGAATTTACACCAAAGGGAATTTTATTATGGAGAGCTATATTACAATGGTTAGGTGGAATTGGTATTATTGTAATGGCAATTACATTAATGCCAATAATGAATGTTGGTGGTATGCAATTGTTTAAAATTTCAAGTAACGACTCATCGGAAAAAATACTTCCAAAGTCTAAAGAAATAGCTTTAAGGCTAATCTATATTTACTCAGGCTTAACTGTAATGTGTGCTATGACTTATTGGTTATTTGGAATGAGTAAATTTGATAGCTTAACTCATTCTATGACAACAATAGCCACGGGTGGTTTTTCAAATTATAATCAGTCTATTGGTTATTTTGATAGTATTCCAATAGAGATAGCTTCAATAATATATATCATTTTAGGAAGTGTACCATTTATAGCATACATTAAATTTATAAATGGAAACAAAAAAATATTTTTAACAGATATACAAATTAAAACTTTTATTAAAGTTATTATTTTATCAATTATATTATTGTCCACATACTTGCTCTTGAATAATTATGAAAACTTTAATTTAAGATCAGTTTTTTTTAATAGTATTTCTATATTGACTGGAACTGGTTATGTAAATTCTGAATATGATAACTGGGGTAGTTTTCCAATCACTCTATTTTTAGCACTCATGTTTATTGGTGGATGCGCTGGATCAACTACTTGTGGTATTAAAATTTTTAGAATTCAAATTCTATATTCGTTTATAACAACACAACTTAAAAAAATTATCTATCCTAAAGGTGTGTTTGTTATAAAATATGATCAAAGTTCAGTCGATGATAAATTTATTGCATCAATTATTTCTTTTATTTATTTTTATTTCTTAATTTTCTTTGTACTTACTGCTCTACTATCTTTAACTGGTCTTGATTTTATTACTGCAATTTCAGGGGCTGCTACTTCAATTTCTAATGTCGGACCAGGATTAGGCCCTATTATTGGTCCTAACGGGAATTTTTCATCTTTACCTGATATTTCAAAATGGATTTTAACAATTGGTATGATTTTAGGTAGACTTGAGTTGTTTGCAATATTAGTATTGTTCTTGCCATCTTTTTGGAGAAACTAAAATGATTGAAATAAAAAAACAATCTCTGTCAGAAACCTTTTCAGTCTATTTTGATAGAAGAATGTTAAGAATACTATTACTTGGAGCCATCTCTGGTTTTCCATGGGTTTTGATAGGTAGTAGTTTAAGTCTTTGGTTAAAAGAGGAAGGCTTAAGTAGATCAACTATAGGATGGGCTGGATTAATATTTGGAGTGTATGCATTTAATTATCTATGGGCTCCCCTAATAGATAGACTTCAAATTCCATATCTTACAAAAAAACTTGGTCATAGACGTGGCTGGATAGTTTTGATGCAAACTGCAATTTTAATTAGCTTAGTTATTTGGAGCTTAATAAATCCAACTGAAAATCTTGCCTTACTGATTACAGTGGGTTTAATTATTGCAATTGCATCTGCGACACAGGATATAACTGTAGATGCATTAAGAATTGAACAAATTGGCGAACATGAAGGTAAATCAATGGCTGCAGGTGCTGCAATGGCAGTTGTTGGTTGGTGGAGTGGATATAAATTAGGTGGTGTAATTGCTCTTTTTACTGCAGAATATTTTCAAAATATTGGAATAGCTAATTACTGGCAATTAACATTTCTAATTTTAGGTATTGTAATAATTTTAATGAATATTGGACTCATGTTTGTTCATGAAACTCAATCAAATTCTAGAAAAGATAATCAAAAAAAAACTGACCAGTTAATTCAGAATAAAATTGGATCAAAAAATTTTATTGCCCATATAATTGCTTGGATAAGCGGCACACTTGGTGGACCTATAATAAGTTTTTTTAAAAAAAATGGATTTTCTATAGCATTAGGTATTTTAGCTTTTGTGTTTTTATTTAAGATTGGTGAGGCATTTTTAGGTCGTATGTCCATAGTCTTTTATAAAGAAATAGGATTTTCTAAGGGTGACATTGCTATTTATTCAAAAACTTTAGGATGGATAACCACTGTCATATTTACATTATTGGGTGGTTTATTTGTAATTAGATCAGGAGTTTTAAAAGCAATGTTTCTTGCAGGCATTTTAATGGCTGCAACTAATTTATTATTTACAGCTCTAGCATGGACTGGAAAATCAGAATGGTTGTTTGCTGTTGCAGTTATTTTTGATGATATTGCAGCAGCATTTGCAACAGTTGCCTTTGTAGCATTTATTTCTTTACTTGTTGATAGAACTTACACAGCAACTCAATATGCTTTACTAGCATCAATTGGAACTGCTGGAAGAACTACGCTTGCATCATCCTCTGGAGCATTAGTAGACTGGTTAAATGGGGACTGGGGTACATTTTTTATTTTAACAGCAATAATGGTGATCCCTTCTTTGATTTGTTTATGGGTTATAAAAGATAAACTAAAATTAAGTGAAAAATAATTTTTTTTTTAAGAAACAATTTTCTAATATATATAAAAAAGCTTCAAGAAACTCTGAGGTAATATCACAAATCCTTTATGGAGAAAAATTTAAAATTTTATCAAAGAATAAGGAATGGATTAAAATCAAATCATCTTTTGACAATTATATTGGATATATAAAAAATAAAGATTATGTAGGAAAACTTTCTCCAAATTACAAAGTTTATTCTCTTAAAGCTATAATTTTCAATAGGTTGAATAAAAAAACTAAAAATTTTTTACCTTTTGGATCAAAAATTGAAGTGATTAGTGAAAATAAGAATTATGTAGAATTTGAAAAAAATAGATGGTTAAGAAAAAAAGATATAAAAAAAATTAATCATAAAGAAATAAATTTTTCTAAAATTTTTAGATTATTTCTAGAAACAAAATATATATGGGGTGGAAAAACGTATAAGGGAATAGATTGCTCTGCATTACTTCAAGTATTTAATTATTATAATGAAACTTACTATCCAAGAGATACCATAGATCAGATCAGATATTCAAAGAAAAAAAGAATTGCAAAGAATTTTGAAAAAGGTGATATTATTTTTTGGAAAGGACATGTCGCAATGTGCTTAAACTCAAAAGAGTTAATTCACGCATACGGACCTGAAAAAAAAGTTTTAATAATGCCAATTTTTCAGACAATAAAGAGAATTGAGAAAACTGCACAACTCAAGGTTAAAAAAATATCATCTATAAAATATTAATTTCTACCAAAATCAGGTTTGGCAATATCTTGTTTTAATTTTATAATTTTTGATCTTACTTTTTTAGTTTGAGTTAATTTCTTTATTATTGATCTATTATTTTTAGAATTAATATCTTTTTTAAATAAATTTAAATTTTTGATGAATAAATCAATTACCTTTGAAATATTTTTTTTGTTATTAAAAAATATATCTCTCCACATAATTTCATTAGAAGCAGCTATTCTTGAGAAATCTCTTAATCCGCCTGCGCTGTATTTAATTAAATCATAATTTTGAATTCTCTCGAAATCTTGCGCCGATTTTACTAGATTATATGCAATTAAGTGAGGGAGATGACTTGTCATAGAAAATATTTTGTCATGTTTTTCAGCTGTCATAACAACTATTTTTGAACCCATTTTTTTCCAAAAATTACTTAATAAATTTAAGTGTTTTTTCTTCGTATTTTTTTCTTTAATTAAAACACACCATTTGTTTTCAAATATATCTTGTTTGCCATTTTCTGGTCCACTTACTTCTGATCCTGCAATTGGATGTCCTTGAGTCCAAACAATACCTTTTTTTAAAAAATTTTTTATAACTTTTGATGACTCTAATTTTGAAGAACCAATATCAGTTATAATATTTTTATTTGAAAGAGATTTATTCATTTTAAGAATTAAATTTTTATATTCACTCATAGGTGCACATAAAATTATTAAATCAGAATTTTTTATAGCCTGATCTAAGTCTTTTATAATTATACCTGGAAGTTTTAATTTTCTTATTTTAGATTTATTTGAACTAGATTTTTCGTAGATAAAGATTTTGTTTGCAATTTTTTTTTTATGTATTCTTCTTAATAAAGAAGAGCCCAATAACCCACATCCAATAATTAAAATATTTCTCATATTAACCCAATATAGTCTTTGCAGCATTCATAAATGCTAAATTTTCATTTTTTGAACCAATGGTTAATCTTAATTTATTTTTAATGTGATAGCCATCTTCTGTTGCTCTCAATATAATCCCTTTTTTTTTGAGCCCCTCATAAAAAAACTTGGCTGAATACCTGCTTCTTTTAAAATCTAATAATAAAAAATTTGCGGAAATGTCATTAGAGCCTATTTGATATTCTTCTAGAAAAGATTTTATTTTCTTAGCAAAAATTAAATTATGTTTTATTGATTTTTCAATAAATTTACTATCTTTCAACGACTCTACTGCTGCCATTTGGGCAAGTTGGTTTACATTAAATGGTGGTCTAATTATATTTAGAGCATTTATAATTTTTTTAGAACCATATCCCCACCCTACTCTTAAAGAAGCTAAACCAAATATTTTTGAAAAAGTTCTTAAAATAAAAACATTTTCTTTATTTCTAAATAAATCTAAACCTGATTTGTAATCTTTATTTTTCATGTATTCTGCATAAGCATCGTCCACAACTAATAGAATATTTTTATTCAATTTTTTTCTTAACTCTAATAATTCTTTTTTAGTCAAATAAGTTCCAGTTGGATTATTTGGGTTTGCTAAAAAAACTATTTTAGTTCTTGTTGTTACTTTTTTAATTATTTCTGCTACTGAAATTTTATAATTTGTTTCTTTTGCAAATACTACTTTGGCTCCAACAATATTTGCATAAATTCTATACATTAAGAAGCTATATTTAGGCAGCACAACTTCGTCTTTAGGATTTAAAAATAATTGACAAATCATTTGGATAACCTCATCTGATCCAGCTCCACATATAACTTTATCTTTATTGCATTTGTATTTTTTTGAAATTTCTTTTCTTAAAAGTTCAGATTTTCCATCGGGGTATTTTTCTAGTTTCAATTTTTTGTTAGAAATTATTTTTAAAGCCTTGGGGCTCATCCCTAAAGCTGACTCATTTGCTGATAATTTAATAATTTTTTTTAATTTTTGAATTTTTGATTTGCCAGGCTTATATGCTTCAATATTAAATTTTTTAAATTTTGGAACAGTCATTTTTTTTATTATGGGCTCTTTATAGATAAAAATATAAATTTTTACACTGAATAAGACAATTTTTAAAAAATTGACATAATAAATATCTTCTAGTACAAAATTTATGCGCTGATTTAACTGAATTGCGAGCGCTTAAAAAAAACCGCTAAAATTGTTTTTTTTTCTCACAATTCAAATGATCAGATTTATTATGAATACTGAAAAACATATAAAAACTTTATTGATAAAAAAACCACTTAAATTGGACTGTGGGAAGATAATAAATAATTTCCCCATTGCCTATGAAACTTATGGATCTTTAAATGAGAAAAAGGATAATGCGATTTTAGTTTTTCATGCTTTAACAGGAGATCAATTCGTGACTGGCTTAAATCCAGTTACTAATAAAGATGGTTGGTGGTCTTATGCTGTAGGACCTAATAAATCGATCGATACTAATAAATATTTTGTAATTTGCTCAAATGTAATTGGAGGATGTTTGGGGTCGTTTGGACCAAGTCACAAAGATGCGGAAACCCAAAAAATTTTTGGAATTAATTTTCCTGTAATTACAATAAATGATATGGTCAATGCACAGTATAATTTGCTTGAACACTTTGGTATAGATAAACTTTTTTCAATTGTTGGTGGATCAATGGGTGGTATGCAAGTGCTTCAATTTATAAGTAATTTTCCAGATAAAGCAAAAACTGTAATACCAATAGCATGTACTTCAAGTCATTCTGCACAAAATATTGCATTTAATGAATTAGGTCGTCAGGCAATAACTGCAGACAGTAACTGGAATGAAGGAAATTATAATTTACAAAATACAATACCTAACAAAGGTTTGGCAGTTGCAAGAATGGCTGCG
This sequence comes from uncultured Pelagibacteraceae bacterium, assembly GCA_902511185.1. Lineage (GTDB taxonomy): Bacteria > Pseudomonadota > Alphaproteobacteria > Pelagibacterales > Pelagibacteraceae > Pelagibacter. The sequence goes on along the minus strand of CABXEK010000023.1, from coordinate 3,499 downwards.
CATATTACCTATCTTTCCAAAAAAGGGCTGCAAGAAAAATTTGGGAGGAAATTACAAGAAAGAGAAGATCTAAAGTTTGGTTTTGATGCTGATTTTCAAATTGAGAGTTATCTTAGATACCAAGGTTCTGTATTTGTTGATAGGTTTGATGCAAATAGTTATTTGTATATTACAAGAGCTATGGACTATTTTGATTTAGCCAAACAATTCAATGGTAATCTATCTGATGCATTTAAAGAAACTAAAGCAAAATTTTTTGTAATTTCATTTACTTCTGATTGGCTTTATCCAACTCAAGAAAATAAAGATATTGTAATTGCACTTAACTCTATTGGAGCAAATGTAGGTTTTGTTGAAATCGACTCAGATAAAGGGCACGACTCTTTTTTGCTTGATGTTCCAGAATTTTTAAGTGCTCTTAAGAATTTTTTAGATAAATCTTATACTGCTACTAAATAATGAAAAACGAATTTAATGTTATTGCTGATTTAATAGAAAAAAATACTCGTGTATTAGATGTTGGGTGTGCAGATGGTGTGTTAATGGAATTTTTAAAAGATAATAAAAATATTGATATTAGAGGATTAGAAATATCCAAAAATAAAGTTCAAAAATGCATAGAAAAAGGTCTTACCGTAATTGAAGGTAATGCAGAATTTGATTTGAAACAATTTCCAGATAAATCTTTTGACTATGTTATATTAAGCCAAACACTACAAGCATTCTTAAATCCTGAGCTTGTAATTAATGAATTATTAAGAGTTGGTAAAAAAGCAATTGTTACAATTCCTAATTTTGGATATTGGAAAGTTAGATTGCATCTACTATTAAAGGGTACAATGCCAGTAACTGAAACTCTTCCAGATCAGTGGTATAACACGCCTAATTTACATATGTGTACAATTAAGGATTTTGTATATTTTGTGAAATCTAGAAATATCAAGATTTTTAAATCTTTAGCATTAAATAAAAAAAATACATCATTGATAAATAGTAATAATTTAGGAATAAAAAACCTATTTTCTGATCTAGGAATATTTTTAATTGAAAAATAATATTAAAATTGAAATCATCCCTTGCTTACAAGATAATTATAGCTATTTGATTATTGATGAAAGTAAAAATGATGCCTGTGTTATTGATCCAAGTGAAGCAAAACCTATAATTAATTTTATTGAAAAAGAAAATATTAATTTAAAATATATTTTAAATACTCATCATCATTTTGATCATATTGGAGGCAATAAAGAATTAAAGGAAAGATATAATTCTATTGTAGTTGGATACAAGCATGATGCTAAAAGAATTCCTGAGATTAGTGTTTTAGTAGAAGACAATCAAATGTGGAAAGAAGATAATTTTGAGGCAAAAATAATTCATATTCCGGGACACACAACTGGTCATGTAGGTTTTTATTTTTTTAAAGAAAAAATGATATTTACTGGTGACACATTATTTTCTCTAGGTTGTGGGAAAATTTTCGAAGGAACGTACAAACAAATGTTCGAGTCTTTATCAAAAATAAGAAGTCTGCCTGATGATACTAAAATTTATTGTGGTCATGAATATACACTTCAAAACTCAAATTTTTGTATTGCTCATGATCCTCAAAACCTAAATCTTCAAAATAAAATAATCAAAATCAAAAAAAAACTTAATGATAAAAAGCCTACAATTCCATCTATTCTTAAAGATGAAAAAGAGTGCAATATATTTCTAAGAGCAAAAAATGTTGAATCCTTTTCAAAATTGAGAGATTTAAAGGATAATTTCTAATTAATTCAACTTGACTATAGCTTTGCTGCTACTATATTGCGGTAACTTAAATTTAATTCATACTATGTCATACGCAGTAATAAAAACAGGTGGAAAGCAATATAAAGTAAAATCTGGAGAAATTCTAAAGATTGAAAAACTACCAGATTCAAAACCTGATTCAAAAATAGAATTTAATGAAGTTCTTGCTTATGGTGATGATAAAACTATTGAAATTGGAACACCTACAGTTGCAGGAGCTAAAGTAGAAGCAGATTTAATTAAAAATGATAAAGATCGAACTATTTTAATATTCAAAAAAAGAAGAAGACATAATTCAAGAAGAAAAAATGGGCATAGACAACAATATACAATGATAAGAATTAACAAGATTTTTTCAAAAGATGGTAAAGTATTATCAGAAGCAGAAAAAATAGTTAAACCAACTAAAAAGGTTGAGGCTAAAGTTAAAGAAAAAACTGCAGCAACAGGAAAATAAATTAGGTAATTTATGGCAACAAAAAAAGCAGGTGGATCATCAAGAAACGGACGAGATAGTGCTGGGCGTAGGCTTGGTGTTAAAAAGTATGGTGGTGAAACAGTAATTCCTGGAAATATAATTGTAAGACAAAGAGGAACAAAAATTTTTCCTGGTGAAAATGTAGGAATGGGTAAGGATCATTCGATTTTTTCAGTTGTTAAAGGTAAAGTTGTATTCAAAAAATCAAAAGCAGATAGAACTTTCGTTTCAGTAAAACCCAATTAATAGTACAACTAAATTAGATGTTGTATTATGAAATTTCTCGATCAAGTAAAAATTTATATCAAAGCTGGTAACGGTGGTGATGGCTCACCAAGCTTTAGAAGAGAAAAATATGTTGAGTATGGTGGTCCAGACGGAGGTGATGGTGGAAAAGGTGGATCAATAATTTTAAAAGCTGAAGAAAATCTCAACACACTTATAGATTACAGATATCAACAACATCATAGAGCACAACGAGGAGAGAATGGGGCTGGACAAAATCGTACAGGTAAAGGAGGTGACGATTTAATTCTTAAGGTACCACTAGGAACTCAAGTTTTTGAAGAAGATAATAAAACTTTATTATTTGATTTTAATAAAAAAGGAGAAGAATTTGTTGTTGCTATTGGAGGTAAAGGTGGATTGGGAAATACTAGATTTAAAAGTTCTACAAATAGAGCTCCAAGAAAATTTACTAAAGGTGGTGTTGGAGAAGAATTTACAATTTGGCTCCAATTAAAAACAATCGCTGACATTGGAATTATTGGATTACCCAATGCAGGAAAATCAAGTTTGTTGGCCGCTATTACTAATGCAAACCCAAAAATTGCAAATTATAGATTTACCACCCTTAATCCTAATTTGGGAGTTGCATCCTACGATGATAAGGAAATAACAATTGCGGATATTCCAGGACTGGTAGAAGGGGCTCACGAGGGTGTCGGTCTTGGTATACAATTCCTAAAGCATATTGAAAGATGTAAGTCATTATTACATCTTATAGATATAACTAACTTAGATTTAAATGAGTCTTATAAACAAATTAAAAATGAATTGAGAAATTACAGCTCTAAATTAATTGATAAAAAGGAACTTGTGGTGCTGAATAAGGTAGATTTGGTAGATGAAGATACTGTTAAAGATATAATTGATCATTTCTCTAAAGGGAAAAAATGTGAAATAATGACAATGACAACATTAGAGAAAGATTCTATATCTAAA
>CABXEK010000022.1 GCA_902511185.1 uncultured Pelagibacteraceae bacterium | reverse complement strand
TGGAAGAAAAGAAACGGGTGTTTATGGGATTGGTGGAAGACAGTCTTATGATGATTATTTAAAAAATGATAATTGGAAAAATGTTTGTGAAGAGGCATTAAGAATTGCTTCAGTAAATTTGGATAGTAAGCCAGCTCCAGCAGGTGAAATGAAAGTTGTTTTAGGTCCAGGTTGGCCTGCAATATTAATTCATGAAGCTATTGGTCATGGTTTAGAAGGTGATTTTAACAGAAAAAAAACATCTGCATTTCATGATTTAATGGGTCAAAAAGTTGCCAGCGAAGGAGTTACAATAGTTGACGATGGAACTATTGATAAAAGAAGAGGTAGTTTGACTATTGATGATGAGGGCACTCCTACAGAAAGAACAGTTTTAATTGAAAATGGAATTTTAAAAAACTTTATGCAAGACAGATTAAATGCAAGACTTATGAATACCAAATCGACTGGCAGTGGAAGAAGAGAGAACTATAAACATATTGTGCTACCAAGAATGAGAAACACAATGATGTTAAGTGGAAAACAAACCCAAGATGAAATGATAAAGTCAGTTAATAAAGGAATATTTGCAGTAAGTTTTGGAGGGGGGCAAGTAGATATTACATCAGGAAAATTTGTTTTTAACTGTACAGAAGCTTATGAAATAATTAATGGAAAAATTGGTTCACCTATTAAGGGTGCGACTTTAATAGGAGATGGCCCTTCAATTTTAAAAGAGGTTTCAATGGTTGGAAACGATATGATGATGGATCCAGGTATTGGAACTTGTGGTAAAGCAGGTCAAGGCGTTCCAGTTGGGGTAGCACAACCTTCAATACTTATTGATAAAATGACAGTAGGTGGAACAAAACTTTAAAATATGATTAAAGATCGAGAATATTTAGAATCCAAAGCTTCATATTGTTTGGATCTTGCAAAAAAATTGGGTGCAACAGATGTTTGTGTAACAATTGGAAATAGAATTTCGGAAACAGTCAATTTCAGAAACAAAGTTTTAGATGAGTCAAATAGGTCAGATAGTTTCGCTATGGCAATAGAAACCTATATTGGAAAAAAAAAATCATCAATATCCTCATCTAATTTATTGAATGAAAATTTAAAAGTTTTAATAGAAAAATGTTTAGAAACTACAAAAATAACTCCTGAAGATGAGTTTAATTCTTTACCAGATAAAGAATTACTAGCAAAAAATATTAAAGATTTAAATTTATATGACCAATCTCATATAGAGAATGATAAGAAAATAGATTATTTAAAAGAATTAGAAGAAGCAGCCTCAATTGATAAAAAAATTATAAATACAGAGTCTGGTTTTACAGAAGATAAATCAAATTTCATTTTAGCAAATAGCGATGGTTTTTGTAACGGGTATAAATCCTCTTCATTTACAACTTCTTGTGTAACTGTTGCAAAGAATGAAAATAGTATGGAAAGAGACTATGAATTTACAAGCAAATGTCATTTAAATGATATTTCCAATCCTTCTAAACTTGGAAAAATTGCAGCTGAACAAACTATAAAAAAACTTAATCCTAAAAAAATTGGTAGCGATAAACTAAGTATTATTTTTGATAAAAGAATTTCAAAAGGATTTTTAAGCTCTTTTGCTGGTGCAATCTCGGCATCATCTATTGCAAGAGGTACATCGTTTCTTAAAGATAAATTAAACCAACAAATTTTTTCAAATGATGTCAACGTTACTGATAAGCCTGACCTAATTAAAGGAATGGGATCAAAGTGTTTTGACTCTGAAGGAGTTAAAACAGAAACATTAAAATTAGTAAGCGATGGAATTTTAAATAATTATTTAGTTGATACATATAATGGAAAAAAATTAAACTTAAAATCAAATGGAAGAAGTGGTGGAAGTACTAATCTTTATTTTGAAAATGGAAATATTAATTATGAAGATTTATTAAAAAGTCACACTAAAATTTTGTATGTCACAGAAACTATAGGCCATGGAACAAACCTTGTAACGGGTGATTATTCAGTAGGAGCTACTGGTTTTTTAGTTGAAAATGGAGAATTTAAATATCCAGTAAATGAAATAACTATAGCTGGAAATTTTAAAGAAATGTTTAAAAATATTACATTGGCAAATGATCTAGAATTCAAATACTCGGTGAATTCACCTACAATGATGATTGATGGTATGACCGTTGCTGGTAAATGAGCAAATATTGTGTAATTGGCTCAGGAATTTCGGGTGCAACTATTGCCAACCTTTTAAGCAATAAATACTCTGTTGATTTATTTGATAAAGCAAGAGGACCAGGTGGAAGATCTTCTTTTAAAAGACTAGATAAGGTCAAAGGATTTGACCATGGAACTCAATATATTTCACCTAAAAGCTCAGCATTTAAAAAGTTTATTAATATCTTGATAAAAAAAAAGATATTAAAAAATTGGAAGGGAAATCATTTATTTTTAAATAAAGTAAGAAAAGAAAATAAAAATCATTTAAAGATAATAGGTAGAAAAGGCAACAATGATATTAGTAAATATCTTTTGAAAAATATAAAATGTTATTTTCAAACAGAATTAAAAAAAGTTGACTATAAAGAAAAAAAATGGGTCCTTACTTTTTCTGATGGAAGTAAAAAAATTTATGAAAAACTAATTCTAACCTGTCCATTTGCTCAATTATCTAAGCTATCAAAAAAATTTATAAAAGCTCCTTTCATTAAAAAAAAGATTAAGATGGATGCTAATATTACAGTTATGTTTGTAATTAAAAAAACTAATAAAAATGTGAGCAGCTATTTATTTGATGATAAAATTTTGGGTTGGGCTGCTAAAGAAAATAGTAAAAAAAGGTTTAAAAGTCATCAAGATTTATGGACTTTGCAAAGTACTCACAATTGGGCAAATAATAAGATTAATAAAAATAGAGATAATAAAGATATAAATTCTAAAACTCTTATTGATCTTTTTTTTAAACTTACAGGCATTAAAAAAACTAAGATATTATTTTCTCTTAATCATGGTTGGAAATATTCATCAAATTCAAACCCTTTAAATATAAAAAGTTATTGGAACTCCTCATTAAATTTAGGAGTATGTGCAGATTGGTTTGTAGGACCAAGACTTGAAGCTGGTTGGATAAGCGCTAATGATCTATATAAAAAAATTATTAAATAAATCTATTCAAACTTTTTAACTCTATATTCCCAGTTTCCCATTCGAGAATAGGCAACTTTAAGAATTAAAGCATTTTTTTTATCAAACCAAATATCAAAGTTTAATCTTTTATCCTTAGGAATAGACATGTCTTTCGAAGTCAATTTAAAATGTTCTACATCATGTGTTTTCCCATATAATTCAATTTTTTCTTTTCCAATAAAAGTTACTACTTGTTCCTTAATACTTCCAGAAATTGGACTTATTTGAGAATTTGTTTGAAGAATTTTATGACTCCACCAATTTCCAATCACGTTATCTATTGATGCGCTTCCTTTAAAAGATGACCCATTAATATCATACTTATTTTCTTTCACATTAAACTTTAGCCGAACATATTTATCTTTTTTATTTTGTCGAGTCTTTGAATTAAATGAAATTAATTTATCCTTATTATATTTTTCCTCACCAAAACTCTCAACTTCAAAAATAGTTGCTCCCAATAATTTAACGGTAAATTTTAGTTGATTTGTAACAGTTGTATTGTCTAAGTTTTTTTTAAAAAAATAATAATTATAACCAATAACTTCACCATCCCTTAAAATTTCCATTTCTATTTTATTAAATTTATTGTAGTGAGCCATATGAGCATTACTATTAAATGAATAGATAAATAAAAAAATAAAGAATAAAAATTTTTTCATAAAGCAATTACTTTAATAGACTTTGAATTTAAAAGAAGTAATTTATTAATTAATGTTTTTAAAAATAAAGAAAATACCAAAAGTAAATTGGAGCTCTAAAAAACCATTTAATTTTAAACCAAAATTTTCAACATTATTTTTTTGTTGTTTTGGTTTAGTGTTGTTTGGTTTGGGTGAAGGATTATTAATTGTTTCGTTTACGGGAGCCTCTCCTTGGAGTGTTTTAGCCCAAGGGCTTTCTCTAAATGTAAATTTAAGTATTGGAATGCTTACATTTTTAATAAGTGTTACTGTTTTAATTTTATGGATACCACTTGGTCAAAAACCGGGTATGGCGACTATTTTAAATGCTTTAATAATTGCACTAATGATTGATTTTTGTATTAAATATTTTCCAACTCCTTCTAACTATTTTAATCAATTAGTTTTAGCAGTCATATCAGTAATAACAGTTGGAATTGGTGGGGGTATATATCTAGTTGCAAATTTAGGAGCAGGCCCAAGAGATGGTTTGATGGTAGGTTTACAAAAACTTACAAATTTTCCTATAGCTGCAGTTAGAGCAACTTTAGAAATTTCAGTAGTAAGTGTTGGTTGGTATTTAGGGGGGACAGTTGGAATTGGAACTATATTATTTGCTTTCGGAATCGGTCCATGTGTTGCACTTGGACTTTATTTAGTCGATAAAATATTTAACTAGGCTGCAGCGCCAGATTTTTCACTTTTTTTTCTATCGTGAGGGTTAAGTATAGCTTTTCTTAATCTAAGTGACTTAGGGGTAATTTCTAAAGCTTCATCAGTATTTAACATACTTAATTGTTCAGCGATTGACATCTGTCTTACCGGTGTAAGCACAACATTTTCGTCCGTTCCTTGTGTTCTCATATTTGTTAACTGCTTACCTTTCATAACATTTATAATCATGTCACCAGGTTTTGGAGTTAAACCAACAATCATTCCTTCATATACAGGATCATTATGAGTGACAAACATTTCTCCTCTTGCTTGAAGGTTGAATATTGCAAATGCAACTGCTTTTCCTGTAGACATTGAAATTAAAGCACCATTTTTTCTTCCATCCATTTCACCTTCAAATTTTCCATATCCATGAAAAATTCTATTAATTACACCAGTACCCTTTGTTAAAGTTAGAAATCTACTTGTGTATCCCATTAAGCCTCTCGTCGGTGCATGGAACACTAATCTTTTTTTATCTTTACCAGTATCTTTTAAATCTAAAAGTTTACCTTTTCTTCTATTCATCGAGTCAATTATTTTTGAAGAAAATTCTTCATCTAAATCAACAGTTATTTCTTCAATAGGCTCTAATTTATTTCCTGCTTCATCTTTTTGAAATAATACTTTTGGAGGACTAACAGTCATTTCAAAACCTTCACGTCTCATTTGCGTAAGTAAAATTTCAAGCATTAATTCTCCTCGTCCACTAATCACAAAAGAATCTACGTTTGCATTTTGAGAAAAAGTAATACCAACATTATTTTGAGCTTCTGATATCAATCTATCTCTAATTTGGGTACTTGTTAGTTTTTTTCCCTCAGTTCCTGCTAGGGGTGAACTGTTAACACTTATTGTAATAGACATAGTAGGTGGATCTATTGGTGTTGCTGGAATTGGTTCATTTAATTCAGGATCACAAATAGTGTCGGCAACATTAGCTTTTTCTAATCCAGCAATTACAACAATATCTCCCGCTTCACCTATTTCAATTGGAACTTTTTTTGTTCCTTCATATCTAAAAATTTTTGTTAATTTACCCTCGTCTACTTTGTCACCTTTAAGATTTATCGCTTTAATAGGTTGATTGGCTTTAGCAGTTCCTTGAGAAATTCTTCCTACTAGACTTCTTCCCAAAAAGCTATCTGCGTACAATAACGTAGATAGCATAGCAAAAGGTTTGGTTTTATCTAATTCAGCTGGTTTAACGTGTTCAATTATTAAATCTAATAATGGGTGAAGATTTTCTCTAGGACCATCAACTTCTTTACTTGCCCATCCAGATCTACCGCTTGCGTATATAACTGGAAAATCTAGTTGCTCTTCATTAGCATCTAAGCTTACAAATAAATCAAAAGTTTCATCTAATACTTCGTTAGCTCTTTGGTCAGCTTTATCTAATTTATTAATTACAACGATTGGTTTTAAACCTTGTTTAAGTGCTTTAGCTAATACAAATTTTGTTTGAGGCATAACTCCTTCAGCAGAGTCTATAAGTAGTAGTGCTCCATCTGCCATACTCAATACACGCTCTACTTCTGCTGCAAAATCTCTGTGACCAGGCGTATCTATTATGTTTACTCTAGAATCTTGCCAACTAATTGATGCAGGTTTAGCTAGAATAGTTATTCCTCTCTCTTTCTCTAGCTCACCAGAGTCCATTAATCTTTCATCAACAACTTCATTTTCTCTAAATGAACCACTTTGTTTCATAAGATTATCGATCATGGTTGTTTTACCATGGTCAACGTGTGCAATGATTGTGATGTTTCTGATGTTATTGCTCATAAATTGTGGCTCTTATACATTAATTCTTTGATTTGAAAACTTAAAAAAAGACAGTAATTACTTGGTAAATAGACTTTAATAAAGAATTCATTTCTTGTGATTGTTTTAAAAACATATAGATATCGCAATAAAATTACTAGCAACATAGAATCAAGATCAAAAATTCTAAATCTTTAAATGGAAAATTTTAAATTACTCAAAATAGAAGACTCATTAAAAAATTCATTACAAAAATTGAATTTTACAAAACCAACTCCTATTCAAGGTATGGCAATACCTGTTGCCTTGGAAGGAAAAGATATCTTAGGTACAGCTCAAACAGGAACAGGAAAAACTTTAGCATTTAGCATTCCTTTAATTAATAAGTTGATTTTAGATAAAAATGCCTTTGCATTAGTTATGTGTCCAACTAGAGAATTGGCCACTCAAGTTATGGAAGCAATCAAAAGTATTATAAGTGATAAAATAAATATCAGATCTGCCTTACTTATTGGTGGAGAGTCCATGCAGAAACAGCTGAGACAACTAGGTAATAGATCTAGAATAATAGTTGGAACTCCAGGAAGAATTAACGATCATCTAAAAAGAAAAAGTTTAAATTTATCAGCCACAAAGTATTTGGTTCTAGATGAAACTGATAGAATGTTAGATATGGGGTTTACACCACAAATTGAAATGATTTTAAAATTTATTCCAAAAGATCATCAAACATTATTATTTTCAGCAACTTTACCTCAAAATATTTTAAGAATTTCTGAAAGGTATTTAAACAAACCTGAAAGAATTTCTACAGGAGCTACATCAGTCCCAATTGCAAAAATTAAACAAGAAACTCTTCAAGTTTTTAAAGAAAATAAGTATGATGAATTAATAGATCAGTTTTTGGCCAGAAAAGGTTCCATTTTAGTTTTTGTTAAGACCAAAAGGGGTGCTGACAAAATGGTTAAAAAACTTAAAGAAGAGGGGCATTCAGCTGACGCCATTCATGGAGACCTACGTCAAAGCAAAAGAGACCGCGTTATTAATTCTTTTAGAAAAGGATTAAAGAGAATTTTAATTGCAACAGATGTTGCGGCTAGAGGTTTAGATATTCCACTAATTCAACATGTAATCAATTATGATCTTCCGCAAGTGCCAGAGGACTATGTTCATAGAATTGGAAGAACTGCTAGAGCAGGATCAGAAGGATCTGCTTTAACTTTTCTTACACCAGATGACCGATCAATGTGGAATTCAATAAATAAATTAATAGATCCAAATTTTAAATCAGCTCCTAGTAGCTTAAGAAGAGACTCAAAAAACAAAAGAAGAGGCAAGAGGCCAAATAATAAAAAAAATAAAGCCAGAAATGAAAAAAGATCTTATGGAAAAGGTAGACAAGATCGATCTTCAAGTTTTAGAGATAAACCTAAATCTTTTAGCAAAGATAGATCAGATAGACCCTCAAGAGATGGAAAGAAAAAAAGTTTTGGCTTTAAAGGGAAATCAAGTTTTAGAGATAAACCTAAATCTTTTAGCAAAGATAGATCAGATAGACCCTCAAGAGATGGAAAGAAAAAAAGTTTTGGCTTTAAAGGGAAATCAAGTTTTACAAAAAAAAATCAAACAAAACCTACAGGCTTTACAAATAATCCAAAGTATTTCGGAAAAAAACCTACAGAAAACTCATCTACAGAAGATAAAAAAAAAAGCTTTGGTTTTAAAGGAAAGAAAAAATTTAAGAGTAGAAATAACAGACCTAAAAATTTTAGCTTTAAAAAATATAGTAAAAAAAGAGCTAAATCTTAAGATTTTTTAGCCCTCTCTTTTTTTTGTTTCCTTTTTTCTTTTAGGCTTAATTTTGGTTTTTTACTAACACTAGAGTCTTTAAATGACTTTCCACTGTATCTTTTTGACATATCTATAATTTAACACAATTTTATAATAATTAATATGGATATCATTGATATTTAAGTAAAATATTTACGTAATAAAAATCTTATTTTTTTTTTTCTAAAACACAAATTAAAGATTTGCCAATTTTGTTAAAAAACAAATTATCAAATACCTTAGACAAAGGAATTAAATAATTCCAAATTTTAATATTTTTAGAAACATTTTTTGATTTTAAATCGTATCTAAATAAAAATTTTGAACATAAAATTAAAAAAAAACCTATAGAGTCATAATATTCTAATTTTTTTATATTAAGATGGAACTTTTTAGATAAGTTAAAAAAATCTTTTTTTGTGAATCGTTTTAAGTGACCAACATTTTTATCAAAGTCTGTATAGAGAAAATTAAATGCTGGCACATTTATTACTAAGAAACCACCTTTTTTTAAATTTTTTAGGTTTAAATAGATTTCATTTTCGTAATCTTGAATATGTTCGATTACATCCATATATAATATAGTTTCATATTTTCTTTTAATAACTAATTTGTTTTTAAAAACTTTTATTTTATCTTTTTTAAATTTTTTTTTTAATATAGAGTTTAAGTTTTTAGAAGGTTCAATGAGTGAAATTTTTTTTGTAACTTTTTTATAGTATTTGACGAGACCACCTCTTCCAGATCCAACATCAAGTATTCTTTTGTTTTTTATATATTTTTCTATTTTTTCAATTTGATATTTTCTAAAATTTGAGGCTTCATCAAAGCTTTCAAGTTCCCATCCATCGTATTGATTCTTTTTTTGCATTTGTTTAGATTTCATGTTGATGATATAAAAAAAATCTTTTATGTACCTTAAAAAAAAAATATTTAATTACTCAATATTTATTTTAATATTCTTAATACACCAATACATTTTTTTAGATTTTTTTCCAAATAATAGAGGTCTTTTAGGACATGATTATGAATATTTTTTACCAAATTTTATATTTGGTAAAATTTGGTTTGAAAATAATTTGATATCTGTTCCATGGTTTGCTCCAAGTTTTTGTTGCGGAATACCATTTTATCCAGACCCTCAAACAATGTTTTATTCTTTGCAACAATTATTTTATATTTTTTTTGAACCAATTTTAGCTACTAAATTTTTGTTTATTTATTTTTCTCTTGTTGCATATATCGGTATGTTTTTACTCTTAAGAAAAAGCTTCAATTTTAGTTATTATTTATCTTTATTGGGTTCAACAATATTTTTTTTCAATGGTTATTTTATTTATAGGATGATTATTGGGCATATTGGTTATGCTAATTATATCTTTATCCCTCTTTATTGTTTTTTATTGATTTCTAGTATTACTAATAAAAAATTTTCTCTTAGAACAGTCTATTTGCTTTTATCTTCAGTAACTTTAAGCTCTTTAGTTTATTCAGGAACAGGTTCTATAATGTTTTTAATTATAATCAGCATCATCTCTATTTTATTAATTTTTTGTATCATTAATCAAAACTTTATCTCTTTATTCATTGGATTTTCAAAATCATTATTTATAGGTTTTCTACTTTCTTTGTCCAAACTTAGTGCTGTAATTTTCTTTCTTAAAAATTTTAAAAGAGATTATTTCGAGGCTTTAACATTTGAAAATATCCATGATTATTTTTATTCCACATTTAAATCTTTATTTTTATTCCCTGATATTAATCATTTTAATAAATCAGTAGTAGATCATAATGGTCCTAAAATTAACATACATGAAATTGAATTTGGTGTATCTGTCGTCCCACTTCTTGCTATTATTATTTTTATTTTAAATTTTAATAAAATTAAAAATAAACTTTATGATTATAAGTTATTATTATTAGTTTTTATTTTAATTATTCCTTTTATTTTAAATACTGGTCTCTTTTCATTAGATAAAATTTGGGGCTCTATCCCTATTTTAGGAAGTACTTGGGTACAGATTAGGTGGAATGCTTTATTTATTATTCCATTAATTATTTTTTCATTATTAATTTTTAATTCAAATTTATTTATAAAAAACAACAAATATGTAATTTTATTTTTAATTGCTACAGTAGTTTTTCAAAATATTATTTATGATAAAAAGTATTATCATAATCAATATTATAACACTAAAAATATGAGTGAATTTTCAAATAATATTGATGATGATATCAACAGTACTTTTATTAAAGGACTATCTGTTTTTATTGATAAGGATGAAAAAATTATAGCCAAACAAAGAAATGATAATTTTAAACTTGGGTTTTCTTCTTATTTTTGTTACCAGCCTATTTTTGGATACTCTTTAGAAAAGTTTCCTAAACAAAATTTAATTTTTAATAAAAAAATAAAAATATCAGATAATAAATCTCTACTTGTCGGTGATATTAATCTAAATAATAATACTGATACCCTAAATTTCCTTAACCCATCTTGCTTTTTATTTCCTGGAGAAAATAATTGCAATCCAGGTGATTTGTTCAAAAAATCTCAAATAAACAACCTTAATAAATTTTTAAAATACAAAAAAATACAATTTAAAAAACATTTAATCCAGTCAATTTCAGACTATATAAGTTTATTAACTTTTATTTTTTCTTTATTTTTTTTAATTAAAAATTTTTATAACTATAAAAAAAAGGTTAGTAACAATGGATATTAATAATATATTTGAACAATTAAATTTTAAAGTAAAACCAGATGATGATTATAGAAAATCATATTTGTTTAGAATCGCAAAATCTTTTTACAAAATTTATGGTAAAGAAAGAGAGTATATATTTGATAATTGCAAAATTTCTAAAAATTATGAGAATTTATCTTTAAAAAATGCATTACTAAAAATTGAGAGTATGTCTACATATGCCATGGGTCATCTAATTAATCAAATATGTAAAAACTTATCTTCTAATCAGCTTTACTTAAATATTGGATGTTGGAAAGGTTTTAGTTTAATTGCTGGGATGATAGATACTTCATGTAAAGTTATTGGAGTAGATAACTTTTCTCAGTTCGGTGGACCAAAGGATGAATTTCTTAAAAATTTTAATAAATATAAAAATGAAAATATTCATCAATTTTTTAAAGAGGATTATAAAGTTTTTTTTGAAAACTTTAAAAAAAAAATAAAAAAATTGATTTTTATTTCTATGATGGAGAGCATTCATACAAAAATCAGTATGAAAATCTTGAAATAGCTGATTATTTTTTAAATGAAGGGGCAATAATTATGATTGATGATATAAATTTTTCTGGAGTTGAAAATGGATCTAAAGATTTCGTTAATAAATATTCATCAAAATATGAAATAATTAAAGAAGTTAAAACTTTTAACAATCATTGCCATCCAAGTTTTTGGAATGGAGTGATGATAATTAGAAAAAAATAAATCTTCAAAACTTTCGTTCTAAGGATTCTAATTTTGTTTAGGGTAAAAAAAAGGGCAGTAAAAACTGCCCTTTTTGAATTTCTGTTTGAGTATAATGGGGATTACATTCCCATACCACCCATACCACCCATACCACCCATACCACCAGGCATTCCACCAGGCATTCCACCAGCAGCATCTTTTTCTTCAGGTTTGTCTGCAATCATAGCTTCTGTAGTTACTAGCAATCCAGAGATAGAAGCAGCATCTTGAAGAGCAGTTCTTACAACTTTTACAGGATCAATGATACCTTTAGCAAACATATCACAATACTCTTCACTTTGAGCATCATATCCATATGAAGTTTTCTTTTGCTCTAATAATTTACCAACTACTACTGAACCATCTACACCAGCATTTTTAGTAATTTGTCTGATAGGAGCTTCTAATGCTTTTCTTACAAGATCCACACCTGCTTTTTGATCGTCACCTTTTACCTTAAGTTTTTCAAGATCTTGCGCAGCATATAGAAGAGCACAACCACCACCTGTTACAATACCTTCTTCAACAGCAGCTCTAGTTGCATTTAATGCATCCTCAACTCTATCTTTTCTCTCTTTAACTTCAACTTCAGTTGCACCACCTACTTTAATAACTGCAACTCCACCTGCTAACTTAGCAAGTCTTTCTTGAAGTTTTTCTCTATCGTAATCTGATGTTGTTTCATCAACTTGTTTTTTAATTGAGTCACATCTAGCAGCGATATCTGATTTTTTACCACTACCACTAACGATCGTGCTGTTATCTTTATCAACTTTAATCTTTTTACAAGATCCAAGGTCTTCAAGTTTAACATTTTCAAGTTTAATTCCTAAGTCTTGAGAAATTACCTGGCCACCAGTTAGTATAGCAATATCTTCAAGCATCGCTTTTCTTCTATCACCAAATCCTGGAGCTTTTACAGCTACAACTTTTAGTCCACCTCTTAATTTGTTTACAACTAAAGTAGCTAATGCTTCTCCCTCAACATCTTCAGAGATAATCATTAAAGGTCTACCTGATTGTACTACAGCTTCTAATAATGGAACCATCGGTTGTAAGTTAGTTAATTTACTTTCATGTAATAAGATGTAAGGATTGTCTAACTCAGTTGTCATTTTATCACTATTAGTTATAAAGTATGGAGATAAATAACCTCTATCAAATTGCATACCCTCAACAACATCTAATTCGGTTTCAATTCCTTTAGCTTCTTCAACAGTAATAACACCTTCGTTACCAACTTTTTGCATTGCTTTAGAAATCATTGTTCCAATTTCCTTATCTCCATTTGCAGAAATTGTTCCTACTTGAGCGATCTCATCACTATCTTTTACTTTTTTTGCTGAAGAGATTAAGTTTTCTTTAACATTTTCAACAGCTGCATCAATTCCTCTTTTAACGTCCATAGGATTCATGCCTGCTGTAACATATTTAATACCCTCTTTAACAATTGCTTGAGCCAAAATGGTTGCAGTCGTTGTACCATCACCAGCTTCTTCATTGGTTTTGCTAGCAACTTCTTTAACCATCTGTGCGCCCATGTTTTCAAATTTATCTTCAAGATCAATTTCTTTAGCAACAGAGACACCATCTTTTGTAATCCTTGGTGCACCATACGATTTATCCATAACAACATTTCTGCCCTTTGGACCTAAAGTAACTTTAACGGTATCAGCTAAAACGTTAACACCTCTCATCATTGCCGCTCTTGCTTCAGCGTCAAATTTAATTATTTTTGCCATTATACTTTCTCCTTTAAATTAAATTATTTTCCTGAAATACCCATAATGTCTGACTCTTTCATTATGCTGTATTCTTTTCCATCAATTTTAACTTCAGTTCCTGACCATTTGCCAAATAAAACTTTGTCACCAACTTTAACATCCATTGGAAGTAATTTGCCATCTTCTGTTTTTGTACCACCACCAACAGCAACCACTTTACCTTCTTGAGGTTTTTCTTGAGCTGTATCTGGGATAATTATTCCACCAGCAGTTTTTTCACTACTGTCTAAAACTTCAATTAATACTCTATCATGTAACGGTTTAAATTTCATAAATTCTCCTTATTAAATATGAGCTTCATATAGATACTGGGATGACTATTTCAAGACAAGATTGCAAATTAGATATTAATAATGCTAGGAAATTGAGGATTTTATGGTTTATACCTTAAAATATGACTAAAAATATAGATAAAGATGGTCTACGCATAATTGCCGATAATTATGATCTATTTTATATTGATTTGTGGGGGGTGATCCACAATGGAATTAAACTTCATGATGATGCAATTACTGCTCTTAAAGAATTAATAAAAATGAATAAAGATTTTGTTCTTTTAACCAATGCACCAAGACCAAATTTCACAGTAAAGAAATTTTTAGAAAAGATGGGTATGGATGAGACAATAAGAGAACATGTTTTTACATCAGGAGAAGCTGCGCTTAACTATCTTAAAAATTACAATATATCAGATAAATTTTTTCATATAGGGCCACCCAGAGATTTTGATCTATTTAGTGACTTTAAAAATAATAAGTCTGAGACGCTTGATAATTGTCATTATTTTATTTGTACAGGATTATTTGATGATCACGATAAGGATTTAAATCATTATAAAGATTTGCTTGAAAAACACATTAACAAAAAAATGATTTGTACAAATCCAGATTTAATTGTTGATCGAGGAAATGTAAGAGAGCTATGTGCAGGATCTGTTGCAATGGTATTTGAAAAAATGGGAGGAGAGGTTGTTTATTTTGGCAAACCTTACCCAGAGGTTTATAATCAATCAATAGATAATAATAATAAAAAGATCTTATCAATTGGAGATAACCTCAATACCGATATTAAAGGAGCTAATCTTTTAAATTATGACTCTTTATTAATTTCAAATGGAGTTCATAAGAATGAAATACAAAATAATGGAATAGAAACAGTATCAAAACAATATGAGTCAATTGTGAATTTTGTGCAGTCAGATTTAAAATGGTAAAACTATATAAAAATTTTGATATTAATATAAATCATAAAAAGTCAATAATTCTAATTGGTAATTTTGATGGAGTGCATTTAGGTCACCAAAAATTATTTAAGTTAGCTAAACTATATAAAAAAAAATATAAATTAAAGATTGGTGTAATTAATTTTGATCCTATGCCAAAAATGTTTTTTAACAAATCCTTAAAAAATTTCAGATTATCTAGTATTGATCAAAAACTTAATTTATTAAAGAATCTGGGTGTTGATTTCATTGTAACTAAAAAATTTGATAAAAAATTTTCAAAAACAAAATCAATCAATTTTATAAAGAATATTTTATCAAATAAATTAAAAGCAAAATTTATATTTGTTAGTAATAATTTTAGATTTGGAAACAAAAGAGAAGGAGATGTAAAATTTTTAATTCAAAATGAGAAAAAATATAATTATCAAGTTATCAAGCCAAAACCTTTTTTGATAAATAAAAAGATTGTTTCATCTTCTTTAATTAGAAGTTATTTAGAAAAAGGTTTTTTAAAAAAAGCTAATAGATTATTAAATAGAAAATGGTCTATTAATGGGATGGTTCAAAAAGGGAGACAACTTGGAAAAAAAATTGGTTTTCCTACATGTAACATAGATATTAAAAATTATGTCTTAGCTAAACCTGGAGTTTATGCGGTAAGAGTATCAAGAAAAAATAATTTTAAAATTCTTAAAGGGATAGCAAATCTAGGTTTTAGACCAACATTTAATCAAAAAAAAATCCTACTAGAGGTTCATTTGTTTAATTTTTCTGGAAATCTTTATAATAAAGACTTATCAGTTGAGTTCTTAAAATTTATAAGAAAAGAAAAAAAATTTAAAAATATTAATAAATTGAGATCTCAAATTAAATTAGATTTAAAAATAGCAAAGAGAACATAATGAGCAATTCTCAAATTAACCTTCCAAAGACTGCTTTTTCTATGAAGGCTAATTTACCAGTAAGAGAACCTGAAATTCTAGAATATTGGAAAAAAATCAATTTATATCAAGAGCTTAGACAGTCTAGCAAAGGCAGAGAAAAGTTTATCCTGCATGATGGTCCACCCTATGCAAATGGCAATATTCACATGGGTACTGCTCTAAATAAAATTTTAAAAGATATAATAGTTAAATTTCATCAGATGGATGGAAAAGACTCAATTTATGTTCCAGGATGGGATTGTCATGGTTTGCCTATTGAATGGAAAATAGAGGAGCAATACAAAAAAAATAAAAAAAATAAAAATGAAATTCCAATAGTAGAGTTTAGAAAAGAATGTAGATCATTTGCAGAAAAATGGATCGAAGTTCATAAGGGTCAGTTTAAACGACTAGGGGTCATAGGTGATTGGGAAAATTATTATTCTACAATGAGCTATGATGCAGAAGCTCAAATTGTTAGGGAATTAGGAAAGTTTTTGAAAGAGGGTAGTTTATACCGAGGATTCAAACCTGTTTTATGGTCAACGGTTGAAAAAACTGCACTTGCAGATGCAGAAGTTGAATATCAGGATCATAAATCTGATACTATCTATACATCCTTTCCTGTGAAATCATCTAAT
>CABXEK010000021.1 GCA_902511185.1 uncultured Pelagibacteraceae bacterium | reverse complement strand
TTTCACCAAGTATAAATGCATCTGGTAACCCTCGAGGCTTGTCTTGTTCTTTAAATGTTAATTTTAAACCTAAATTTTCTCCACTTGGTAATAATTTCTTATATTGATTTAATTGACCTTTGTTAACAATGATTAAAATATCTTTTATTTTTGCTAACATAAGAATTGAGAGAGGATAATAGATTAGTGGTTTGTCATAAATAGGTAACAATTGTTTATTTACTGCTTTAGTTAATGGACTCATTCTTGTTCCCATACCACCTGCCAATATAATTCCTTTTCTGATCATTTTTTGCCCAATCTTTTTACAATATCTTTTTTTGATAATGATTTATAATAATTTTTATTTTCATTGTACCAATTAAAAGTTAATTTTATACCTTCTTTAAAACTTGTTTGAGGATACCAATTCAAATTTTTTTTAATCTTATTACTATTAAGCGCATATCTCAAATCATGACCCGGCCTATCTTTAACAAATATTATTTTTACTTTATTACTAGGATGGTTTATTTGGCTAGAAATTTTTAATAGGTTTTTAGTTACCTGTAAATTGTTAAGGTTTTTGTTTGATCCTATATTGTAAAATTCTCCTACCTTACCTTTTTGAAACACTTTTATTAACGCTTCACAATGATCTTTTACATAAATCCATTCTCTAGAATTTGATCCATTACCATAAATTGGTAAAGGTTTATTATTTAAAATATTATAAATTAATTTCGGTATCAACTTTTCTGGATGTTGCTTTGGTCCATAATTATTTGAACAATTAGTTATTATCGCAGGAATTTTATATGTTCTCACATAGGAACTTACTAAATGATCTGAAGCCGCTTTGCTTGCCGCATAAGGAGAGCTTGGTTGATAGGGATATGTTTCTGAGGTACGTCCATTTAAAATATCCCCATAAACTTCATCTGTGGATATATGTATTAATTTTGATTTATATTTATTTGAAAATTTTCTAAAACATTCAAGTAAATTATAAACACCAACTATGTTACTTTGAATAAAGTTATGAGGATTATCTATAGATCTATCAACATGAGTTTCAGCAGCTAAATTGAAAATACAGCTTGGTTTATATTTTATGAGTATTTCTTTAATTTTTTTATTTTTAATATCTAATTTTATGAAACGATAATTTTTTGATCTTTTAAATTCTCGAGTATTATAGAAGTTTGAAGAATAGGTTATTTTATCAATATTAATTACAAAAAAATTTTTTTTTAATAATAGATCTATTAAATTACTTCCAATAAAACCTAAACCGCCAGTAACAATTACTTTTTTCATAAATTAAATTATTTTTACAATACTAAAAACTATTAGTATAGTTGATAAAATTAATTAAATGACAATATCTATAAAAAATTTATCAGTGGTAATTGTCAGTTTTCATAGCCAAGAAGTGATTGATGACTGTATAAAATCAATATCAAATGAAATTCAGATCATAGTAGTAGAAAACTCAAGAAATAAGACTGTAAAATCAACTCTGGAAAGCAAATATAAAAATGTAAAATGTATATTACCCTCAGAAAACTTGGGCATGGGTGCTGGAAATAATTTTGGATTAACTTTTGTGCAAACAGATTTTGCTTTTATTTTAAATCCTGATGTTACTTTAGAAAAAAATACAATTGAAGAAATTATCAGTGCCTCAAAAAATTTAGAAATTTTTGGGTTAATTGCACCAATATCAAGTAATTCAACCTATCCAAATTATAAGATATTTAAAAAAAATAATTCAACAATCAATAAAAAAGCCCCGTTTAGGGTTGAAAGTGTCGATGGTTTTGCAATGATCTTGAATATCAAAAAACTTAAACAATTAGACCATTTTAGAGAGAATAATTTTTTTGATGAAAATTTTTTTATGTATTTAGAGAATGATGATCTTTGTAAACGAATTAATAATAACAATTATAAGATATTTATAGTACCAACTTCTAAGATTAATCATCTAGGAGGCAAAGCAGTAAGCAAGAAGTATAAAGAACAAATTGAACTTTCAAGAAATTGGCATTGGATGTGGTCAAAATTTTATTTTAATAAAAAACATAGGGGATTTTTAATTGCTATATTAAATAGCTTTCCAACTTTTTTATCAGCAGTTATAAAGTTTGCTCTTTATTCAATATTAAATCATAAAAAAAAAGATGTATATTTTCACAGAGCGTCTGGTTTTTTTAATGCTTTACTTGGTAAAAAATCTTACTACAGGCCTAAAATAAATAATCAATGACCTGGAAAGTCCATTAAGTTTTCAATTTTATAGCCACTTTTTACTAAATTATCTGATCCACCAAGATCAAAAAGATTAATAACAAAAACAAAAGCTGCTACTTTAGCATTTGAAATTTCAACTAGTTTTGCTGCAGCTTCTGCTGTACCACCTGTAGCAATTAAATCATCAATAATTAATACATTATCTTTTTCATTTAATGAGTCTTTATGAACCTCTATTGTAGCTGTTCCATACTCTAATTCAAAATCTATTGAATGAACATCAGCAGGTAATTTATTTTTTTTTCTAAACATAATGAATGGCTTTTTAAGAATATAAGAGACTGCAGACGCAAATACAAAACCTCTAGATTCAATAGCAGCTATTTTAGTAAAGTCATATTTTTTTGATCTTTCAACTATTTGATCAATAGTTTCAGCAAAAGCATTTTCATCTTTAATCAAAGTAGTTATATCTCTAAATAAAATTCCTTTTTTTGGATAGTCTGGAATTGATCTTATAAAGTTATTAAGTTTCATTTTTTTTTATTTTATAAATTTCAATATGATTGAATGATTTCATATCATCCACATCATATTTTTCTAATTGTTTTGGTTTTTTAAATTTTTCATTAGTTACATCAGTTATATAT
The DNA here is from genome assembly GCA_902511185.1 of uncultured Pelagibacteraceae bacterium. Classification (GTDB taxonomy): domain Bacteria; phylum Pseudomonadota; class Alphaproteobacteria; order Pelagibacterales; family Pelagibacteraceae; genus Pelagibacter. Next base: position 14,388 of record CABXEK010000021.1, on the reverse strand, counting down.
ATTAACCAAAAATTTTCAGGTAATTTTTTTGCATTTTTATAGTTTATATATTTAAAATTCTGACTAATTTTAATTGAATATTTTTCTGAATAATTTTTGTAGGGGTCTATATTATTAAGTAATAATTGATTATTATCATTAATAAGAAAAGAATAATTTAATAAATTCATTTTTTTCATGTACAAAAACATTTTTTTAATTTCAGGTTTTGATGGATAAATTTTTGTATAAAATTGTTTAAAAGTATTTTCAGTAAAATGATTTAAAAAAGTAGGTAAAATTAAAATTATTAAAATAGTAAATTTTAATATCTGGCTTTTTATATTGAAAACAAGGTTACTGATAAGAAATAAAACAGGAATAAGAATAAAAATTATATATCTTGGAATTAGTATAGGCTCAAGAAGATAACCATAAAGGATTGTAATTGAATAAGTTAAAAAAATTAATATTAAGAAAAAAAAATTAATATTCATTTCTTTAAATATCTTTTTAATAAATGCTGAACATAAGTAAATCAAAACTATCAAATATACCCCACCAATTAATCTAGAACCAAAAAAATTTGAAAAAAAATAATTTGTATAAAAAGAAGATTTTAGTTGAGGTATCCAAGAAGGCGTATGTGTTATATTTTGAATATAAATGAATAAAAAAATAGCTGAAGTAATAATATTTGTTATAAAGATAAACCATTCACTTTTTTCTAAATTTCTTTTGTAAATATATTTAAAAAATATAAATGCATTTAATGATAATGGCACCAATATAGTAAATGCATGACTAAAGAGCATTAATATAGAAACTGTATAAATTTTTAATGATCTAACAAAATTTATTTTTTTTCTAATTTGTCCCTGTTTAAAAATTAAATTTAAAAAAACAATTACCATCAGAAATGATAAAGTGTACGATCTCAGTTCCATAGCATATCTGATATGAAAAATATTTAGTGATAATAATAAAATTCCTAAAATAGCAATTTTATTATTACTATTATTTTTAATTAATTTGTAAAAATATAAAATTGATAAAGTGCTTAAAATCAAATTTAAGTATCTTGAAACATAAATGTCATAACCAAATATTAAATGAAAGTATTTCAAGATAACTTCAAACGTTACCATTAAATTAATTTTGAAAATTAGTTTAATGGACTCTATAAAACTATTATCTGGATTTGACAGATAGAAACTAACCATTTCATCTGACCAGAAATCATTAAAATTAATGTTATATCCTCTAAGAAATGAACCAAAAAAAATAATTATTGCGAGGTAAAAAATTTTTTTTTCAATCTTAAAAAAAGTTTTCATATTTTAATAGATCTATAATATATTAATAAATTCTCATTTTATGAATAAATTATTTGTTGCTGCTTTAAAAGAAGAAACTCCAGGATTAAATTTTTTTCAACATATTGGTGTAGGTAAAATTAATGCAACTTATAATCTTAATAAACTAATTCATAGGTTTAAGCCTACCGAAATAATAAATTATGGTACCGCTGGGGCTATCAAAAAAGATATATCGGGATTAGTTGAGTGTACAAAATTTTACCAAAGAGATATGGATGCAAGAGGAATATTAAATCTTAAATTAGGAGAAACACCGTTTGATAATATTAATGAAATTATTAATTCTGATGAAGGTTTGTCTTGTGGTAGTGGAGATAGTTTTGTAACAAAAAAAATTGAAATGAATGTAGACGTAGTTGATATGGAAGCTTATGCTATAGCCAAAGTTTGTAAATTAGAAAATATAAAATTTAGATGTTTTAAGTTTATTTCAGATAATGCAGATGAAAATGCTACTTCAGATTGGATTGAAAATTGTAAAAATGGCGCAAAACTCTTTCAAAAAAAAATTGAGGAAATTTAATTAACAATTATATTATTTTCGTTGAAAATGATGTCAATATCTATAATAAGAAATTTTTAATATAATCTTTATGACTAAAGTTGGTGAACATATTATTCTAGATATTATTGGTACAACAAAGGAATATGATCCTCTAGTATTTGAAAAAGTAATTCATGAAATCGCAAAAGCTGCAAAAGTTACAATTTTAAATATATCTAAATATAAATTTGAGCCACAAGGTTTTACAATTTTGGCACTTTTAGCTGAAAGCCATATTAGCTTTCATACATTTCCAGAAAAAGGAATAATTAGTTTTGATTTTTTTACTTGTGGAAAAATTAACCCATCAGTTGCTATTAATATAATAAAAAAAGAATTTACTCACAAAAGAATTGTTAAAAAAGAATTTAATAGAGATACTAAATCACTCTACCACGATATTTATAGTTCACCAGGATTACAAAAATCATATGTAGTAAATGATGTTCTTGAAGATTTTAAATCTAAAGTTGGACAACATATTGAGGTTTTAGAATTAGAACAGTTTGGTAAGTCATTATTTATTGATGGAGAAATACAAGTTGCTGCCACTGATGAGCATTTATATAGCTCTACATTTGTTGGCGTTGGGTTAAATTTAAATAACAATAATGAAAGAGCTGCAATTATTGGTGGTGGAGACGGCGGTGTTGCAAGAGAATGTATTTCTAAAGATTTTAATTTTGTAGACTGGTTTGAGCTAGATCCAGAAGTGGTTGATGTTTGCAACAAACATCTTGGAGACATAGGTAAAAAGGCTACTGAAAAAAATTCTGTAAAATGTGTTTGGGGAGATGCCTTTGAAAGTATTAAATCTGTAGAAGATGATACTTATGATCATATTTTTGTTGACCTCAATGATGATCAGTTTTGTATAGATCTTGCTGCTAAAAACATGGACTCAATGATTAGAATTTTAAAACCAAAAGGTGTGATTACTGCTCAAGTAGGCAGTCAGGACAAAAAACCTAAGCAAGTTGATAGTTGGCTAAATGTATTCAACCATCATTTTGGAAATACTAAATTATCTAGAGTTTATATACCTAGTTTTGATTGCTCTTGGAATTTTTCGTCGTCAATAAATCATTAATTTTTCTTTTTTAATTAATAAATCTGTGAAATAATTACTCTAATTTAAAGGAGAAAATAATGAATATATTTAAGAAAACTATTTTAACAGTTCTTGCTTCTTTATTAGTCATCGGAAATGTTAACGCTGATAAAATAAAAATTGGAACTGAAGGTGCTTATCCTCCATGGAACTCTAAAGATGCTTCAGGTAATCTTATAGGTTTTGAGGTTGAGTTAGCTCAAGAACTTTGTGCAATTATGAAACATGAGTGCACTATAGTTGAACAAGATTGGGATGGAATGATCCCAGCTTTATTGATGAGAAAGTTTGATGCTATCATGGCTGGAATGTCGATTACAGCTGAAAGACAAAAAACCATTACTTTTTCTCAAGGTTATGCCGATGAAGTAGCATCACTTGCAGTAATGAAAGGTTCAAGTTTAGAAGGCATGAATACTCCAGAGGGTATTAATTTAACTTTAGGTGGATCAGATGTTAAAAAAGCTCTTAAAACTTTAACAGGTGCACTTGCTGGAAAGACTGTTTGCACCCAAACAGGAACAATTCACCAAAACTTTTTAGAGTCTGGTGATGTTGGAAGTGTAAATGTAAGAACTTACAAAACTCAAGATGAAGTAAACTTAGATTTGACATCTGGAAGATGTGATGTTGCATTAGCTGCAGCAGTTGCATTTACAGACTATGCTGATAAATCAGGCAAACCAGTTACATTAGTTGGACCAACTTTTTCGGGTGGTGCATTTGGTAACGGTGTTGGCGTTGGTATTAGACAAGGTGGAGATGATGCGATCGGAAAAAGAGACGCTAAACTTCTAAAAGACTTCAACAAAGCAATTGATAAAGCTAGAAAACAAGGAATTATTAGCAAACTTGCTATAAAGCACTTTGGTTTCGACGCTTCTATGTAATTAATTTCAGATTTGGCGACTATAATATATAGTCGCCAGTCTATATGGAACTTCTTGCATTTGGTAAAACTGGTTGGGGTGATGAATTATTTTATGCAACCCTAATGACCATTGCTGTTTCAGTTACAGCAATGTTAATAGGTTTTTTATTTGCCCTAATCTTTACTCCGCTTAAATTATCAAAATTTAAATCTTTAAATCTAATTGGAAATTTTTACACAACAGTTATTCGAGGTGTACCAGAGCTTTTAGTAATTTACCTTTTCTTTTTTGGGGGGAGTGGTGTAATTATGTATGTGGCATCAATTTTTGGATATTTTGAATATATTGAAATAAATGCTTTTATAACTGGCTCCATGGCAATTGGAATAATTTCAGGTGCTTATTCAACCGAAGTATTTAGAGGAGCAATTCAATCAATAGACAAAGGTCAGTTTGAAGCTGCTAAAGTTTTAGGTGTTAGTAAGTTTGCACAGTTTTACAAAATAATATTACCTCAAATGTTAAGACTAGCCATTCCTAACTTAAGCAATGTTTGGCAGATTACTTTAAAAGATACATCGTTAATTTCAGTTACTGGTTTAGTAGAGATAATGAGACAATCATATATTGCAGCAGGATCTACTAGAGATCCACTATTCTTTTATTCTTTTGCAGCAGTTTTATATTTATTACTTACCTATCTAAGTATGAAACTAATCAATAGATTAGAAGCAAAATATAGTAGGGGGTATTAGTGGATTTTGATTTAATGATTACTAGTTTTCCAAAGTTGCTAAGTGCAACTGTAATCACATTAAAACTTCTTTCTGTTTCTTTGATAATTGGAATGTTTCTAGGTTTATTTTTTGCAATTTTAAGGATGAATAAAAATATCTTTGTTAATCAATTCGCATATGGATATTCATATGTTTTTAGAGGAACACCACTATTAGTTCAAATTTTTATTATTTATTTTGGATTAGGTCAGATTGAATATTTGCGATCAACTTTTATGTGGGTTATTTTAAAAGAACCATATTGGTGTGCAATCATAGCTTTTGCTTTAAATACGGGTGCTTATACATCTGAGATTTTAAGATCAGCATTTCAGACAATTAAGCCAGGCATGATTGAAGCTGGAAAAAGTTTAGGGATATCAAATAGAATAATTTTTTATAAAATTCAAATACCAATTGCAATCAGACAATCATTACCCGCATATGGAAATGAAATAATCTTGATGATGAAAGGAACATCATTAGCAAGCACGGTTACCTTGATGGATCTAACGGGAGTTGCTAAATATATCATTTCGACAACTTTTAAACCAATTGAAGTATTTATAGTTGCAGGTGGAATTTACTTATTTATGACTTTTTTAATTCATAATTTGATTAAATATTTAGAGAAAAAATATAGCTTCCAATAAAAAGTTAAATGTTTCTATCAAAAAAACAAATTGATGATTACCAAAATCTTGGAGCAATAATTGTTAAAGGTGTTTTTAAAGATTGGATAGAACCCTTAAGAACAGGATTTCAGAAAGTTTTAGACAAGCCGAGTAGACATGGAAGAGAAAATGTAAATAACAATCAAGGTAGATTTTTTGAAGATTATTGTAATTGGGAAAGAATAAAAGAATTTAAAGATTGCATATTTAATTCACCAGGTGCGCAGATTGTTGCTGAAGCAACTAATTCTAAATCTACTCAGATTTTTCATGATCATATTTTTATTAAAGATTCTGGAACAAATAAAGAAACACCATGGCATCAAGATATGCCTTATTATTGTGTCAATGGTAATAACACAGGAAGTTTTTGGATACCGTTAGATGAAGTTGATAAAGAAAATAATCTCCAATTAATATTAGGCTCACACAAATGGCCCAAGTTAATTCGACCTACAAAATGGTCTAATGATCAATCGTGGTATAAAGATAATAGTCACTTTATGGATATGCCTAAAATAGATAATGTCGATCATGATATTTTGATACCTGAGTTAAATTTAGGAGATGCAGTATTATTTAATTTTAAGACAGTTCATGGTTCTACTGGTAATAAAACTTTAAATTCACGAAGGGCATTTTCTATGAGATTTATTGGTAGTGATGTTAGATATATTGATAGAGGCGGACCTACTTCACCTCCTTTTGACGGAATAAATTTAAAGTCTGGCGATATTATGCGTGAGGATTGGTTTCCTAAAATTTTTAGTAGCTAGTATATTCTTTAATTTCTTTAATTTTTGAACCTGTAAGGTTGTTTATTTCTAATTTTATTTTAGCTCTATCATCATTTAAAAAATGAACATCTCTTGAAAGTTTAATAAATTTTTCAGTAAAATCTTTTTCTTTTTCACATAATCTTTTATCATCTTCAATAATCCAGAGTTTAGCGTTAATTTCTTTAAGAGATTGAAATAATTTTTTAATTTTATCATTTGATTTTACATTTTTGTTTAATTGATCTTTTAAAACAGCATGTTCGTCAGATATGAATTTTAATTTTTCAGGATCCTTAATTTTTTCTTGTTTAATTTCTAGTATAGAAATTTTATCTAATAATTCACCTATTGAGACTTCAACTATAATTTTATTCATAAAATTTTATACTATGCTAAGTTGTTATAAATATGTCTAATATTTTAATCATCAAACATGGTTCTTTAGGGGATATAGCCCAAGCATGTGGCGCAATTCAAGATATTTCTGAAAATCACAAAGATGATCAAATTCACTTATTAACTACAAAATCATATTTCGATTTATTTAAAAAAAATCCACATATTTCTGATGTTATTTTGGACAAGAGATTACCAAGATATAATCTTATCTACTTATATTCATTGATGAAAAATATTAAAAAATACAATTTTTCAAAAGTTTATGATCTACAAAACTCAAGCAGAACAGCTTTCTATAAAAGAATTCTATTTCCAAATGCATCAAAAGACATCTGGTCTTCTACTGAAACCACATTGCCTGAAGGAACTACAAAAGAAGATTTTGATAAAGATTCAGTTTTATCTAGATTTGATCATCAGTTAAAAAACTCTGGAATTAATACTAATCATACTTTAAGCCCCGATTTTTCATGGAGCCCATCAGATATATCTCAAATAAAAAATTACTATCAATTAGAAAAATATATTGTTCTTTTTCCTTTTTGTTCACCTCATTTAACTTCTAAGAAATGGCCTTATTATAATGAATTAATTAATATGATTAATGAAAAATTAAAAAATAAATTTAAAGTAGTTATTGCGCCTGGACCAGGAGAAATTAAAGATGCATCAACTATTAATGCACTTTGTGTTTTAGATAATGGTAAAGCTTTAGATATTTCACAATTAGCTGCATTAATTAAAGATAGTTCATTTGTCGTTGCAAATGATACAGGACCTGCTCATATGACAGCCCACTTAGGATCAAAAGGAATTGCTCTATTTGGATCTCATACAACTCCTTTTAAAGTGAGTATTGAGAGAGAAAATTTTAAAGCAATTCAAGTAACTGATTTGCAAAACCTATCTGCTGAAAAAGTATTTGAGAGGTTGAAATCAATTTAATAATAAACTAGTTCTTAAAATCATTTTATGAAATATTTAATTGTAATACCTGCCAGATATCAATCCAAAAGACTGCCAGGAAAACCTTTAGCAAAAATTGGAGGTTTACCTATGATAGTAAGAACCTACAATCAATGCAAAAAGGTGGTCAGTAAAGATAAGATAATTGTTGCTACAGATAATTTAAAGATAAAAGAAGTTTGTGACGAATATAAAATAAAATCTTTAATCACATCAAGTAAATGTTTAACAGGAACAGATAGGGTTGCTGAGGTTGCAAAAAAAATTAAATGTAGCTTTTATATTAATGTTCAAGGAGATGAACCTTTCTTTAATCCAAATGATTTGGAATTATTGATTAAGCAAGCTGAAAAAAAACCTAAGGAAATAATTAACGGTTATACTGAGATTAAGGATAAAAAATTATTTTTTAGCTCATCAATTCCAAAAGTAGTTTTTGATAAAAAAGGTTATCTTCTTTACATGTCAAGAGGCCCCATTCCATCAAACAAAGCACTAGAGTTTAAAAAAGCTTGGAGGCAGGTTTGTGCATATTCTTTTCCAAGAAAGGCATTATTTGATTTTTCTAAAACTAAAAACAAAACACCAATAGAGTCTTTTGAGGATATTGAGATTTTAAGATTTATTGAGCAAGGATATAAAGTTAAAATGATTAAAATGTCTAATAAATCCTTAGCTGTAGATAACAAAGAAGATCTTGAAAAAGCTAAAATTTATCTAAAATATAAAAAACTTTAGTTCTTAAAATTTTTTAATACTTTTAAAATTATTGGAACTGAGAAAAGTATAAAAACTAATTCTTAATATCTACTCTTTTTCTAATTATTTCTTTATCTAACTTCATTTCTCTATAAGAAATAATAAGTACACCAGTAAATATTATAAGAGCACCAATCCAAGTATACAGATCTGGAATTTCATCAAATACAAAATATCCAATAATAGAAGCAAAAACTAAGTTTAAAAATGAGTAAGGTTGGGTCATACTTACATCAACTAATTTAAACGCATGATTAAGCGTCAAATGCAAAACAGTTCCACACATAGAAGCTAAGATCAGAAAAATGAATGTTTTTAAACTTGGCATTTCCCAAAAAAATATAACAATAAAAAAACTTAGTAAGCTCATGAAAATAGATTGATAAGCTAGAATAGTGATTGCACTATCATTTTTAGAAATTTTTTTAGTTATAATTATATTAATTGACCAAAGTAACGCTGAAAATAAAACCATATAAACTCCAATAGATATATCTACAAAACCAGGTCGAATAATTACCAACATTCCACTGAAACCAAGTATTAGAGCTAAAGTTCTATAAATATAAATTTTTTCCCCTAAAAAAAATACCGCAAGTATTGTTACGATCAAAGGAACTACAAAAGATATTGCTGTAAGTTTTTCAATTGGAAGTAACACTAAAGCAGAAAAATATAAAAGCATTGCAGGCAATCCAAGTATTGCTCTTAAGAAATGCTGTCTAAGATGAGTTGTTTTAAGTACTGAATCTTTTTTCTTTATTATGTAGGGTAAAATAATAACCAAACCTAAAAAAAATCTAAAAAAACCAGCTACATAAACATTAACATCTTCTTGAGCTATCTTTAAAAATGAAAGCATAACAGTTCCAAAAAAGACAGAGGTGATGATTAAAAAAATAGCTAATTTATTATTGGACATTAATAAATGAATATAAGTATAACTAAAATATAAACAATCTTAGTTTAAAGTATCTTTATATTTCTCAATAATATTAGGCCAATAGAATTTTGAGACGTTATCTTTAGCGCCCTTTCCATATTCTAAATATTTTTTATTTTCTAGCATTGAACTTATGGATGAATAAATATCATCTAAATTATTTCCATCACAAATTAATCCAGTTTTTTTATGTTCAATTGCATCAGCTGCACCACCATCTTTTCCACCAATTGATGGAATTCCATATTGTGCAGCCTCAACATAAGCAATTCCAAATCCTTCAACAGACTTTTTGTGAATAATTGAAGGCATAACAAAAATATTTGATTTAGCAACCAAAGCATTTTTTAGTTCATTACTGATATCACTAAAGAACATAACCTGACCCTCTAAATCTAATTCTTTGACTAATTTTTTAATGTTTTCTTCCTCATCTCCATAACCAACACAAATATAGACTATATCAGGATAAATTTGTTTAAGATTTCTTAGAGCCATTACAATTTTTTCATGGTTTTTTCTTTTATCAAATCTTGAAACAGTAATTAATCTTGGTGATTTTACTTTCAGTAAACTTTCTACTTTATCTAAAGATTTTTTATCTAATTCTTTAGCAGCATCTATGCCTGGATTAATAACTATAATTTGATTTTGATTTACACCACAATCGATCGCTAAATTTTTTGTATATTCTGAATTAGCAATTACTTTTTCAACATTGTTTAAAACATTTAATACACGTTTATTTAAATTTGTTCCTTTTAGGTGATTAATTTCTTTACTATGTATTAAGCAATATTTCTTTTTGTTTGATTTAATAAGTTCTAAGCTTTTCCAGTGATCACCAATTATACCCTCAATTTTATTTTCTTTGATAAATTCATTAATTAATTGAGCTTTTCTATATTTTCGTAATAATTTAATACCACCAACTCTTTCAATTGAAAATGAAGCTTGTTCATCAAAGTCTTTATGACCTTCAATATAATCTGCAAAGACTTTGATCATATAGTTTTTAGATAGCTCTTTCGTTAAGCCCCACACTAAGCTTTGCATACCACCAACTTCAGGTGGAAAAGATCTAGTTACTATTAAATACATTAATCATACTTCCATTTAATACTACATCCGGCACTTGGTATTTGATCTTCTGGACCTTTATTAGTTTCAGCAACTTGTTTCATAGCTTTTAATAAATCACTTTTACCTTCTTTAACTGGCAATAGGTTTTTTAATTCTCTCATTCTACCTCTGTACTGAAGTTCTAAATCTTTATTATAACCAAAAAAATCAGGAGTACACACTGCATCATAGGCTTTAGCTATTTTTTGTGTTTCGTCTTGTAGATATGGAAAATTAAAATGATTATCACTTGAAAATTTTATCATATTATCAAATGAATCTTCTGGATAATTAATATGATCGTTTGAACATATGGCTACGGAATTAATTCCAATTTTTTTTAATTCTTTATAATCTTCAACAATATCTTTTGTAATAGCTTTTACATAAGGACAGTGATTACAAATAAACATTACTAAAGTTCCATTTTCTCCCCTGATATCACTTAGAGAAATAATTTTATTATCTGTGGATTTTAATTCGAATGGTAAAGCTTTTTTACCAAAATCACATATTGGAGTTTGAACTGGCATACTGTAATAATATATAAATTATGTTCTACGATTTAAAAGATAAAAAACCAAAAAACTCAGGCGAAAATTGGGTGGCTCCTAATGCAACTATAATAGGGGACGTTACTTTAGAAAAAAACTCAAGCATTTGGTTTAATGCAGTTTTAAGAGGAGATATTGAAAACATCCGTATAGGTGAGGGGTCAAATATTCAAGACGGAAGTGTTTTACATACTGATCCCGGCTGTCCTTTAAAAGTTGGAAAAGATGTAACTGTTGGACATTTAGTAATGCTTCATGGATGCACAATAGGGGACAATAGTTTAATTGGGATTGGTGCGGTTATACTTAATAATGCTATGATTGGAAAAAACTGCATTATTGGAGCTAATACATTAATTACTGAAAACAAGGTAATACCAGATAACTCACTTGTGGTTGGTTCACCAGGTAAAGTTATTAGAGAAGTAACTGAAGAAGAAAAACAATCGGTGTTAGAAAACACAAAGCATTATCAAGATAATTGGAAGAAGTACTCTAAATCTATTTTTTAATAATAAAATTAAAACCGCTACATTGTTTAGTATTTTTCTCATCACTAACAAACTTATCAAGAAGTATATTGATACTTGTTTTTTCAGCATATTTTTTCCATCTACCAGCAAACATTATATTTAGTGGCGTAGAAATTCTTCCTCTTACTGGAAATAGCTCAACATCATTAAATTCTCTAAATAAATAAGCAAGAGCATCTTTAGAAAATCTAAAGTAATCTTGGAATTTTAAATCATTAGGTGCGTGGTAATGAAATAGATAAGGAACATAACCATAAATAACACCATCATTTTTTAGCATTCTTTTTAAATTGGCTACTGCTGAAAATGGATCATAAACATGCTCAAGAATAGCTATACAAATAATTTTATTATATTTATTTTCTAATCCACTTATATCTGAGCAAATGTCACAAATAATATCTGGATATTCACCAAAATCATTTACATCTAAAGTTTCTAAAATTTTTGATTTAACTTTTTTATGTCTATCTCTCATAGCCATACCAATATCTAAAACGTGATCATTTTGATCTATTTCATTTAATATTCTGTCTCTGAAATCTTTTTGATTTTTTAAATAAAAATTATTAATTTTAGTTTTTTTGATTAATTCAATTAAATTTTTATTATATGAATTTGGATTACCAATAATTTTTTTCATATACCTTTTATAATAATTTAGTAATTTAAAATAAAGATTTATTTACGGAACTAACCAGTTTTCTCTATTATTTTCTATATCAAATTTAGCTCTACGATGACCTTTAGCCGCTAAATAAAGCCATTCAATAGATCTAATTTTACACTGAATAACAGTAAAGTTTTTATAGCCTTCTTCACTTTGTTCTTTTGTATAATCAAAATTATCAAGCTCAGGCTTTACTCCTGATGTTGGTATATCACTTTCTGTTCCTGGTCCATTGTCTACTAAATAACATTTCCTAGATATATGTTGTGTGTTTGACCAAGACTCTTTTGTATTTTCATTTTCATGATTAACAGTGCATTCTACTTTAAGTCTTACTTGTATCTTTTCTTCTTTGTCATAGAATAACATTGCAGCATTTTTATTATTTTTTAATTTTGCAATTTTATCTGATCTGATATCACTATGGTATTGTAAAAGATTATTTGCTTCATCAGCTTTTCTAAGAACTACTATTCGTCCATCAAAATCAGATTGATTTCCACATATAAAAACAGGTATTCTAAAGGGTGAACTTCTATCTTTAACTGCATTAGTTAACATTGACCAAATTTTCTTTTTGATCTCAGCGAAATCCTCGTAGAAAGGAACTGTGTCAGTCACAAATTTTATTTTTTCTTTTTTAATAGAGCAATCAAGCTTGAGCTATCCCAACGGTTACCACCCATTTCCTGAACCTTGGCATAGTATCCATCAATAAGTTCTGTAATTGGAACTGGTGAGCCATTTTTTTTTGCTTCTTCAATAACAATTGCCAAATCTTTTCTCATCCAATCAACAGCAAAACCATAATCAAATTTATCATCCGTCATAGTTCTATATCTATTTTCCATTTGCCAAGATTGAGCGGCACCTTTAGATATAGTCTCCATTACAATATCCATATCTAAGCCAGCATTAATTCCAAAGTTTATAGCTTCTGATAAACCTTGTACAGCACCTGCTATACACATTTGGTTCATCATTTTAGTTAATTGACCACTTCCTGATTTACCAATTAATTTTACTTTACGGCTATAGCAATCAATTACAGGTTCAGCTTTTTTAAATACATCTTCATCACCACCAACCATGACAGTTAGTATTCCACCCTCAGCCCCTGCTTGACCACCTGAGATAGGCGCATCTAAAAAATCAAATCCTTTATCTTTTGCAGATTTATATAATTCTCTAGATATCTCTGCTGACACAGTTGAGTTATCAACATAAACACAACCTTTTTTAGCAGTATTAAATAATCCATTCTCTCCTAAGGATACTTCTCTTAAATCATTATCATTTCCAACACAGGTAAAAATAAAGTCAGCACCTTCAGCAGCTTTTGCAGGAGTATCTGCTTTTGTGCCTTTATATTCTTTAATCCATTTATCAGCTTTAGCAGCTGTTCTATTATAAACAGTTACATTGTGACCAGCTTTTGATATATAACCAGCCATTGGATAACCCATGACACCAAGACCTATGAAAGTAACATTACAAGACATAATTTTTATTTCCTATGTTTAATAGTTTGAAGTTTAAAGTAATTCTATTTGGATTTATTTTTACATTTTTTTCTAGCTTTGGACAGAGTTATTTTTTAGGGCTATTTAATTCCAGTATTAGAGATGCGCTATCTATTACTCATGGACAATTTGGCTCAATTTATGCTTCTGCTACTTTGTGTAGTAGTCTTTTATTAATTTGGGTTGGAAAGAAAATAGATGATGTAAATATTTTTAAATTTGCTTTTTTTGTAACTATTCTTTTATCCTTTGCATGTTTTTTCTTTTCAAAAGTTTCTTCAGTTTTATTGCTTTTTATTGCAATTTTTTTGATGAGATTTTCTGGACAGGGAATGATGTCTCACACAGCATCAACAACAATTTCAAGATACTTTACTCGAACTAGAGGTAGAGCTTTAAGTATAAGTTGGTTTGGTCTTTCCTCTGCAGAATTTATTATGCCTGTTTTAATGGTTTATTTATTAACATTTATAGGTTGGCAAAATCTTTGGCTTATATTTTCAGTAACAGTTTTAATTATTTTACCTATTGCATCTTTTTTATTAATTAAAAATTTAAATTTAGAATCAAGAGAAACAAATAATGAAAATATTAGAGAGATTGAAATAAAACAATGGAAGAGAAGAGAAGTAATAAAAGATTACAGATTTTATATTATTAGTTTTAATATGTTAGCTATGCCATGGATTTTTACTGGTTTTGCTGTGTTTCAATCTTTTGTGCAAACTTCTAAAGGATGGGGCCCTTATGTCATTGCTCAATCTTTTATGGCTTATTCTATTCTTTCTGTATTAACTTTATTTTT
>CABXEK010000020.1 GCA_902511185.1 uncultured Pelagibacteraceae bacterium | reverse complement strand
TAAAAATATTCACTTTTTTAAAAATATTAATGAATTAGATAAATCAAATTCAATTGTATTTAATAGTGTGCCTAATTTTGAAAACAAACAGAGAGAGTTGTGGCAGCATTTTTGTGGAGTTGAAATAGAAACTGATAAAGACTTTTTTGATGATAAAATATTCAATTTGATGGACTTTGCTTGTGATCAAAGAAACAAAGTGCATTTTTTTTATACACTACCATTCACTAAAAGAACTGCATTAGTTGAAACTACATGGATATCCGAACTTAGTGATGAAACACTTAAAGATTATGATGAACAGATTGATAATTATTTGAGTGAACATTTAAATATCAGAAACTGTAAAATTAATTATAAAGAAACTGGTGCAATCCCACTTTTTAGACAAAGAAATGAAAATAACTTAAATGAAACATATATAGGTTCAGCGGGAGGCATGACTAGATTAAGTACAGGTTATACCTTCCTAAATATTCAAGAACAGAGCAGATATATAAGAGAAAACATAGAAAATATAAAAAAAATGAATTTATTTAAAATTAATTCAAAATATGATTTTTTAGATAAAGTCTTATTAAGAGTTCTTAAAAATAATTCCACTGAAATGGGTAATATATTTTTCAAGGTTTTTAATTCAAAGCCTAAAACAGCTATTAATTTTCTATCAAATAAAAGTAGTTTTTTTGAAGATTTAGAAGTTATTCTAAAAATGCCTAAATGGAAATTTTTAAAAGAATTAATTTGATATGAGCGATAAGATAAAAAAAATAAATCTAAATCACTCATTTATTTTTTTTATTACTATAAATATTTTTTGTTTTTTAATTTTTAAATATAGTAATTTAAGTATCTCAACAATTTTCTGTTTACTTTTAATTTTAATTATAGGTGTTTCCCATGGTTCATTAGATCATATAAAAGGAAAAAAACTGCTTAAGTTGTTTAATATAAAATCAAATTATATATTCTATATTGCTTATATTTTAATCTCGACAACAGTCATAACAACTTGGATGCTATTGCCATCAATAACTTTAATTATTTTTTTAATAATCGCCTCTTACCACTTTGGTAAAGAGGATACGCAATTTTTGATTAATGATAGTTCTTATTTCACTCAAATACTTTATTTTTTAAAAGGATTTTTAATTATACTTGCTCCTTTGTTTTTTCACTTTCAAGAAACTATAGCTATTTTCAAATTATTATTAATTAATAATGAAAAGTTTTATTTAAGTTTAAATTTTATAGAGACAAATAAAGTAATTCAAATAGGAATAATCTGTAGCACCTTATCTAGTATTTTTTTTTTCTTAAAGAATTTTGAAATGAAAAAATTTATAATTTTTTTAGATTATTTTTCAATTTTAATATTAAATTACTATTTATCTCCCCTTCTAGCTTTTACTGTTTATTTCTGTTTTTTACATTCTATTAGACATTCAATTTCACTAGCTATCGAACTTGATCCGAATAGTGTAGTTAATGGATTTAGATTATTTATAAAAAAAGCTTTACCTTTAACAATTTTGACAGGTATTTTTTCTTTTATTGCGATGTATCTGCTGAAAAATTCATACAACTTAGATAGTGCAATTTTAAAAATAATATTTATAGGTTTGGCGTCTTTAACCTTTCCGCATATATTGCTGGAATATTTTTTAGAAAAAAATGAAAAATAAAGAATTAAAA
Organism: uncultured Pelagibacteraceae bacterium; assembly: GCA_902511185.1. Lineage (GTDB taxonomy): Bacteria > Pseudomonadota > Alphaproteobacteria > Pelagibacterales > Pelagibacteraceae > Pelagibacter. The sequence goes on along the minus strand of CABXEK010000020.1, from coordinate 15,690 downwards.
ATATTATTATCTGCGCCTCGTGGTTTTTGTGCAGGTGTTGAAAGAGCTATAGAAATTGTAGAAAAATCAATTCAAAAGTATGGTGCGCCAGTTTATGTAAGACACGAAATAGTTCACAATAAATTTGTTGTTGATGATTTAAAAAAAAAAGGAGCTATTTTTGTAGAGGAGCTTGAAGAAATAAAAGATAAGTCAAGACCAGTTATTTTTTCAGCTCATGGAGTACCCAAAAAAATACCAGAGGATGCTAAAAATTATAAAATGACTTATATAGATGCAACATGTCCGTTGGTTTCAAAAGTGCATAGAGAAGCTGAAAATTTAAATAAAGCTGGGTACCATATAATTTTAATTGGTCATAAAAATCACCCTGAAGTAATAGGCACTATGGGCCAATTACCTATAGGATCAATTGATCTTATCCAAAATGAAGAAGAAGCAAAAAATTATGTTAATTCTGATGATAAAAAAATCGCTTTTGTTACGCAGACAACCCTATCCCTGGACGATACAAAAGAAATTATTAAAATTTTGAAAAGCAGATTTGAGAATATACGTGAACCTCAAAAAGAAGATATATGTTATGCAACAACTAATAGACAAATGGCTGTTAAAAATATAGCTAAAAATTGTGACATGTTTTTTATAATAGGTAGTAGAAATTCCTCAAACTCAGTGAGACTAGTAGAGGTTGCCAAAAAATCTGGCTGTGAAAATTCAATGCTAATCCATTCAGAAAGTGAAATACCTTATGATAAAATTCAAAACATAAATACAATTGGTGTTTCATCAGGAGCATCAGCTCCAGAAATATTAGTAGATAATTTTATCAATAGTTTAAAAAATAGATTTACTATTAAGATAGATGAAGTAGAAATAATTAAAGAAGACGTAGTATTTAAGATCCCAAAAAAATTAAATTAAATGGCTGTTTATACAAAGATTAACAAGAAGGACATTGTTTCAATTAATCACCAATTTGAAATTGATAAAATTACTCATTTCAAAGGTATTAAAAAGGGGATAGAGAATACAAATTACTTATTAAAAACCAAAAAAAATAAGTTTATTTTAACAATTTTTGAAAAGAGAGTTTCGAATAAAGAAATACCATTCTTTATGAATCTAATGGAAATACTTAATAGCTCTAATATTAATTGTCCAAAGCCTTTAATAAATAAAAATGGCTCAAACTTAATAAAATTGAAAAATAAAAAAGCATGCATCGTTTCATTTATAAATGGAAAAGATAAGATTAAATTAAATCTAAAAAATTGTTATGAGATTGGCAAAGTAATTGCAAATATTCATAAAATTACGAAAAATATCAAAATATCTAGAAAAAATTCAATGGGTATTAAAGAGTTGGGACCCTTATTAAAAAGTATAAAGTTTAAATCAAGAAAATTTTCTAACTTACAAAAATTTTTAACAAATAATTTGAAAGAAATTAAAAAAAATTGGCCATCAAAACTGCCGACAGGGGTAATACATGGTGATTTATTTATAGATAATATTTTTTTTAATAAAGATAAATTATCAGGAGTAATTGATTTTTATTTTGCAGCGAATGATATCTTTATGTATGAAATTGCTATTTGCATAAATGCTTTATGCTTTGATTATAAAAATTCAAAATTTGAGATAAATAAAAATAAAATCAAAAAATTAATAAAAGGTTATGAGAGTGTTAAAAAAATTTCACAAAAAGAAAAAAAATCATTAAATATCTTATGTAGAGGAGCTGCAATGAGATATCTTTTAACAAGACTGTATGACTATTCAAATACTCCTAAAAATGCATTGATAAAGATTAAAGACCCCAATGAATACTATCAAAAACTTATCACACATAACAACTTAAGATCTTATAAAGAATATTTAAATTAATGATTGAAATTTATACTGATGGTTCTTGTCTAACAAACCCTGGGAATGGTGGTTGGGCAGCAATAATTAATGAAGATGGAAAAATAAAAAAAATTAGTGGTAGTGAAAAAAATACAACCAATAATAGGATGGAATTATTAGCTCCAATTAATGCGTTAAAAGAAATAAGTGTTAGCTCAGAAATTACTATTTTTACAGACTCTCAATACGTCAAACTTGGAATAACAGAGTGGATAAAGAAGTGGATTATTAATAATTGGCAAACATCTAAAAAAGAAGATGTTAAAAATAAAGATTTGTGGGTTGAGTTATATAATTTAGATAAATCTTTAGATGTTAAATGGAATTGGGTAAAAGCTCATGCTGGCAATCCTATGAATGAAGAAGTGGATTTAATGGCAAAAAATGCAGCAAATTTAGACTAATTTAATAAAATTTTCAGCCGCAGATACTTCACAAGATCCTGTATCTGTCTCCTCTTCTAATTTAACTACCCTTAAATTATCAACTAACATCGTATATCTGTTTGATCTGATACCTAGACCTCTTTCACTTTTATCTACATCAGCTCCAATTGCTTTAGTAAAATTTAAAAATGGATCTCCAATCATCAATATCTTATCACCAGCATTATACTCTTTACCCCACGCACTCATTACAAATGGATCATTAACTGAAATACAAATAATATAGTTAATTCCTTTTTCCTTGTATTTATCAAACATATTCACATATCCTGGAAGATGTTTTGTTGAACATACTGATGTGTATGCACCTGGAAGACCAAAAATAACTGCTTTTTTATCTTTTAAAAGTACTTGAGTTTTTTTTTTAACGGGCTCTCCATTCTCCATAATAAAAATATCTACATTAGGAATTTGATCATTTTCTTTTATATTCATAGAGTTCTTTCTTTTATGTGTTGCTTAATTTTTTTAACATCATTATCAATAATATCATAATTTTCTTTTTCATCCATAACATGCATTAATTCTTTAGGTAGATCTACTTTTATATCTATAGCTTTTTTAATTGCATCAGGAAATTTACACGGATGTGCTGTTGCCAAAACTATATTGTTACCATCTAAATTTATTTTATCAAAAGCACCATAGCCAATTGCACTATGTGGATCTAATACAACATTAAATTTTTTATAAACTATATTAATTGTTTTTAAAACTTCTTCCTCACTCATTCTAGACGATAAAAAATTAGCATTTATTTTATCTAATTTTTCTTGATTAATAATATATCTTCCTTTTTCTTTAATATTTTTCATTGCATCTATTGTTTGCAAATCATCACCTTCATTTAAGTCATAAAGCAATCTTTCAAAATTACTTGCAACTTGTATATCCATACTAGGTGATAACGTTTCAAATACATTTTCCACTTCATAGCAACCATTTGAGATAGCTCTATGAAGAATGTCATTCTGATTAGTTGCTACTATTAATTTGTTAATTGGGAGTCCCATTTTTTTAGCTAAATATCCAGCATATACATCACCAAAATTTCCTGTTGGTACAGAAAAATTGATAGGACGATTGTCATCTTCTATTAAAAAATAGCTATAAAAATAATATACACTTTGAGCAATGATACGTGCCCAGTTTATAGAATTTACACCTGACATTTTGATATCATTTGAAAAATTTTTGTCTGCAAACATCGTTTTTACTAAATTTTGACAATCATCAAAATTTCCATTCACAGCAATGTTAAAAACGTTTTTATCTTTGCCGGTTGTCATCAATTTTCTTTGAACAGATGACACTCTATTATGAGGATGTAGAACAAAGATATTAACATTACTTTTACCTTTGATCGCATCAATAGCTGCTGCCCCAGTATCTCCTGACGTGGCTACGACAATATTTAGCTTTTCATTTTGGTTATTAAGGTAATACTCATAAAAATTACCCAAAAGTTGCATTGCCACATCTTTAAAAGCTAAAGTTGGGCCATGAAATAATTCGAGCACAGATCGGTCACCGACTTTGATAAGATCGATAACATTTTTTTTTCTAAAAACTGAATAAGATTGATCAATAATTTTATCCAGGTCTGTTCCACTCATGAAGCTGCCTATAAACGGATAAATAACTTTCTTTGCTAAATCGTTGTACTCAAGGCCTCTAAGTTCATTAATATCTACTTTATGAAGAGATTTAGGTATGAATAAACCACCATCATCTGCAAGACCTTTTATAAAAACATCCTTAAATTCAAAGGTTTTTTTGTTATTTCTTGTGCTTATGTATTCCATCTAATAATTTTTTTTTCTAAAATATAGATATATTAAAAGGATTGAAATCGCCATTGAAAACCAAGTAATTGCGTACTTTTTGTGATTGTTTGAAATTTTAGCAGTCACTACTTTAGGTTTTGGCAAACTATAATTGCCATTTAAATAAATTATATATTTTGAAAATTTTTTTCCCGTATATTTATAAATATCATTCCGATTCAAAGTGAACCAATAATTTTTTTTAATGTCATTTTTAGGCTTAAAAGAATTTGCCTTTGATTGTATTTTTAAGGTTCCAATTATATTCTTTTGATTAACTAAATTAATTTCAGATTCATTTTTTTTATCAAACGGTATCCACCCTCTATTAATTAAATAATTTTTATTATTTATTAAGATAGGATTTATCACCTCAAACCCTGGTTTGCCATTTTGATTTAAATTATATAAATAAATCTGTTTTTGAAAATTAATTTCTCCAGAGGTTTTTACTCTTAAAAAGTTTTTTTCGTCAACTTCAGATAATTCAACTGGTTTATTTCTTAATGAGTCTTCAATCTGTTTTATTAGATCTAGTTTCCAACTTAATCTATATAATTGCCATGATCCTAATGAAATCAAGACAAGAATAATAAAATAGACAAATACTGAAAATAAAATCTTATGCTTCAAGAGTTAACTATTAACTTCCCCAAATATATATAGCTGCAAATAAAAATAACCACACAACATCAACAAAGTGCCAATACCATGCTGCTGCTTCAAATCCGAAGTGATGGTCTTTTGTAAAATGTCCTTTTTTAGCTCTAGCGTAGCATACTGCTAAAAATATAGTTCCAACGATAACATGAAATCCATGAAAACCCGTTGCCATATAAAAAACAGACCCATAAATATGACCAGAATAATCAAATGTTGCATGATGGTATTCGTAAGCTTGAAGTAATGTAAAGCAAAAACCAAGAATAACTGTTAGCAGCAACCCTTGAATAAAGCTTTTTCTATCCCCTTCTAGTAGAGCGTGATGAGACCAAGTTACAGTTGTTCCTGATAATAATAAAATTAATGTATTGATTAATGGAATGTCCCATGGATCAAAAGTTTCTATATCTTTTGGTGGCCAAACGTTTCCAACAAATTCATTTGGAAATAAACTTATATCGAAATATGCCCAAAACCATGCAACAAAGAACATAACCTCTGATGCAATAAACAATGTCATTCCATATCTATGATGAATTTGAACAACTGGAGTGTGGTGACCTTGATGCTCAGCTTCTATTACAACGTCTCTAAACCACATGTAAGCTCCATAAAATACTAAAGCTAAACCAAGATACATTCCCCAAGAAACATCATTATGCATATAATAAATTGTTCCAATTGCTAATACTAAGCAAGAGAATGAAACATAGATAGGCCAAGGACTTGGGTCTACTAAATGATAATCATGTTTTTTTTCAGCTGACATTTTCGTGATTATGATTGTTTATAGTAATCTGTCGAGAAAAAAGTATACGACATAGTTACATCTTCTAAATTTTTTGTAGTCGGGTCGTTAACAAGCTCGGGATCTAAATAAAAAGTCATCACATAAGTAGCTTTTTCTCCAGCTTTAAGAGCTTGTTTTTCAAAACAAAAACAACCTAATTTGCTGTAATATTTACCAAAACTTGCAGGTGAAACATTAAAACTTGCCACTCCATAAGTCGTGTCATTACCATAATTTTCAACTTCAAACTCTATTCTATTAACTTGACCAACTTTAACATCAATCACATTCGATTTAGCTTTAAAATCCCAAGTAAGATTATTTACATTGGTATCAAATCTAACACTTACAACTTTATCTAGTACAATATTTGGAGCTTCTTTAGACACTTGAGTTGTTCCGCCAAACCCTGTTATTCGACAAAACATGTCATAAAGTGGAACTGCTGCAAAAGAAAGACCAAGCATCAGGAAAAAAATTCCTCCTAATATAACTGGTGTTAAGGTTTTTTTTTTCATCATAACTGCCTATCAAAAACGCCTACATTGTAAAGAGTAAAGACAAATAGAAAAACCATAAATACTAATATCGCTACTGCAGTTAAAATATTTTTCTTCTTAGTTTTTTTGTCAGGTGTCATCATAAAATTTTATCTATTAAAAAAAGAACATATATCAGAAATAAGTATAAAATTGAATATCCAAATATAGTTTTTGCTTTCTTTGCATTGAATTTATGCTTTTTAAAGTTGTAAAGTTCAAAACATAAATAATTATAATATAAAGTTAGAATTAAAGATGGAATTAAAAATACTAAACTAACAAAACCAATTGAGTAAGGTAAAACAATCACTGGAAGCATAATTAGTGAATATATAAATATATTTAATTTTGTACTTTCCACTCCATTTGTTAATGGAAGCATGGGTATTTTAGCTTTTTTATAATCATCAGATTTGTATAAGCTCAATGCCCAAAAATGAGATGGGGTCCAAAAGAAAATTATTAAAAAAAATGTTATTGGCTCTAAGGAAAGAGAATTTGTAGCTATAGTCCAGCCAATGACTGGAGGTAAAGCACCTGCGGCGCCACCAATAACTATGTTTTGGGGTGTTTTTCTCTTTAGCCAGATTGTGTAAACAAGCACATAAAATAAAATAGTGAATAGCAATAAACCTGCTGATATTCTATTAGCAAAAAAATCCAGAGCAATTACTGAAAATATTGAAAGTGTAATTCCAAAAACCAATGCTTGATTTCTATTAACTTTTCCTGTTGGTATTGGTCTTAAACAGGTTCTAGTCATTAGCGCATCAAGATCAGACTCATACCACATATTTAATGCACCAGCAGCACCAGCACCAATTGAGACTAGTATAATTCCAATAATAGCATCTTTTGTTGGAACGACGTTTGGGGCCATCAACAAACCAACGGCACAAGTAAAAATAACTAATGACATTACTCGTGGCTTCATTAGTTTAAAAAGTTCAGAAAAATTAAAAACGTCTTCCTGACTTAAGTTTCTATTTTTTAGTTTAGACTTAATCATTAATTCTCAGTTTGAAAATCTAAAAAATTATTAACTAGTAGATTTTTCAACACCTTCTTCATCTTCAAACTTAGGTAATTCTTCAAAAGTATGAAAATTTGGAGGCGATGGGACTGTCCATTCTAACGTTGTAGCACCTTCTCCCCATGGGTTTTGAGCTGCAGCCTTTTTCTTAGAAAAAGCCCAAATAAGATTTACAAAAAATACCGCCAGACCAATTACAGATATATACGATCCAATTGATGAAATATAATTCCAACCGGCAAAAGCATCTGGATAATCAGCATATCTTCTTGGCATTCCAGCTAGTCCTAAAAAGTGTTGTGGAAAGAATACTAAGTTAACTCCAATAAAAGTTAACCAGAAATGTAACTGTCCTAGCCACTCTGAATACTCATAGCCAGACATTTTACCAAACCAATAATAGAAACCTGCAAAGATTGCAAAAACTGCTCCCAGAGATAATACGTAATGGAAGTGAGCAACAACATAATACGTGTCATGCATTGCAGTATCCACACCAGCATTTGCAAGAACCACTCCTGTTACTCCACCAACTGTAAATAAAAAGATAAAACCTAATGCCCACACCATAGGTGTTTTGAATGAGATGGATCCACCCCACATCGTTGCTATCCATGAAAATATTTTAATTCCTGTTGGAACCGCAATAATCATCGTAGCAGCCAAGAAGTAAGCTTTAGTATCTGTACTTAAACCAACTGTGTACATGTGGTGAGCCCATACAACAAAACCAACAATACCAATTGCAACCATTGCATAAGCCATTCCTAAATAACCAAAGACTGGTTTTTTAGAAAATGTAGAAACAATATGACTGATCATTCCAAAACCCGGTAAAATTAAAATATAAACTTCTGGGTGACCAAAGAACCAAAATAAATGTTGAAAGAGGACTGGATCCCCTCCTGTTTGTGCATCAAAAAAGGCTGTGCCAAAATTTCTGTCAGTTAGTAGCATTGTAATTGCACCTGCTAAAACTGGTAGTGACAGTAATAATAGGAATGCTGTAACTAAAATAGACCAAGCAAACAAAGGCATTTTATGCAGTGTCATTCCTGGAGTTCTCATATTTAAGATTGTCGTTATAAAGTTAACAGCCCCTAAAATTGATGAAGCTCCTGCTAAGTGTAAACTTAAAATTGCAAAGTCCATTGCAGGTCCTGGTTGACCAGCTTTAGAGGATAAAGGAGGATAAATAGTCCATCCACCACCAACTCCTGTTTGACCTGGAGGGCCATCCATAAAAATAGACAATATTAATAAAATAAATGAAGTAGGTAATAACCAGAATGAAATATTATTCATTCTTGGGAAAGCCATGTCAGGTGCACCAATCATTATTGGAACAAACCAGTTACCAAATCCACCGATCATTGCAGGCATCACCATGAAGAAAATCATGATCAACCCATGACCAGTAACTAGCACATTATATAAGTGATAATTCCCACCTAAAATTCCATCACCTGGATGCATCAATTCCATTCTCATTAATACTGAAAACGCTGTACCTATAACACCTGCAACAATAGCAAAGATTAGGTACATTGTTCCAATATCTTTATGGTTAGTTGAATAAGCCCAACGCTTCCAACCAGTTGGTGTATGATGATCGTCGTGTGATGCAGTTTGTGTATACATATTATTTACTCGCTAGTTTTTTAAATTGATCTTCTTCTATAATCTCTTTTGCAAATTTTATTTTAGCTCCTGACAACCATTCTGCGTAGTCTTCTTCTGAAACTACTCTTACAGTGATTGGCATAAAGGCATGTTTAATTCCGCAAAGCTCGGAACATTGTCCATAGTAAGTTCCAACTTTTTCAGCTTTAAACCATGTTTCATTAATTCTTCCTGGAACTGCATCTCTCTTAACTCCAAAAGATGGAAGTGCCCAAGCATGCAAAACATCGTTAGCAGTAATCAAAACTTTGACCACTTTATTAACTGGTATAACCACTTCATTGTCAACTGCTAATAATCTTGGTTGATTTTCTTTTAAGTCTTTTGTCTCGATCATGTACGATTCAAAAATAATATTTTCATCTGGATATTCATAACCCCAATACCACTGGTAACCAATTGCCTTCACTGTGACGTCTGCTTTTGGAATGGTGTCTTGTTTGTATAAAATTTTAAATGATGGAACAGCCATCACTATTAAAATTAAACATGGAATTAAAGTCCATAAAACTTCTACAGCTACGTTATGAGTTGTTTTAGATGGATTTGGATTTCTTGATGCTCTAAATCGAATACATGCATAAACCATCAAAAATAATACAAAAACACTAATTGCAATTATGATTGGTAATAAGATTTTGTCATGAAAATTGACTATATCTCTCATTGAAGAAGAAGCCGCTTCTTGAAAACCTAGTTGCCAGTCTTTGGGCTGGTTGGCTAAAGCGTTTGAACTAATAAAATAAGTTAGAAATATATATATAAATTTTTTCATTTTTTTACCCTATATAGATCGTCTTTTAAAAAAATACACTTTACTTTTAGCGACAAAATATCAATTAATTGCATAATTTATGATCGATATAGCAGAAATTACTGCCGTTTCAGACCTTAAAATGTTTTCATTAATTTTAATTGGCTGAACTCCTTTAAATTTAAGAATCTCTTGTCTTTCTTCCTCTGAAAAATCTCCTTCAGGTCCAATAATTACGCATGTGGGATTCGCTGTTATCTTTTTAAGATCAATTTGATTATTAGAAGCATTTAAGTCTGTAAATATCAAGTCCATTTCGTTTTTTAAAAAATTTTCTAAATTTTGTGGTTGCTCAATAACAGGAACATTTATTCGATTAGATTGTTCAGAGGCTTCTGTTATAACTTTTTCTAATCTCTCTTTATTAATCTTTCTAACAATTGTTCTATCAAAAATAATAGGTAGAAATTTTGTAACACCTAACTCAGTTGCTTTTTGTATCATAAAATTAAAATAATTAGATTTGATAGGTGAAAATGCTAACCATAACTCTTTGAAGTTTTCTTTTTGTCTTAATTGTTTCGTAACATTAAATTCAACAATACTTTTTGAAATTTTCAATATTTTTGCCTCCCACTCTCCACTACTATTGAATAAAGAAAAAACTTCATTTTCTTTAATTCTCATAACTTTACTTACGTAATGAGATTGTGATTTATCAAGTGTAGCTGTTAAATTAAGTGATAAACTTTCACGATAAAATAATCTAATATTACTCATTAAGATAAGTTTAATTATGAAAAATATTAAAGCAATAATTTTTGATGCATATGGAACTTTATTTGATGTGAATTCAGCTGCTGAGAAATGCAAAGACAAAATTGGTGATAAGTGGGAAGGTTTTGCAAATTACTGGAGAACTACTCAGCTAGAATATACCTGGCTTAGAAGTCTAATGAAAAGACATAAAGATTTTTGGCAAGTCACTGAAGATAGTTTGGACAAATCTATGAAAGCTTATGAAATAGATTATTCAATGAGAAATGAATTATTAGATCTTTATAAAATTCTTTCGCCATTTAAGGAAGTGCCTGAAGTTTTAAAACTACTTAAAGAAAAAGATTTAAAGCTTGCTATTCTTTCGAATGGTACACCTACCCTTCTTTATCAATTAGTTAAAAGCAATAATTTAAATAATTTATTTGATGATTTTTTTTCAATAGAAGAAGTTGGTATTTATAAACCAGACTCTAAAGTATACGATATGCCAATTAACAAATATAAAATTCAAAAAAATGAAGTTGCCTTTTTAAGTGCTAATACTTGGGATGTATCAGGTGGTGGAAATTATGGTTATAATTCAATTTGGGTAAATAGAAATAATAATATTTTTGATAACCTTGATTACAAACCTCAAAATGAAATCAAAAATCTAAAAGAGTTACTTAATATTATCTAATTCTATTTTCTTCAAAGTTTTTATTAAGTCTTAAAGATATAGTTCTTGTGTTTTTTCTATTCCATTCAGAAAAGGATTTTAGAATAGGAATTACTGATAAGCCAAATTCAGTTAGTGAATACTCTACTTTTGGAGGTACTAATTGATGAACTTTTCGACTCACAATGCCGTCAGTTTCTAGCTCTTTAAGTTGTTTAGATAACATTTGTTGAGTTATAGTTTTTAAACCTCTCTTAAGAATATTAAATCTAACTTTCTTATTATTGTATAAAGTAAATAAAATTCTAATTTTCCATTTACCTCCTAAAAAGTAAATTGCTCTTTCTGCTGGACATTCTATTGAATTTTTCATGGTATGTTTTTATATACTAGTATGTTTATTTTGCGTTCTTGCGTAATCCATAACAAAGTATTAGATGCTAGTCAAATTAATCGAAAGGGTAAAAATGACTAAAGGACAAAGAGCTGGAGATGGACCAATTGCAGTAGAAGTTGAAAAAGATAAATCTTATTACTGGTGCGCATGTGGACTTTCAAAAAAACAACCATTCTGCGATGGATCACATAGTGGTACAGAATTTAAACCTCTTCAATACAAAGCATTAGAAACTAAAAAAATGTTTTTTTGTGCATGCAAACAAACAGATGGTCAGCCCTTTTGTGATGGATCACATAATAAAAAGTAACATTGAAATTACAAAATTATTAACTACTTTTAAGCTATGAATAATATTGAAGTAAGTAAAATTATAGACCCTATCTCAGCATCAGATGGTGCTGGTGTTAAATTAAAAAGAAGCATTGGTGTTGAACCGAACTATTTTGATCCGTTTTTAATGTTAGATGAATTTGGATCAGAAAATAGTGAGGATTATATTGCAGGTTTTCCACCCCACCCTCATCGAGGAATTGAAACAGTTACTTATATGTTAGCTGGAGATTTTGAACATAAAGATAGCACTGGTGGTGAAGGTAGAATGACTGCAGGAGATGTTCAGTGGATGAAAACAGGTAGTGGAATAATTCATTCCGAAATGCCAGCAATGAAAGAAGGTAAGCTTCATGGTTTTCAATTATGGGTAAATATGCCTGCAAAACTAAAGATGAGTAAGCCTGAATATATTTATATTGATGCTAATAAAATGAGCACTCATAAAGATGGTGATAAACAAGTCAAAGTCATAGCTGGTAAATTTGAAAATGCTGAAGGCCCTGTAAAAGGTCATAACGTTGAGCCAGTTTATTTTGATGTTGAGCTAAATAAAGATAAAGAATTTAATTTTAAATTACCATCTACTCATAATAGTTTTATTTATTTGATTAATGGTGAAATCAAAATTGGCAAAAATAAGCATGAGGATGTTAAAGATAGTACTTTAATACTATTGTCCAGAGGTGAAGATTTAACTGTAAAAGCAAAGTCAGATGCAAAATTTTTACTGATTTCTGGAAAGCCAATTAATGAAGAAATTGCTAGAGGTGGACCTTTTGTAATGAATACTAAAGCTGAAATCTTGCAAGCAGTTCAAGATTATCATAATGATACGTTTGTAAAATAAATTATGAAAGCTGTAGAAATTAATAAAAATGGTGGTCCTGAAGTTTTAGAACTTAAAGATATAACACTAGATAAACCTGGTCCTGATCAAGTAACAATCGAACAAAAAGCTATTGGACTTAATTATATAGATACTTACCATAGATCAGGTCTTTATCCTTTAAAAATGCCAAGTGGTATAGGTTTAGAAGGTGCTGGTGTTATTAATGAAGTTGGAGAAAACGTAAAAGACTTTAAAGTTGGAGATAAAATTTCCTACGCTGGTATTCCATTAGGCTCTTATTCTTCACATAGAAATTACCCAACAAAAAATCTTGTAAAAGTTCCAGAAGGTATTGATCTTGAAGTGGCAGCAACTTTGATGACAAAAGGTTTAACTGCATTTTATTTATTACATAAAACATTTCCAGTAAAATCAGGACAAACAATTCTCTATCATGCAGCAGCTGGTGGTGTTGGGCAAATATTTGGGCAATGGGCTAAAAGTTTAGGATGTAAAGTTATAGGAACTGTTGGATCAGATGAAAAAATAAATATAGCAAAAGAAAATGGTTACGATCATGTAATCAATTATAACAAAGAAGATTTTGCTAAAAAAGTTTTAGAGATCACAGATGGTAAAGGTGTTCCAGTAGTTTATGACGGCGTAGGTAAAAACACTTTAGATGGATCAATTGAATGTTTGGCAACAAGAGGAATGATGGTTTCATTTGGAAATGCCTCAGGACCATTGTCTGATATTAATGTTCCTAAAATGTTACAGCCAAAAGGGTTGTATCTTGTAAGACCTTCAATGCAACAATACCTATCAACTAAAGAAGAGCTGGACGAAGCTTCAAAAATAATGTTTGAAAAAATTAGCTCTGGAAAAGTTAAAATTAATATATTTAAAAAATATAAATTAGATCAAGTTGTTCAGGCTCATGAAGATTTAGAAGGCAGAAAAATTTTAGGACCAGCGGTTATTATTCCTAATTAACATCTACATCCATATCAGCCATATGCAGTTTGAGCGCATTAGTTGAGATATGAATTTCTCTAATGAAGAAAAGAATTGAAATAATCATAGACAAACAACAAGAACCAAAGATTAATCGAGCAATAAATATTTCATTTAAATAAAGACCCAGCACAGTCATCATATTGAACAAAAATCCAAAAGCAGCAAACATGATAGTCCAACGCAAAAGTGTAATTCGTCCACTCAAGTTTATAAATTGTTTTTTCCATTCATGAGGAACGTGATTTTCATAAACATGCTCATCATGAAGCTCTCTAATAAGCTTACTAAGTGAATGAAATCTATTACTATAGATACTCATAAGCAATGGAATTGCTGGAAACATTAATGCTGTGACTGTGTAATCTATATTCATACGAATCAATTTGATTATGAAACTAGCCTTTGTTATTTACAAGTAAAATATTATGAACCAATTAAATCTTTTAATAGAATTAACAAGACTAAAGAGGCCAATAGGTTATATGCTTCTTTTTTGGCCTTGTGCATGGGGATTGACTATTGCTTTTGACTTTTCTAAAAATATTGAAATCTATCTTTTTTATTTATTTTTATTTTTACTTGGGTCAATTTTAATGAGATCTGCAGGATGTATAGTTAATGATATAGTTGATAGAAAATTTGATAGAAGAGTTGCTAGAACAAAAAATCGTCCCATTGCATCTGGTAAGATTTCAGTAAATTTGGGATTATTATATACACTTATTTTATGCATAACTGCATTCTTGGTTTTGTTAAACTTTAATTACCTAACAATAATTGTTGCATTAGGATCAATGCCTCTAGCATTCACCTATCCTCTGATGAAAAGATACACTTACTGGCCTCAATTATTTTTAGGAATCACATTCAATTATGGATTAATTCTTGGATGGTTATCAGTTACAAATGAAATTAGTATTATACCAATATTATTTTACTTAGGAGCCATATTTTGGACACTAGGTTACGACACTATATATGGCTTTCAAGACATAAAAGACGATGAAATTATAGGATTAAAATCTACCTCAATTAAATTTAAACAAAATCCAATTATATTTTTAATTTTATGTTACTTTATTTTTATCTTAACCCTTCTAATAGTTGGATACTTAATGAATTTTAATAAAATAAGTCTTATTATTTATTTTTTAGTTGTTTATCAAATATTTTTTAATCAAATTAAAAAACTTAATATTAAAGATCCAACAAGTTGTTTAAAAATTTTTAAGTCTAATAACCTACTTGGTCTTTTAGTTCTTATTGGTTTAATTATTGGAAAAGCTTAAAATGACAAATATTTATATCTTAAAAAGACTTTTTAAAGAATATACTAAAAAATATATAAATAAAATTTTAGTTTCTATATTTTTTACAATTGTTTTAGCTGCAAGTACTTCTTCAGTAGCATATCTTTTAGATCCTGCAATAAAAAATCTTTTTATCGAAAAAAATCAGTCTCTAGTTATTATTATTCCGGGATTAATAATTTTAGCATTTGCAATTAAAGGGTCATCTTTATATTTGGCAAAAATTATAATGATTGGGGTATCCAAAGAGGTAGAAAAAGATCTTCAAAGTGATTTATTTAATTCTTTAATAAAAGCTGACACACAATTAATTGATAGCAAGCATACTGGTAAATTTATAGCAAACTTGACTAATGATGTGGCAATGATTGTTAATTTGGTGAGCACAGCAATACTTAACCTTTTTAAAGATAGTCTTACTCTTATAGGTTTGCTGTCAGTAATGTTTTATCAAAATTGGAAGTTATCATTGATTGCAATAATAATGATACCCTTAGCTAGTATAGCTGCAAAATCATTGGGAAAAAGAATTGGAAAAGAAACAACTAAACAGATGACTTATGCAGGAATTTTTAACACTTACTTGGTTGAAATATTTAAAAATCATAAATTAATTAAGATTTTTCAAAAAGAAGAGTATGAAAAAACAAGAGCTAGTAAACTTATTTGGGATTTAAAAGAAACTGGCAAGAAAATTGCTATAATATTTGTT
>CABXEK010000019.1 GCA_902511185.1 uncultured Pelagibacteraceae bacterium | reverse complement strand
GGTAATCCAGACATAGCAAAACATTCCGCCACAACACCTTGTCCTGCAAAAGCAGCGTCTCCATGAATTAAAATTGGAATTACTTTATTTCTTTCTCTATCTTTATGAAAATATTGTTTTGCTCTTGTTTGACCAAGTACAACTGGGTTAACTGCTTCTAAATGTGATGGGTTATCTGTTAAACTTACATGAACAGAATTTCCATCAAATTCCCTATTAGATGAAGCACCTAAATGGTATTTGACATCTCCAGCACCTTCATCTGAAGAGGTGCCAAACTCTCCAGCAAACTCATTAAATATTCTTTTGTATGACTTTTGTAACACATTAGCTAAGACATTTAATCTTCCTCTGTGAGACATTCCAATTTTAACTTCTTTAACTTGAGATTGCCCACTAATTTTAATTATCTGTTCTAAAGCAGGTATTAAGCTTTCTCCACCATCTAATCCAAATCTTTTGGTTCCAACATATTTCGTGTGAAGAAATTTTTCAAAACCCTCTGCTTGGATTAATTTATTTAAAATGGCTTCCTTACCATTTCTAGTAAAATTTAAATTATCTTTTGATTTTTCTATTCTGTCTCTAAACCATTTTCTTTCTGTTGGATTTGAGATATGCATATATTCATAACCAACTGGTCCACAATAAGTTTTTTTTAAAAATCCTAATATCTCCTTAATATTTGAACTTTCTTTATTTATTATACCACCTAAATAAATGTTTTTTTGATAGTCAGTCTTTTTGAAACCAAAAGATGCTGGATGAAGTTCGTCTAAATAATCTGACTTAATTAATTCAAGTGGATCTAATTTAGCTATAAGATGCCCTCTTTGTCTATAAGATCTAATCATTGAAACAGCTTTAATTGAATCTTCATTTGATCCTGATGAATTTAAATTATGGCCACCAAAATTTACACTAACACTGTTAGAATTTAATTCCTCTTGATCGATTTTTTTTTGAAGCTCATCAATATCTAATTTATTTTTTTTAGGCCCCCATGATGGGCCATTAATTTCTTTAGCAATAACATTTAATTCATCTCCGATACCTTCAAAATAATTTTTCCAACTGTCTGGTAAATCTGCCTCTTTATTTACAAATTTAAGATACATTTGTTCAATAAATGCACTATTAGATTTGTTTAAAAATGAGGTTTTTTCGTATTCGAGATTTTTTGATGCTGACATCTATTTATTTAATATAGTCCTCTAATATTATTTTTCAATTTGACAATTTATTAAATAAAGTTTTTCCAATTATTGAAGGCGATTTTGCGACAGTAATGCCAGATTCTTCCATTTTCTTAATCTTATCTTCAGCTCCACCTTTTCCTCCTAAAATAATAGCTCCTGCATGTCCCATTCTACGTCCAGGAGGGGCAGTAATCCCAGCAATAAACCCAACAATCGGTTTTTTGATTTCGTGATTTTTTACAAATTCTGCTGCTTCTTCTTCTGCTGTGCCTCCAATTTCTCCTATCATTAAAATAGATTCTGTCTCTTCATCATTTAAAAACAAATCTAAACAATCAATAAAATTTGTTCCATTAATTGGATCGCCTCCAATACCAATACAAGTTGATTGACCTAAACCATTCTCGGTTGTTTGCGCTACCGCCTCGTAAGTAAGAGTTCCAGATCTTGACACAATTCCAACCGATCCTCTTTTATGAATATTTCCTGGCATAATTCCAATTTTACATTCGTCTGGCGTAATTATTCCTGGGCAATTTGGTCCAATCAATCTACTTTTTGAACCATTTAATTTTTGTCTTACTTTAAGCATGTCTTGAACTGGAATACCTTCAGTAATACAAACAATTAATTCTATTGATGCATCTATTGCTTCTATAATTGCAGCTGCAGCAAATTTAGCAGGCACATAAATCATTGTTGCATCTGCGCCAACACTATCTTTTGCTTCGATAACGCTGTTAAAAACAGGTCTGTCTAAATGTTTTTGACCACCCTTTTTTGGAGTCACACCACCAACTAAATTAGTTCCATATTTAATAGCTTGTTCAGAGTGAAAAGTACCATGTGCACCTGTAAAGCCTTGACAGATTACTTTTGTATTTTTATTGATTAAAACAGACATCTTATTTAATTGCCTCTACAACTTTTTTCGCTGCATCATCTAAATTTTCAGCAGATATTAATTTTAACCCTGAGTTATCTAATATTTCTTTTCCTTCTTTAAAATTTGTCCCAGCAAGTCTAACAACTAATGGAACACTAATATTTATTTCTTTCGCTGCATCTACTACCCCCTGAGCAAGCACATCACATCTCATTATTCCTCCAAAAATATTAATTAAAATTCCTTTAACATTTTTGTCTGATAGGATTATCTTCAAAGCAGCTGAAACTTTTTCTTTTGAAGCACCACCACCAACATCTAAGAAATTAGCTGGCTCTTTTCCATATAGTTTAATTATGTCCATAGTTGCCATGGCTAAACCTGCACCATTAACCATACAGCCAATACTTCCTTCTAATTTTATATAAGCTAGATCATGTTTGCTTGCTTCTATTTCTGTTGGATCTTCTTCATTTAAATCTCTTAGGTCAACAATCTCAGGATGTCTAAATAAAGCATTCGAGTCAAAGTTTACTTTTGCATCCAAACAAATTACTTTTTTCTCTTTAGTTAAGATTAATGGATTAACCTCAACCATATTTGCATCTGTGTTTATAAACATTTGATAAATTGATTTTATTAGTGAAATTGCTTGTGTTTTAGCACTATTACTTAAGTTAAAGATTTTAATTATCTCTTCACAATCTTTGTCTGAAATTTCATTACTTATATCAACTTTTGTTGTTATGATTTTTTCAGGTGAACTGCTTGCTACCTCTTCAATATCCATTCCACCTTGGTCACTAGATATGAAAGCTATTTTAGAACTAGTTCTATCTACTAAACAAGATAAATAAAACTCTTTGTCTATGTTTGATGACTCTTCAACATATAATCTCTTTACTTCTCTTCCTTCAGGACCTGTTTGATGAGTTACTAAAGTTTTTCCCATCATCTCTTTTGCTGCCTCATTTAACTCTTCAATAGTATCTAATATTTTTACTCCCCCTGCTTTTCCTCTTCCGCCTGCATGGATTTGGGCTTTTAAAACATATTTTTTTGTATTTAATGATTTTGCTTTTTCTACTAATTCATCAACAGTAATAGCAAAGACACCCTCTGGAACAGTTGCTCCATATTTTTTTAAAATTTGTTTAGCTTGATGTTCGTGAATATTCATTATTACTTAGAAAGATCAGGATCTATTTTAGATGCTGCTTCCCAAAGAGCTTTAACTGCATCAATAGAATGCATAAATTCTTTTTTCTCTTTATCATCTAAATCAATTTGCTCTATTTTTTCCACTCCATCTTTTCCAATAACAACTGGAACACCTGCATAGACACTGTCTACACCATACTCTCCATTTAATTGAACAGCACATGGTAGCAATTTCTTTTCATCTTTTAAGTATGCTTCCGCCATCTGAACTCCTGATGCTGCAGGTGCATAAAATGCAGAACCTTTTTCAAGGTATTTAACTATTTCAGCTCCGCCATCTCTAGTTCTTTGATTAATTTCTTCTAATCTTTCTTGAGAAATTTTTCCCTCTTTTACTAAATCAAGCAAAGGTGTTCCTGAAACTTTAGTAAATCTAGGCATTGGTACCATAGTATCTCCATGTCCACCCATTACCATTGCATCTATTTCTTTTACTGGAACATTTAATTCTAAAGATAAAAATAATTTAAATCTTGAACTATCTAAAATTCCAGCCATGCCAACAACTTTATTAGCAGGCAAACCTGAAAATTTTTGAAATGCCATAACCATAACATCCAATGGATTAGTAATACATATAACAAATGCATTAGGAGCGTTCTGTTTAATACCTTCTGCTACTTGTTTAATAATTTTTAAGTTAATTCCTAACAAATCATCTCTACTCATGCCTGGCTTTCTTGGTACACCAGCAGTAATAATAATTACATCTGAGTCTTTGATATCTTTATAATCATCTGTACCTGAAAATTTTACGTTAAAACCATCTACTGATGATGATTGTGCTATATCAAGTGCTTTCCCTTTTGCTATTCCACTTGCGACATCAAACAAAACTACTTCATCTACCAACTCTTTTGTTCCAATTAAGTGTGCTAAAGTTCCGCCTATTTGGCCTGCACCAATCAAAGATATTTTGCTCATTTTTTTCCTTATTTCATTGTTGGCATTACGAATTCCGCATTTGAACGGACACCCGAAGGCCATCTAGATGTTACTGTTTTAAGTTTCGTATAAAATTTTATTCCTTCCATGCCATGCATTCCACTATCTCCAAATAAAGATCTTTTCCATCCACCAAAACTATGAAATGCCATAGGGACAGGAATTGGTACATTTATCCCTACCATTCCTATTTGGATTTTACTTGCAAAAGTTCTACCTGCATCTCCGTCTCTTGTGTAAATGCTCACACCATTTCCATATTCATGATCATTAATTAATTTTGCTGCCTCCTCAAAAGTTTTAACTCTAACTACAGATAAAACTGGACCAAATATTTCTTCTTTATAAATTCTCATATCTTTATTTACATGATCAAATAAACAACCACCTATATAAAATCCATTTTCATATCCTTGAAGTTTTAAATTTCTTCCATCAACCACTAACTTAGCACCCTCTTCAACCCCTAGATCAACATAACTTTTTACTTTTTCTAAATGTTCTTTTGTAACTAAAGGACCCATCTCGGATGTTTTATCCATGCCTGGACCAACTTTTAAAGCTTCTGCTTTTTTTGATAATCTAGATACAAGTTCATCTCCAATATCTCCTACAGCAACTGCAACGGATTGAGCCATACACCTTTCTCCAGCAGAACCATAAGCTGCACCCATTAAACCATTTACTGCACCATCTAAATCACAATCAGGCATAACAACTAAATGATTTTTTGCTCCACCAAGTGCTTGAACTCTTTTTTCATTTTTTGCTGAATTTTCATAAATATATTTTGCAATTGGTGTTGATCCAACAAAACTTACAGCTTTAATATCTTTATTTTCTAAGATTGCATCAACAGCTTCTTTATCTCCATTTACTACATTAAATACTCCATCTGGAAGGCCAGCTTCAGAAAGTAATTCAGCTAATCTTAAAGGACAAGATGGGTCTTTTTCTGAAGGTTTAAGAATAAATGTATTTCCACAAGCTATGGCTATAGGAAACATCCACATTGGTACCATAGCGGGAAAATTGAATGGAGTAATTCCTGCGACCACTCCAAGAGGCTGCCTCATAGAATAGCTGTCAACATCTGTACCAACATTTTCGGAGTATTCACCTTTTAACAAATGTGGAATTCCACAAGCAAATTCTACCACCTCAAGACCTCGTGTTAAAGAGCCTCTAGCGTCCTCATAAACTTTTCCGTGTTCTGAAACAATTAATTTTGTAAGTTCTTCAGAATTTTTTTCAATTAATTCTTTAAATTTAAATATTACTCTTGCTCTCTGAAGAGGTGGTTTTAACGACCAAGTTTCAAAAGCTTTTTTTGCAACTTCAACTGTTTGATCTAAATCTGATTTTGAGGCAAGTCTTACTTCAGATTCTTGTTCTCCAGTTGCAGGATTGTAGACTTTACCTTTTTTATCTGATGTACCAGGGATAATCTTCCCCCCAACGAAGTGCTCTATTAATTTCATGAATACGGTCTTTTAAATCAAAAAAGCTTGTTAGTCTATTTAAACATTAGCTGTAGCAATCATTTTTTTTAATTCAGCAATTGCTTTTGCTGGATTTAAGCCTTTTGGACAAGCATTAGTACAATTAAGGATAGTATGGCATCTGTAAAGTTTTAGTTCATCTGCAACTTTTTTTAATCTTGCTTCTCTTTCTTCGTCTCTACTATCAATGATCCATCTATAAGCTTGAAGTAGAACTGCAGGGCCTAAGTATTTATCTCCATTCCACCAATAACTTGGGCATGATGTGGAGCAGCATGCACACATAATACATTCATAGGCGCCATCAAGTTTAGCTCTTTCTTCTTTTGATTGTGATATTTCAGTTGTTTCTATTTTTGAATTATTCTTTAACCAAGGTTCAATAGATTGATATTGTTTGTAAAGTCCATCTAAATCACCAATTAAATCTTTCTTAACTTTTAAATGGGGCAAAGGATAAATATCTATATCACCATCAATTTCTGCATGAGGTGTTGTACATGCAAGACCGTTTTTACCCCCCATATTCATAGCACAAGATCCACAAACTCCATGCGCACAAGATCGTCGGTAAGCTAATGTTGGATCAATTTCATTCTTAATTTTATTTAGTATATCTAAAACTTTTGAAGGACAATTATCCATATCCACTTCATAGGTATCTAACCTTGGATTATCCTCTGTAGAAGGATCCCATCTATAAACATTAACTTTTCTTATATTTTTTGAACCAGTTTTATCTTGATAATATTTACCTTTAGTAACCTCAGAATTCTTAGGTAAATTGATTTGAACCATTAGTACACTCTTTCTTGTGGTGGAAAATATTGTACTTCATTGGTTAATGTGGATTTGTGTACTTCTCTATAACTTATTTTTGTATTCTTACCATCACACCAGGCTAGTGTATGTTGCATGAATTTTTCATCATCTCTTTTTGGATAATCGTCTCTTGCATGAGCGCCTCTACTTTCTTTTCTATGATATGCAGAGTCCACTGTTGTTATGGCTTGTCTAATAAGATTATCAAATTCAAGAGTTTCGACTAAATCAGTATTAAATACTAAAGACCTATCTTTAACAGAAATAGAGTCCATTCCATCATATGTTTTTCTAATTTCATCAACTCCTTCTTTAAGAGTTTTTTCCGTTCTAAAAACTGCACATTTAGATTGCATAGTTTTTTGCATAGAAAGTCTCAGATCTGCTGTATTGTTTTCACCATTTGCATTTCTAAGTTTATCGAACCTATCCAAACATTTTTGAGTTTCAGATTCTCCAATCTCCTCATGAGGTGTTCCTGGTGTAACTAACTCAGAAGCTCTTTTTGCTGCTGCTCTTCCAAAAACAACTAAATCAATTAAAGAATTTGATCCTAACCTATTAGCTCCATGAACTGAAACACAAGCTGCTTCTCCAATTGCCATTAACCCAGGGACAGTTTTTTCAGAACCATTCACTGTCAGAACTTCTCCTTTATAATTGGTTGGAATTCCCCCCATATTATAGTGAACAGTGGGTACAACTGGAATCGGCTCTTTAGTAACATCAACATTTGCAAACAATCTTGCAGCATCTGTAATTCCTGGCAATCTACTCTCGATAATTTCTTTATCTAAGTGACTTAAGTTTAGATGAACATGATCTTGTTCTTTACCAACTCCTCTTCCTTCATTAATCTCAATTGACATTGATCTACTCACCACGTCTCTTGAAGCTAGATCTTTAGCATTAGGCGCGTATCTTTCCATAAATCTTTCACCTTTTGAGTTTGTAAGATAGCCGCCTTCTCCTCTAGCACCTTCCGTAATTAAAGTACCATGACCATATATTCCTGTTGGGTGAAATTGTACAAATTCCATATCTTGCAAAGGTAGTCCGGCTCTAAGCACCATTGCATTGCCATCTCCTGTACATGTATGAGCTGATGTTGCTGAATAATACACTTTTCCATACCCACCTGTTGCTATGATTACTGTATGTGCTCTAAATCTATGGATTGTTCCATCATTTAAATTCCATGCTATCAATCCTTTACACTCACCGTCTTTCATTAATAAATCTAAAGCAAAATATTCTATAAAAAATTCAGTATTATGTTTTAAGGCTTGTCCATAAAGCGTGTGAAGTATTGCATGACCTGTTCTATCTGCTGCTGCACAAGTTCTTTGAACTATGCCATTACCATAATTTTTAGTCATACCACCAAAAGGTCTTTGATAAATCTTTCCTTCTTCAGTTCTACTAAATGGTACACCATATTTTTCTAATTCAATTACAGCTTTTGGAGCTTCTTTGCATAGATATTCAATACTATCTTGATCACCTAACCAGTCAGCACCTTTAACTGTATCATACATGTGCCATCTCCAATCATCTTCACCCATATTTCCAAGAGCTGCTGAAATACCACCTTGAGCAGCAGAAGTATGACTTCTTGTTGGAAAAACTTTTGAAATACAGGCTGTTTTTAATCCAGCTTCACTTAAACCAACAGCAGCTCTTAAACCAGAACCACCTGCTCCAAGAACAACAACATCATATTCGTGATCAATAATTTTATAAGAACTCATTAATTAAGATTAAATAAAAAAATAATTGTTAATAATGGAATGATTATAGCAGAAATAAATAATAGTCTGTTTGCGACATATTTGATTTTATCATCAGCTATATAGTCTTCAAAAACCTCACTTATAGTTAATGAAGAAAAAAAATAAGCAAAAATAATAAACAAACTAAATAAAAACTTAGAGGTTGGATCAGTAAAAAATTTTACAACCTCAAAATAATCATCATTATAAATTGCTACAAAATTAATAATAAACCAAAACATTAACGGTAACAAAATTACTGAAGATATCTTTAGAAATAACCATTTTTTTGTTGCTAAATTCATACTAAATAAAATTTTTACCTATTAAATAAATCAAAATTGTTAATAAAAAAGAACCAAAAATAACCATAAGACCTGTGATACGAGTTGTTTGTAATTCAAAGCCATAACCCATATCCATTAGTAGATGTCTAATTTCACTCAACATTTGAAAACTAAAAGACCAAACTAAGCCTATCACAAAAAATTTTCCTAATAGTAAATTTAAAAATTGATTTATAAAATTATAGTTTACATCACCTAAAACTAACAAAGATACCCAAATACAGATCAATGTTATCCCAATAATATTAATAATTCCTGTTATTCGATGTGAGATAGATACTAATGATGAAATATGCCATCTATAAATTTGTATATGTGGAGATAATGGTCTTTTATTTTCCATAAAAATTATTTTTAATCAATGTTTCTGCAATCTCAACTGCGTTTAAAGCCGCTCCTCGCAAAAGATTATCTGATACAATCCACATATTTAAACCATTGGTTACAGTTTTATCCTCCCTAATTCTTGAAATAAATGTTTCATCTTTTCCTTCAGCCTCTAAAGGAGTTGAATAGCCTCCATTAACTCGTTCATCAATTACTTTACAGCCTTCAAAATTATCTAAAGCTTCTCTTACTTTTTCTAATGTAAAAGGTTTTTCAAATTCTATATTGGCCGACTCTGAATGTGAAACTAATACAGGTAACCTTACACATGTAGCTGTTAGATCTATATCGTTATCTAAAATCTTTTTTGTTTCATTGGTCATTTTTAGTTCCTCTTTTGTATAACCTTCATCTGCAAATACATCTATGTGAGGAATTACATTAAATGCAATTTGTTTTGTAAAGTTTTTAGACTCCACCTTGTTATTTTGTAAAACTTGTTTTGTTTGTTCTATCAATTCATCCATAGGAGCCTTTCCACCTCCTGAAACTGATTGATAAGTTGAAACAACTATTCTTTTAATTTTAAATAAATCATGCAACGGCTTTAAAGCTATAACAAGTTGAGCGGTTGAGCAGTTTGGATTTGCGATAATATTTTTTTTTATATTATTTAGATGTTCCGAATTTACTTGGGGCACTATTAAAGGAACATCAGGATCCATTCTATAGAAACTTGAGTTATCAATTACCAAAGAATGCTTGGCTGCAATTTCGGCAAAATTTTCTGAAATTTTTCCTCCAGCTGCAAAAAAGGTTATTTTTACTTTTGAAAAATCAAAAGTTTCAAGATCAATCACCTCATACTCTTTTCCATTAAAATTGATTTTAGATCCAGCACTTCTAGATGAGGCTAGTAAATATAAATTATCTATAGATAGTTCTTTCTTTTCCAGAACTTCCAATATTTTTCTACCAACATTACCAGTGGCTCCAACGATAGCTATATTCATGATTTTGTTGAAGTTTATACTAAATGAAAGGCAAATCGCAAATGTTTCCGGTACAAACATTACCGTTTATCTCAGCTTTTACGCTTTGAGATACTTCCCAATGAGGTTTTTTCATCATAGCTATTCCTATAACTTTTCCAAAATGTGGGGAATAACACGCTGATCTCAATTCTCCGATAATTTTACCATTATCATCTTTCAGATCTAATGATCCTGACATGCTAATTTCTTTAGCATCTAATATAACACCCATTAGTTTTTTTAAAATTCCATCTAATTTAATTTTTTTAAGTTTTTCTTTTCCTAGGAAATTAATTTCACTATCCAACGAAACATATTGATCAAAACCACACTCTAGAGGATTATCATTATTATCAAAATCATTTCCATACGAAAGTAACCCGCTTTCAATTCTTTCAATTAAATTCGGACAACCTGGTTTTACATTAAATTCTTTTCCCACTTCAAATAAGTAATCATACAATTTCTGTCCTGATTGCGTATCTTGAACATACACTTCGTACCCTCCTTGTTTAGACCATCCTGATCTAGCAATTAGATGTTGTGCACCTTCAAATTCAAAATAACTAAAGCCAAAAAATTTTAATTCTTTGATTATTTTTCCAAATACTTTTTCCATTAAATCAAAAGACTTAGGACCTTGAACTGCAATAATATCAACGATTGGTTCAAAAATCTTGACATCAAATTTATATCCAGAAGCTAAACCTTTTGCAAAAAAGATCACATCTGAGTCAGCAATCGATATCCACCATTTATCCTCTGCTAACTTTAAAACTACGGGATCATTTACCAAATTTCCCTCATCATCAATGATTGGGCAATAATAACATCTACCAATTTTTGATTTTGATAAATCTCTACAAGTCATCAATTGAACAAGTTTTGCAGAATCTTTTCCTTGAATTTCAACTTGTCGTTCGGCTGCAACATCCCAAACTTGAACATCTTTTTTTAGATGTTCATAAGATTCCTCGATAGATCCAAACGCAGCTGGTAGAAGCATGTGATTATAAACTGTGTAAGCCGTTACACCCTGTTTTTCTATTCTGGAAGTGTAAGGTGTACTTCTGAGTCTTCTAGATTTTGCTATTGAAAAGTTTTTCATTTTTGTAAAAATTCCAAGACTTTCTCTCTCATTTCAAAGGCTTTTTCAATCATAATCATGTGACCACACCCATCAATTACATGAGTACTTGAATTATCAACCATGTTTGCAAATTTTTTTCCAGCCTCAATGTTAACCATTTTGTCTAAAGCGCCAAACACAAACATTGTTGGACAATCAATTGTATTTACAGCGCTCGAACCATTTACATAATTATTACAAGCGACGAGATCTACTGCTAATATCTGACTAATATCTCTCGGGGATTGGATTATTCTTTTTATAGGATTTCCACCTATGAATTTTTTTGATCCTTCATAACCCCACTTCATCATTAGTTTAACAGCATCTGAATCTCCATTTTCTGCTAAATCTATTAAGTCTTGATTTACAGGCATTTTATAAGATCCACCTATAAAAACTAACTTTTTTAACCTATTCTTGTATTTATTTGAGTACTCAAGCATCTCCAAACATCCTTGAGAGTGACCAATTAAAATTACTTTCCCTAATTTCAAATTAACAAATACTTTTTCCAACCAATCAGCAATTTCTTCAATTGTTTTAAGACAAGGGCCCTCTGAATTACCATGTCCAGGTAGATCAATTGACAATACATTAAAGTTTTTGTTTGAAAAAAATTGTTCAACTAAAGACCAAACAATATGTGAAAGACCACTACCATGAAGAAAAATAATAGTTTCTTTTTTATGATCTAATTCTTGTCCAGCATCTGATGCGTGAACACTTTTATTTTCTAGCTCGAATATCAAATATTTTCCTAAAACTGTTTTCTTAATTCAAATTTTTGAATTTTTCCTGTTGATGTTTTTGGTAACTCACAGAAAATAACTTTTTTAGGTACTTTAAAACCTGCTAGAGTTTCCTTACAAAAATCTATTAATTCTTTTTCTGTAACTGGTTTATCTTGAACCATTTCTATAAATGCACAAGGAACTTCGCCCCATTTTTCATCAGGTTTTGCAACTACTGCCGCGATAGATACTGATGGATGTTTTGCAAGTGTATTTTCAATTTCAATAGATGAAATATTTTCACCTCCAGAAATAATAATATCTTTAGATCTATCCTGTATCTTAACATAACCATCTGGGTGCATAACTGCTAAATCACCAGTATGAAACCATCCACCAGACATTGCTTTATCTGTTGCAGCTTTATCTTTAAAATATCCTTTCATTACTACATTTCCTTTAATCATAATTTCACCAATAGTTTTTCCATCATGAGCGACTTGTTTCATTGTTTCTGGATCCATTACTGTAACCCCTTCGGTATTTGGATACCTAACACCTTGTCGAGCTTTAATTTCATTCTGTTTATCTTCATCAAAATGATTCCATTCATCATTCCAAGCACACTGGGTAACATGACCATAAGTTTCTGTTAGTCCATAAACATGCATCACTTCAAAACCAAGTTCTTTCATCTTCTTAAAAATGATACTAGGTGGAGGGGCACCTGCTGTTAATACATAAACTTTGTTTTTAAGTTTTTTTCGATCAGCTTCTGGCGCTCCTGTTATCATATTTAATATGATTGGTGCACCACCAAAATGAGTCACATTATATTTATCTATTAACTCAAATATCTTTTTAACATCTATATTCCTTAGGCAAATAGTTCTTCCATTTAACATTGGGACTGTCCAAGGATAACACCAACCATTACAATGAAACATTGGAACAATTGTTAAAAAATTCAACCTATTTGGCATATTCCAGGCAACTGTACTTCCAGTAGACATTAAGTAAGCACCTCTATGATGGTAAACAACTCCCTTAGGATTGCCTGTTGTTCCAGAAGTATAGCTTAAAGATATAGCTTGCCACTCATCCTCTGGCATTTTCCAGTCATAATTTTCATCGCCCGTGTTTAAAAAATCCTCGTACTCTAGATCGCCAATTTTTTCTAACTTTGATTGGTCTGCATGTTTATCATTTATATCAATTATAGTAATTTTTTTACTTATCTTATCTAAAGCTTTTTTGACCTCGACATGCAGTTGTCTATCAACGACTAATACTTTAGCTTCACTATGATCTAAAATATAAGCAATAGTATTTGCATCTAACCTAACATTGATAGTGTTTAATACTCCACCTGTCATTGGAACTGAATAATGTGCCTCAAAAATTTCAGGAGTGTTAAATGCTAAAAATGAAACTGTGTCTCCTTTACCAATTCCAATTTTTGATAGAGCGCTCGCAAATTTTACAGCTCTTTTATAAACTTCTGTCCATGTGTATTTTCTATCTTCATAAACTATTGCTTCATAATTAGGGTAAACATCTTTTGCTCTTTGTAAAAATGATAATGGAGTAAGAGGAATATGATTAGCTTTATTTTTATCTAAATTTGTATCGTAACTACTCATGATTAATTAAATTTAAAATTCATTATATTTGAACTTCCTGATATTGCAGATTTGTAATGAAACTCTGCTCGAGGTAAGACCTTATCAAAATAAAATTTTGCAGTATTTATTTTATCTTCATAAAATTCTTTATTAGACTCATAATCATTAAAGCTTACTTCTAAAACTTTAATCCATGAATATGCTATTGATACATAGCCAAGTGTTTTTAAATAATCATTTGCAGCTGCACTAACATCATCTTTTTCAATTTTGGTTTTGTCCTCAATCCAGCCAGTAAATTTGTACAAAATATCTAAATAATAACTTAATTCTTTAGAATATGACTTAACTTTTTCATTCTTACTATCGGTCTCAACTTTAACCATGTCTAAAAATTTTTGAATGATATTTCCATTTTTATTTGAAAGTTTTCTAAAAACTAAATCAGCTGCTTGAACTGAATTTGTTCCTTCGTAAATTGGAGTAATTCGATTATCTCTATATAATTGCTCAATTCCTTGGTCTTTTGTGTATCCATATCCCCCATGAATTTGCATAGCATCATTGGTTATTTCCATTGCTAAATCAGTGAATAATGATTTTACAACAGGGGTCATTAGCGAAACATAATCAGAAGCTTCCTGTTTAATTTTATCATCTGGATGATAAAGACTAACTTCTGTTTGTTGAGAAAGCCAAAAACATAGAGCTCTTTCTCCCTCAATTATAGATTTCATATTTAATAACGATTTTCTTATATCTGCATGTTCAATTATAAAATCTGCACCATTTGTAGATTTTGTATTGTTAGTTTTACCTTGTTTTCTCTCTTTAGCGTAAGCCAATGAATTTTGATAAGCAATTTCTGAAATACCCAAACCTTGAATACCAACAACAATTCTTTCCAAATTCATCATAGTAAACATTGCATTTAAACCTTTGTCCTTTGATCCAATCATATAACCTGTTGCCTCATCAAAATTTAAAACACATGTAGCCGATCCTTTAATACCCATTTTACTTTCAATTGATCCTGTCGATATTCCATTTCTTTGCCCTACTGTTCCATCATCATTAACAATGAATTTTGGAACTAAAAATAAACTTATACCTTTCGTCCCTGCTGGAGAGTCTGTTGATCTTGCTAAAACTAAATGAATAATATTTTCAGTTAAATCATGATCTCCTGATGTAATAAATATTTTTTGACCACTAATTTTGTAAGTACCATCACTTTGTTGTGCAGCTTTTGTTTTTAACAGACCTAAATCAGTTCCACAAACTGGCTCCGTTAAACACATAGTGCCACTCCATTTTCCCTCAACTATTTTTGGTAAATATTTTTCTTTTATCTCCTCAGGGGCATGATGATTAATACAATTATAAGCGCCAATACTTAATTCACTATATAATTTAAAAGATAAGCTTGCTGACGAAAGCATTTCATCAAAGAACGCACTAACTGTTTTTGGCATACCCTGACCACCAAATTTTGGATCACAAGATAATGATGTCCAACCATCTTCGATATACTTTTGGTAAGCTTCTTTATAACCTGGAGGTGTTCTAACTACCCCATTTTCTAAAACAGCAGGATTTTCATCTCCTATCTTTGCAAGAGGTAAAATTAAATTTTGGTTTATTTTTGCTGCTTCATCTAAGATATCTTTAACTAAATCTGTAGTAACCTCATCGTATTTTTTTAATTCATTATAATTTTTATTATTTCTCAACTTCTCAAAAAGAAATAACATATCTTCTATTGGAGCGGTGTAACTTGGCATATTTAAAGCTTAGAATAATTCTAAGATTATTGCAATTTTGAAATTATAGCATCACCCATTTCAGATGTTGACGCCTCTTTCATACCTTCTGATAGAATATCTTTTGTTCTTAAACCATCATTTAGCACGTCTTGAACTGCCTTTTCTAAAGCATCAGCTTCTTTATCTAGATCTAATGAGTATCTTAGTGACATTGCAAAACTTAATATTGATGCAATCGGATTTGCTAATCCTTTACCAGCAATATCTGGTGCAGATCCGTGAATAGGTTCATACATAGCTCTCATTTCACCATCTTTATTTTTTGCTCCTAATGATGCAGATGGCAGAAGACCTAGAGAGCCTGTTAACATTGAAGCTTGATCTGAAAGCATATCACCGAAAAGGTTGTCTGTTACTATCACATCAAATTGTTTTGGATTTCTCAAAAGCTGCATTGCACAATTATCAGCAAGCATATGACTTAATTCTACATCTTTATATTCTTTATCATGAAGCTCTTGAACCTCTTCCTTCCAAAGTTGTCCTGCTTCCATTACATTTGATTTTTCACATGAAGTCACTTTGTTTGATCTCTTTTTAGCTAAATCAAAAGCAACTCTTGCCACCCTTGTAATTTCACTAGTTGTGTATGTATGTGTGTTAATTCCTTTTCTCTCACCATTATCAATTGGTTTAATACCTCTTGGTTCACCAAAATATATTCCTCCTGTCAATTCTCTTACTATCATTATATCCAAGCCTGATACAATTTCTGGCTTTAATGTTGATGCATCTACTAGTTGCTCAAAACAAATAGCTGGTCTTAAATTTGCAAATAATTTTAACTCTTTTCTAAGTTTTAATAACGCTCTTTCAGGTTTTTTTGAAAATTCTAAGTTATCCCATTTAGGACCTCCAACAGCACCAAGCATAACCACTTCACTTTCTAAAGCTTTGTAAAATACTTCGTCAGTAATAGGTGTTCCATGTTTGTCATACGAACAGCCACCAGCAAGATCCTCATCTATTTCAAAATCTAAAGATTTGTTGTCATTAAACCAATTAATAATTTTTTTTACTTCTCCAATAACTTCGGGACCAATACCATCGCCTGGCAATAAAAGTATTTTTCTTTTTTTAACTTTAATCATTTAAAATCCATGGTTTTTTATCTTTTAGATTTGTTTCAAAGCTTTCAATTTTATCTGACTTTTTTAAAGATAAGGCAATATCATCTAGTCCCTCAAGTAAACACTTTTTCTTAAATGGATCTACATCAAACTTAATTTCGTTATTTCCATAAACTATTTTTTCATCATTTAAATCAACAGAAATTTCTTCTTTTCTATTTGAATATTCTGATAATTCTTTAATTTTTTCTTCTTCTAGAATTATGGGTAAAATTCCATTTTTAAAACAATTACTATAAAATATATCTGCATAACTAGAACTAATTACGCAAGTTATCCCAAAATCTAATAGCGCCCAAGGTGCGTGTTCCCTAGAGGAGCCACATCCAAAATTTTTACCTGCTATTAAAATTTTTGAACCATTATAAGGATTTTGATTAAGAACAAAGTCACTAATTTCTTTACCTTGGTCATCATATCTCATTTCAAAAAATAAATTTTTTCCAAGTCCAGTTCTTTTTATAGTCTTTAAAAATTGCTTTGGAATAATCATGTCAGTATCGATATTTACTATAGGTAAATATGCAGGGACGCTTTTTAATGTATTAAATTTTTGCATTAGTTTTGATACTTTCTCACATCATCTAAACTTCCAGATATTGCTGCAGCAGCTGCCATACCAGGACTAACTAAATGAGTTCTGCCACCTCTTCCTTGTCTTCCTTCAAAATTTCTATTTGAAGTAGAAGCACATCTTTCCTCAGGTTTTAATTTATCTGCATTCATGGCTAAACACATTGAACAACCTGGCTCTCTCCATTCGAAGCCAGAGTTAACGAATATTTTATCTAACCCCTCTTGTTCGGCTTGTTCTTTTACTAAACCTGAACCCGGAACAACCATTGCATTTACGTGTGAGGATATTTTTTTATCTTTTAAAATTTTAGCAGCTTCTCTTAAGTCTTCTATTCTACCATTCGTACAACTTCCAATAAATACCTTGTCTATTTTAATATCCTTAGCAGCCATATTTGGTTTTAAGCCCATATACTTTAAAGCTCTTTCAATAGAATTCTTTTTATCCTCATCACTCTCACTTTGAGGATTTGGAACTTTATCATCTATAGTAATTACGTCTTGAGGAGAAGTTCCCCAAGTAATCATTGGTAAAATTTCATCCGCATTTAAATTAAGTTCTTGATCAAAAATTGCGTCAGAATCTGTCTTAAGTGTATTCCAATAATTTAAAGCTTTTTCCCAATTATCTCCTTTTGGAGACATGGGTTTTCCTTTTAAATAATTAAATATTTTTTCATCTGGTGCTATTAAGCCTGCTCTTGCTCCACCTTCTATTGTCATATTACAAATAGTCATTCTTTGCTCAACACTTAAAGATTTAATTAAATCACCTGCATATTCTATGACTGAACCTGTTCCACCAGCTGTTCCAATTTTTCCAATGATTTGAAGTATTACATCTTTTGATGTTACACCTACTGGTAATTGACCATTAACATTTATTCTAAAATTTTTTGCTTTTTTTTGAACTAATGTTTGTGTTGCTAAAACATGTTCAACTTCAGATGTTCCAATTCCAAATGCTAAGGAACCAAAAGCACCATGTGTTGCTGTATGGCTATCACCACAAACTATTACTGTTCCAGGTTGAGTAAAACCTTGTTCAGGTCCAATTATATGAACTATCCCTTGACGCTTATCATCCATTCCAAAAAGTTGTACTCCAAATTCTTTACAATTAGCTTCTAGAGTATCAACTTGTATTTTTGACTCCACATCAGCTATTCCCTTTGTTCTATCTGTTGTAGGCACGTTATGATCAGCAACAGCTAAAGTTAAGTTAGGATGTCTAACTTTTCTATTTGAATTTCTTAAACCTTCGAAAGCTTGAGGGCTTGTTACCTCATGAACTAAATGTCTATCAACAAACAGCAATGCTGTTCCGTCATCTTGTTGATCAACTAGGTGATCATTCCAAATTTTATCGTAAAGAGTAGTGGACATTGAAAAAAAAATTATTTTTTTTCTGAAGGGCTTTCTGATTTCTGTTCATCTTTAGCCACTTCATTCACTGGAGCTTCTTCTTTAGGAGCTTCTGCTTTTGGTGCGGCTTCTACTGCTGGAGCTTCTTCTTTAGGAGTTTCCGCTGCTGGGGCTACATTTTCTTCAGTAACAGTCTCGGGTTTTACATCAACATCAATTCCAATTTTTTTTCTAATTTTTTCTGCAATTCTTGCTGATTTACCAGTTCTGTCTCTTAAATAATATAATTTAGCTCTTCTTACTTTTCCTGATCTTATAACTTTAATTGAATCAATTAGTGTTCCATATAATGGAAAAGTTCTTTCAACACCTTCTCCAAAAGAAATTTTTCTAACTGTAAAAGAAGAGTTTAAATCTCTACTTTTTTTAGCAATACAAACACCTTCAAAATATTGAATTCTTTCTTTTTTACCCTCAGTAATTCTAACACCAACTTTAACTACGTCACCTGGATAGAAATCTGGAATTTTTTTCTCTGAGAGAATTTTTTTAACGTTGTGTTGGTTTATTTCTTCAATTGTTTTCATATCAATATTTATCAAATTAATTCTTCTTATATTTTTGCCATAAATCTGGTCTTCGGACGCGTGTTATAGCCTCAGATTGAGATAAACGCCAGTCTTTAATTTTACTGTGATCACCAGATAATAGTACCTCTGGAACAGCTTTATCCTCCCAAATTTGCGGTTTTGTGTATTGTGGATACTCTAATAACCCATTTTCAAAACTTTCATCTACCCTAGAGTTTTCATTACCCAAGACTCCAGGCAAAAGCCTTAATATACTATCAATCACAACAAACGCTGCTGTTTCGCCCCCTGATAAAATATAATCTCCAATACTTATTTCTTCTATGTTTCGAGTAGATAACACTCTTTCATCAACACCTTCAAAATGACCACAAATTAAAGAAACTGATTTCTCATTTGATAACTCTCTAGAATAGTTATGATCAAATTTTTTACCTTTTGGAGATAAATAAACTATTCTTTCACCTTCAATTTTATTTTGATCTAAAGATTTTGCTAAGATATCTGCTTTTAAAAGCATTCCAGAACCTCCACCATAAGGGGTATCATCAACTGTTTTGTGTTTATCTTCAGCTGCATCTCTAATGTTAACAATATTTAAGTTCCACAACTTTTTAGATAAAGCTTTTCCGTATAGGCCTTTAGATAAAGGCCCAGGAAAAACTTCTGGATAAAGTGTAAACACTTGAG
>CABXEK010000018.1 GCA_902511185.1 uncultured Pelagibacteraceae bacterium | reverse complement strand
CGAAGAGGTCAAAATGTGAGGCTTGCAACGAAGTTATTAAATTATGAAATAAATATAATGACTGATGCAGAAGACTCTGAAAGAAGACAATCGGAGTTTAAGGAAAAAACAGAAAACTTTGTTAAGAATTTAGAATTAGATGAAACATTAGGACAATTACTTGTTGCGGAAGGGTTTTCATCAATAGACGACATTAAAGATACTACATCGGAAAGTTTGATGAAAATAGAAGGTATTGAAGAAGATACTGCAAAAGCTCTTATAGAAAGAGCAAAAGAGTTTCATCAAAAAGACCAAGAAGATATTTCTCAAAGAATTAAAGAGTTAGGTCTTCAAGATACTTTAACAAATTTAAAAGGTTTAACTCCTGGAATGTTAATGACCCTTGGCGAACAAAAAATTTTAACATTAGAAGATTTTGCAGATTTGGCATCGGATGAACTAACTGGAGGATACGATATTGTAAAGGGAGAGAGAGTAAAAATTGAAGGATATCTTGAAGATTTTGCTTTATCAAAAGAAGAAGCAGATGAGTTAATTATGTCTGCAAGAAATATCGTCTATAAAGATTGAGTGATGAGCTATGGAAAAGAAAACAAAATTAACAATATCTGGCACAGCCAAAAAATCGTTCAAGAATATTGAGATTGCAAAAACTCAAGGAAAAAACTCTGTAGTAATCGAAAAACAATCAAATAAATTTCCAAGCAGAGGTGGACCTTCTAGACCAGGAAGTTATAAACCAAAAACTACATCAACATTTAACAGAGGTACCCCAGGAAAACCATCTTTTGCAACTAAATCACCCCCGATAACAAATGATTTTGAGCGAAGAAAATTAGCAGAACAGAGAGCGACCAAAAGACTTAAAGGGGATAATGATAATAAAGATAAAAAAATTCTAAAATCTGGAACAAAAAAAAGAGAATTAAAATTAACAGTTTCAAGAGCTCTAAGTGATGAAATTGAGGCAAGAGAAAGAAGTTTAGCTTCTGTTAAGAGAGCAAGACAAAAAGAAAATAAAAATTTAACCAAAGAAGAAGTTCAAGAAAGTTTAAAACCAGTTAAACGAGATGTAAATATTCCAGAAGCTATTACAGTTAGAGAGCTTGCAAATAGAATGGCTGAACAATCAAGTAATGTTATTAAGTTTTTATTTGGAATGGGCGTTACTGTAACTATTAATCAAACATTAGCTGCTGATACTGCTGAGTATTTAGTAAAAGAGTTTGGGCATAATCCAATAAGAGAAGAAAAGGCTGAGGAAATAATACAGAAGATTAAAGCTACTAGAGTAGAAAACTTAAAAAATAGACCACCGATTGTAACTGTAATGGGACATGTAGATCATGGTAAAACTTCAGTCCTAGATGTTTTAAGAAGTGCGAATGTTGTATCAGGGGAATTTGGTGGAATTACACAACATATCGGAGCTTATCAAATTGAAAGCCAATCAAATAAATTGACTTTTATAGATACACCAGGCCATGCAGCATTCACTGAAATGAGAGCAAGAGGATCAAAATTAACTGATGTAGTTGTATTAGTTGTAGCAGCTGATGATGGGGTGAAGCCGCAAACTGTAGAGTCTATCAAACATGCAAAAGCTGCGAATGTTCCTATCGTTGTTGCAATTAATAAATGTGATTTACCTGATGCAGATCCTCAAAAAATTAAAAATCAATTATTAGAATATGAGTTAATAGCAGAAGATTTATCTGGAGATACTTTGATGGTTGAAATTTCTGCAACGACAAAATTAAATTTAGACAAGCTTGTTGAAGCAATAATTCTTCAAGCTGAAATATTAGATCTAAAAACTGACTTTGAGTCTAAAGCTACTGGGATTGTACTTGAGTCTAAAATAGATGTTGGAAGAGGGCCTGTTGCAACAATTATTGTAACGACTGGAACTCTAAAAAAAGGTGATTTTTTTGTAAGTGGTTTAAAATGGGGCAAAGTGAGAGCAATAATTGATGACAAAGGAAAAAGTATCAATGAAGCATCACCGTCAACACCTGTAGAAATTTTAGGAATTAATGGAGCTGCTAAATCAGGAGACGATTTTATTGTGGTAGATAATGAAAAAGAAGCAAAAACTTTAAGTGAAAATAGAGCACAAGAAAGTAAAGAAGCTAAAAACCCACTAACATTTGCTACTCAAGATTCAGCATTTTCAGATAATTCAGCAGAGGAATTAAATTTAATAATTAAATCAGATGTTCATGGATCATCCGAGGCAATAAAGAATGCAATTAGTCAAATAAAACATGAAGAGGTTAAGCCAAAAATAATTTTAGCAGATATTGGAATGGTAACGGAAACAGATGTTACGTTAGCAAAAGCTTCAAATGCAGTTTTAATAGCATTTAATGTTAAACCTAGCAAGGAAGCAAAAAAATTAGCAGAAAATGAAAAAATTAAAATTTCTTCTTATAATATTATTTACGAAGTTTTAGATTATATTAAACAAAAGATGTCAGGATTGTTGTCACCTGATATTCAGGAAACAGTTACAGGCACAGCTCAAATTTTAGAAATATTTAAAGTTTCAGGAGCTGGAAAGGTAGCGGGATCAAAAGTGATGGAAGGAGAAATTACTACTGCTTCAGATGTTAGAATAATTAGAGATGGAGCTATTATTTATACTGGTAAAGTTGGAACTCTTTTTAGAGAAAAAAACCAAGTAAAACAGGTTAGTAACGGACAAGAGTGTGGAATTACTGTAAAAGATTACATGGATTTCCGAAAAAACGACACAATAGAGGCGTTTAGTGTAACATCAACTGATAGAATGATTTAATGACTGATAGAATTGGAAAACCGATATCACAAAGACAGCTAAGAGTAGGAGAAATGATTAAGCAGTCTTTAAGCATGATTTTTATAAAAAATGAGGCTAAGGTCCCGAATTTAGAAACTAATACTATAACGGTTACTGAGGTAAGAATGAGTCAAGATTTGAAAATAGCCAAAGCATATGTGCTTCCACTAGGTGGAAAAAATGCTGAAGAAGTTATTGAAGTTTTAAAGAAATACTCATTTTTAATAAGAAAAATATTATCACAAAAAGTGGTTATGAAATTTTTACCAAAATTACTTTTTAGAAAAGACGAGTCTTTTGAGTATGCGGAAAAAATAGAAAACTTAATAAAACAAACAAATAAATAGGAAAAAAGAGGCATGAATAAAAAGGCACAAGAATTAGCAATGCACGAAAAAGATACTGGATCTTCAGAGGTTCAGATTGCTTTGCTAACAGAGAAAATTGAAACTCTCTCTACACATATTAAGCAATTCAAGAAAGATAAACATTCATCTGTTGGGTTGTTGAGAGCGGTAAATAGAAGAAAGAAATTGTTAGAATACCTAAAAAATACAAAAATGGATTCTTACAAAAATGTACTGTCGAAATTGGGATTAAGAAAATAAAGATCAAAATAGATAGAATGGAACGAAACGAACGAAACGAAATGGAAATGAAATGTTTAAAGTATACAAGAAGGAAATAGAAGTAGCAGGAAAAAAGATAAGTTTAGAAACAGGTAAAGTAGCAAGACAGGCAGACGGAGCAATCATCGCTTCATGTGGTGAAACAGTTATTTTAGCAACAGTGGTAGGAGCAAAGAAAGTAAATCCAGATATGGATTATTTTCCATTATCAGTTAACTACCAAGAAAAATATTATGCAGGTGGAAAAATCCCTGGTGGATATTTTAAAAGAGAAGCAAGACCAACTGAAAGCGAAACGTTAATCTCTAGATTAATTGATAGACCAATCAGACCTTTGTTTCCTGATGCATTTAAAAATGAAGTGCAGTTGTTACCAACAGTAATTTCATATGATAAAGAAAACCAGCCAGATATTTTAGCAATCACTGCTTCTTCAGCAGCTTTAGCTATCTCAGGAATGCCTTTTATGGGCCCTGTAGGAGCATCTAGAGTAGGTTATGTTGATGGCAAGTATATTCTTAACCCATCAAAAGCTGAATTAGAAAACTCAAGTTTAGATTTAGTTGTAGCAGGTACTAAAGATGCAGTACTCATGGTTGAGTCTGAAACTAAAGGTTTATCTGAAGAAGTAATGTTAGCTGCAGTTAAATTTGGTCATGAGGGATTTGTTCCCGTAATCGAAATGATTGAGGAGCTTGCAAAAGAATGTAGAAAACCTGAGTGGACTGTTGAGAAAAAAGATTTATCCGAAGTTAAACAAAAACTTGAAGAAACTTTTACTGCAGATTTAACAAAAGCTTTTGCTACAAGAGATAAGCAAGATAGATCAAACCAAATTTCAGAAATTACTGATAAAGCTAAAAAGCTTTTTGAAGAAAATGAAAATTATTCTGATCTAGATGTTAATTCTCAACTTAAAAATCTCGAAAAGAAAATTGTTAGAACTGATATTCTTAAAAACAAAAACAGAATTGATGGTAGAGGATTATCTGATGTAAGACCTATATCATGTGAAGTTGGTGTATTGCCAAGAACTCACGGTTCTGCTTTGTTTACTAGAGGTGAAACGCAAGCAATTGTTGTAACCACTTTAGGAACATCTGATGATGAGCAAAGAATTGAAAGTTTAGATGGTCTTCAAAGAGAACGATTTATGCTTCACTATAACTTTCCCCCTTTTTCAGTTGGTGAAACTGGAAGAATTGGAACTGGAAGACGTGAAATCGGTCATGGTAAATTAGCATGGAGAGCAATTAACTCTTCACTACCTTCAAAAGAGACTTTTCCATACACTTTTAGAATAGTATCTGAGATTACAGAATCTAATGGTTCTTCTTCAATGGCTACTGTTTGTGGAGCATCTCTTGCGTTAATGGATGCTGGAGTTCCTATCAAAGAGCCAGTTGCAGGTATTGCAATGGGCTTAATAAAAGAAGGTGATGATTTTAGTGTCCTATCAGATATTCTAGGTGATGAAGATCACTTAGGTGATATGGATTTTAAAGTTGCTGGAACTAAAGATGGAATTACTTCGCTTCAAATGGACATCAAAATTACTGGTATTACTTTTGAAATTATGGAGCAGGCTTTAAAGCAGGCTAAAGATGGAAGAATTCATATCTTAGGTGAAATGAATAAAGCTTTATCAGCTTCAAGAGATGAAGTTGGAAAACACACTCCAAAAATGGAACAGATAACAGTTGATAAAAAAGACATCGCAGCTGTGATTGGAAAAGGTGGTGCAACGATCAGAGAGATTGTTGAAAAATCAGGTGCTAAAGTTGATGTGAATGATGAAGGTGTGGTGACAGTTGCTGCTCCAGACGAAGAGTCTAGAAACATCGCTATACAGTTTATTAAAGACATCACTGCAAAAGCTGAACTGAATAAAATTTATTCAGGTAAAGTTATGAAGATTATGGAATTTGGTGCATTTGTAAATTTCTTAGGAAAACAAGATGGACTTGTTCATATTTCTGAACTAGCAGATAAAAGAGTTGCTAAAGTAACTGACGTTGTCAAAGAAGGCGACGAAGTTAAAGTTAAAGTAATTGGTTTCGATAGAGGTAAAGTTAAACTTTCTATGAAACAAGCAGCTGAATAACAAGTAACTTAAATTAAAATTTTAAACCCCTGGAATAAGAGTTCTGGGGGTTTTTTTTTAACTAAATTTAACTATATTTTAAGTGATATTCTTAGGATCTGGCATTCCAACCTTATTATATCCAGCATCTACGTAGTGAATTTCACCAGTAACACCGTTTGCAAGGTCACTTAGTAGATATAATGCTGAATTTCCAACATCATGGATATCTACGTTTCTTTTAAGGAAAGAATGGTCTTCATTCCACTTGTATAAGAATTTGGCATCTCCAATGGCAGAAGCCGCTAATGTTTTAATAGGTCCTGCACTTATTGCATTAACTCTCATGCCTTTAGCACCCAAATCTCTTGCTAGATACTTAACACTCGACTCTAAAGCTGCCTTACATACGCCCATTACATTGTAATTTGGAATAGCTTTGCTTGCTTCATAGCTTAGAGTAATTAGACTTCCACCTACTTTCATTACTTTAGAGGCTTCTTTTGCAACTTCTGTAAATGAAAAACATGAAATTAACATGCTTCTTAAAAAGTTTTCTCTAGTAGTGTTTAAATATTCTCCAGATAATTCAGACTTATCTGAAAATGCAATTGCATGAACTACAAAATCAATTTCACCCCATTGAGACTTAACATCTTCAAATAATTTTGTTACATCTTCTTTTTTTTCAACATCGCAGCTAAATGTAGTTTTTGAGTTTAACTTTTCTGCTAAAGGAATTACTCTTTTTTTTAAAGCATCACCTAAATAAGTAAATGCTAGTTCAGCTCCAGCTTCTGCAAGTTTTTGTGAAATACCCCAAGCGATAGATCTTTCATTGGCAACTCCCATGATTAATCCTTTTTTACCTTTCATCAAACTCATAAATTAAACCTTTTCAAAAATTAAAGCAGCGTTAGTTCCACCAAAACCAAAACTATTGGACATTACTGTATTTAAAGTTGCACCAGTCTCAGTTTTTGAAACTATTGGAAATTTTTTAGCCTCTTCATCCATTTCACCAATGTTTGCAGAGCCAGTAATAAAATTATTTTTCATCATTATTAAACAATAGATTGCCTCATGAACAGATGCAGCACCCAGAGGATGTCCAGATAAAGATTTAGTTGAACTAATTTTTGGAATATTTTCTCCAAAAGTATTTTTTACAGCATTTAATTCCGTGATATCTCCAACTGGAGTGGAAGTTCCATGAGTATTAATATAATCAATTTTATTTTTAGCAGTGGCTATTGCCATTTGCATACATCTTACAGCTCCTTCTCCGGATGGAGCTACCATATCGTATCCATCTGAAGTTGCTCCATAACCAGTTAATTCCGCGTATATTTTAGCACCTCTCGCTTTAGCATGCTCATATTCTTCAAGCACTAATACTCCACCACCACCTGCAATTACAAATCCATCTCTAGTTTTGTCATAAGCTCTAGATGCTGTTTCGGGCGTATCATTGTATTTTGATGATAAAGCAGTCATTGCATCAAACATTGCAGTCATCGCCCAATGAATTTCTTCACTACCACCTGCAAATACAACATCTTGTTTACCCATCTGAATTAATTCCATTGAATTTCCAATACAGTGCCCACTTGTTGCACAAGCAGAACTCATTGTGTAGTTTGTGCCTTTAATTTTGAAAGGAACTGCAAGTGTAGCTGAGGCTGTACTCGCCATTGTTCTTGGAACAATGAATGGTCCCATTAATTTTGGAGTTTTAGCTCTCGTCTTATCTGCTGCTAAAATTACATTTTCTATTGAAGGTCCACCTGACCCCATAACTATTCC
Source organism: uncultured Pelagibacteraceae bacterium (assembly GCA_902511185.1). Classification (GTDB taxonomy): domain Bacteria; phylum Pseudomonadota; class Alphaproteobacteria; order Pelagibacterales; family Pelagibacteraceae; genus Pelagibacter. The sequence goes on along the minus strand of CABXEK010000018.1, from coordinate 12,995 downwards.
AGTTTTAAAATTACTAACTTCATTTTCCTCAAGACCAGAGTCTGCAATTGCCTCTTTCATTGCAATATAGTTATAAGCTGAACCTGAACCCATAAATCTAATTGTTTTTCTATCAACATGATCTTCTAATTTTATATTTGGTTTGCCGTGCACGTGACTTCTAAGATTATGTTCTTTGTATTCTTCACTAAATGAAATCCCTGATTTTGAATTTAGTAAAGACTGATGAACTTCTTCTTGATTATTCCCAAGGCAAGAAACAATTCCTAAACCTGTTATCACAACTCTTCTCATTATTTAAATAACCCCACTTTTAAACTTTCTGCTGAATATATTTTTTTGTTGTCTGCAAGAACAAGACCATTAGCAAGACCAACAGTTGTTCCTCCCGGAGACATAATTTTTTTCATATCAATCTCATATCTTACATTTTTAACATTTTGTAAAACTTCACCTGTAAATTTTACCGTGCCAACTCCAAGGGCCCTACCTTTACCAGGGTTACCAAGCCACCCTAGATAAAAACCAACTAACTGCCACATTGCATCGAGACCTAAACACCCTGGCATTACAGGATCTCCCTTAAAGTGACAATCAAAAAACCATAAATCTTCTTTTATGTCCAATTCAGCCTTTAAAGAACCTTTATTAAAAGTCCCATTATTATCGTTAATTTCAGTAATTCTATCAAACATAAGCATAGGCGGAAGAGGTAATTTTGCATTTCCAGGGCCAAAAAGCTCACCATTTGCACATGTTATGAGATCATCGTAGGTATAAGAATTCTTTTTCATAAATTTGAAGACCCTTAATACTTGATTTAATGATAATATAATATAATAAAACACTATATTTAAAGAAATACATTAGAATTATTACAAACAATAATGCCAAAAAACTGTAATTTTGTAGATAAATTAAGGGAAATAGGGCTTAGACCAACAAAGCAGAGGGTTAAGCTCTGTGAGCTGCTCTTTTTAAGAGAAAAAACATTTCATTTTACAATCAACGATCTTGTTAAAAAAATTTCTGATGAGATGAATGAAAAAATCTCTTTGGCCACTGTTTATAATACTGTTCACGCCTTTCAAAAAAAAGGTTATCTAAAAGAAATAGCAATTAATAGCGACAAAACTTATTATGACACTAATACTTCAATCCATCATCATTTTTATGATGAAGAAACCCATGAGCTAATTGATTGCAATCAGAATGATATTGATTCTATTAATTTGAAAAAAAATATACCTGGAAAAAAAATAAAATCAGTGGAAGTTTTGATTAAAGTTGCGAGTGATAATCAAAATCAAAATTAATCTAATAAAATCAATAATTTAAATTATACATTATAATTATTCTAAACTGTTGACTTTCAGTTTAGAAGCACTATATGTTTTCCATCATTAAATTAAGGAGAATATAATGTCATTAAAAGGAACAAAGACAAAAGAAAATCTAGAAGCAGCATTTGCTGGTGAAAGCCAAGCAAATAGAAGATATCTTTACTTCGCTCAAAAAGCAGATATCGAAGGATACAATGATGTTGCATCAGTATTCAGATCAACAGCTGAAGGTGAAACTGGTCACGCTCATGGTCACCTAGAGTATTTAGAAGAAGTAGGTGATCCAGCAACTGGTTTACCAATCGGTGAAACTAAAGCTAATCTAGCATCGGCAGTACAAGGTGAAACACATGAATATACAGACATGTACCCTGGTATGGCTAAGACTGCTAGAGAAGAAGGATTTGAAGAAATTGCTGATTGGTTTGAAACTTTAGCAAAAGCTGAAAAATCTCACGCTGGTAAATTCCAAAAAACATTAGAATCTATTAGCTAACAAATTTTTTTAGTGGGCATGTTATGCCCACTAAATACTCAAAAAAATTTCAATTAAAATTATGAGCAAAGAAGGTAGTTTAGACGCCCCTATTCGACATCCAATAGATTTTGAGCATCCTGATTTTTTAAATCCTGAAAAATTAGATGCTGAAATGAGAAGAGCATTTGATATCTGCCATGGTTGCAGAAGATGTTTTAATTTATGTGACTCGTTTCCAAAACTATTCGATATGATTGATGAGTCTGAAAATGAGGATGTTGAAAGTTTAAAAAGTGAACAATTTGAACCTGTTGTTGATGCATGTACTTTGTGTGATATGTGTTTTATGACTAAATGCCCGTACGTACCACCTCATGATTTTGATCTAGACTTTCCTCATTTAATGTTGAGATACAGAACTGCTCAAAAAAAATTAGGAAAATTACCAAGTGTACCAACACAATTAGCCCAAATAGATAGAAATGCGAAAATTGGAGTTATGTTCTCAAAATTAGTAAATTGGGCTTCTAGTATTAAAAACAAATTTTTTAGAAAAATTTTAGAAATTGTTGCAGGAATTGATAAAAGAGTTCAATTACCAAAATATAACTCAGAAACGTTTTCAAATTTCTTTAGAAAAAATAAAGATAAAATAAATTTTGAAACTCCAAACAAAGATAGAAAAGTTGTAATTTATACAACTTGTTTTGTAAATTTTAATAAAAAAAGCACAGGAGTTGCTGCTTTAAAAGTTTTAAAAAAGAATGGAGTTGAAGTTCAAGAGGCTTACCCAGGTTGTTGTGGTATGCCTTTTTTAGAACAAGCAGATCTGCCTAAAGTGGTGGAACAAGCAAAGAAAGTATCTAAAGATTTATTACAGTGGGTTGATAAAGGTTATAAAGTAATCACTTTAACAGCCAGTTGTGGTTTGATGTTAAAATTTGAATGGCCTCTGCTGCTACCTAGGGATGAGAATATTAAAAGATTATCTTCGAATGTAATGGATATTGATGAGTATGTTGTTGATATATCAAACAATGAAGGATTGGCTGAGGGATTAAAAGAAATAGACGGTGGAGTTACAGTACACAATGCATGTCATGCAAGAGCCCAAAACATGGGTATCAAATCAAGAGATATGTTAAAACTTATTCCAAACGTTAAGCTAGATGTTGTTGAAAGATGTGCTGGGCACGGAGGTACTTTTGGTGTGATGAAAGACACTCATGATCTAGCAAATAAAGTTGGAAGACCAACTGTTAGACAAATTAAAAATAAAAATAATAAATATATGGCTTCTGATTGTCCATTAGCTGGCAAACATTTGAAGCAGTTAGAAGTTGATACAAATATTTCTAATGATGAGGCGTTACATCCTATAGAATTAATGGCAAAAAGTTATAGACTATGATTATGCCAAGAGAAAAAAGAGAAATTCTAAAAGAAGACATTATGCCTTTGGATGTTTATACAAAAAACAGAAAAGAGCTTAGAAAAAATATTGTGAACTTTAAAAAAGATAGAAGAATAGCACTTGGACCTTATGCTACTTTTTATTTTGAGAGTTATGAAACAATGTTAGCACAGGTTCAAGAAATGCTTTACATTGAAAAAGGTGGAGATGAACAATTAAAAGATGAATTAATTGCTTACAACCCTTTAATTCCCAATGGAAAAGAGCTTACAGCCACGTTAATGTTTGAAATTGATAACCCAGTTTCAAGAGCTGCATTTCTAAGCAAAGTTGGAGGAATTGAAGAAAAAGTTTTTATTAAAATTGATGACCAATTAATAAAAGCAATCCCAGAAGAAGATGTTGACAGAACTTCTGCAGAAGGCAAGGCTTCTTCAGTTCAATTTATTCATTTTAAGTTGAATGATGAACAAATTGAAAAATTCAAATTAGATGGTGTGGAAGTTGAGATTGGGATTGATCACAAAGAATATTCACATACCACAAAGCTAAGTTCAGCAAATTTAAGCTCTTTAGCAGCTGATTTTAGTTAATTAATCCCCAAATATTATTAGCTCTAATCCATCCCTCATAATCTTCAGATTTAATTTTACACCATTTCTCCTGACACTTATCGACAATTAATAGTCTTCCCTTTTCAATTTGGGCTACAGGTTTTGCAAATGAAGATGGTTTTTTAAACAAAACTTTATTTTGAAGTGTGATAACTGAATTATTTTTCTTTAATTGTGAAATATGTATCCAGCCACTATTGTTTTTTAAATCAATTATTCGTCTAAAATTTTCTTTTTTGTCAATTTGTTTCAAGGGCAAGTTAATTTTTTTATAAACAAATTTAATGTCCGACTCAAAACTTGGGCCATAACGAACATTTACTTTGTTTTTTTTTAAGGAAACAAAGGTTTCTTCAGCGATGGAAGAAGATATAAAAATTGTTAAGCAAATTAGTGTGTAAATAATTTTATACATTAATTACATATACATTTTTTTCTTTTATCAAATTTTACTTTTCTAAAATTTAAATTTAACAAATCAAGAACTAAAATATATCCATTTAAATTTTTTCCAATATTTAAAATTTTTTTTAAAATTTCATTAGCCTGCATGGTGCCAATAATGCCAGCAATAGTGCCAAGTATTCCCTCATATTCGCAGTTTAGAATGTCGTCAGAGATTGTTTCTTCTTGATAAAAACATCTTAAACAAGGATCTTTTTTATTACTAAAATCAAAAGTAAATATATGGCCATCAAACTTACTTATAGCTCCTGTTACTAAAAATTTTTTATATATTAAACTTATATCGTTAATTAAAAATTTTGTTTCAAAATTATCTGAACCATCAACAATATAATCATATTTTTTGATAATCTTTATAAATTTTTTTTTATCTAATTTGAAATTATGAATATTAATTTTAGTTTTAGAATTAATACCAATTAATTTTTTTTTGGCAGCTTTAACTTTTAATTTACCTAAATCTTTCTCATCATACAAAGTTTGTCGATGAATATTAGAAAGACCAACTAAATCGTGATCTACAATTCCTAGAGATCCAACCCCTGATCTGGTTAAAAATTCTGCAACAGGGCAACCTAATCCCCCCATACCAATTATTAGTACTCTTGAGTTTAAAATTTTTTTTTGACCTAAAATACCAATATCTTTTAAAATAATTTGTCTTGAAAACTTTTCGAGTTGATTTTTACTTAATTTTGAACTCATTTTCCAGTTGAGCCAAATCCACCTTCTCCTCTAACTGTTTCAGGTAAAGTATCTGTTTCTTCTAAATTCATCTTAATAACAGGAGTTAAAATCATTTGAGCAATTCTATCTTTATTATTTATTAAAAAATCAGTATCACCATGATTGTAAAGAATTACTTTAATCTCACCCCTGTAATCGCTGTCTATCGTTCCTGGAGTATTTAAAACACTAATATTATTTTTAGCAGCTAAACCAGATCTTGGTCTGATTTGAATTTCAAATTCACTAGAAAACGCAACAGAAATACCCGTTGGGACTAAACAAGAATTTTTTGGTTTTAATACTATTTCTTCATTTAAAAAAGCCATTAAATCCATACCTGATGCTCCGCTAGTTTTATATGCAGGCAACTCAACAGATGAGTCTAATTTTTTTATAAGAACTTTTGTCATTAATTTAATTGATTTATTATTCTATCAACTATTTCATCAGATATTTCAGATTTTTTTTTATAAGAAAGTTTCTCTCTTTTTTTGTCACTGTAGTAAACTGTTACTTCATTGAAATCAGAACTAAAACCAATTTTTTTATTAGATACATCATTTGCAATAATCCAATCACAATTTTTATTACTTAATTTTTTTTTAGCATTATCTTCAACATTGTTTGTTTCTGCTGCAAACCCTATAACAAGATCTGGTCTCATAGAATTATGGTTTGAAACATAACTCAATATATCTACATTTTTTTCTAGATTTAAATTAAGCGAATCTTGTTTTTTTATTTTATATTCGTATTTTTTATTAATTTTAAAATCAGCTACAGCTGCAGAAAAAACTGCTACATTTGCTGGCAAGTTTTTTTGAGTTTCTAACAACATTTCATCTGCTGTTTCAACCTCAATAAGTTTTATATCGGAATCAATTGTTAAATTAGTTGGACCAGAAATAAGAGTGGTATCAAAACCTTTTTTAGATAAAGATTTAGCAATTTCATACCCTTGTTTACCACTAGATTTATTTGTAATAAATCTTACAGGATCAATATATTCATTTGTTGGACCGGCTGTAACTAATGCTTTTAATTTCTTACTGTTTTTAAGATTTAAGAAATAATTATTTATTTCACTAGAAATTTTATTAGGCTCGGACATTTTTCCTTCACCATATTCACCACAAGCCATTTCCCCAATTTCTGGGCCAATAAGTTTATAACCATAACTTACTAGTTTTTTTAAATTTTGTTTTGTAGATTGATGCTCCCACATTCTAACATTCATTGCTGGTGCTAGATAAATTTCTTTATTTGATGCAAGAACTACAGTTGAAGCCAAGTCATCAGTAGTTCCTTGAGCTAATTTTGAAATAGTGTTTGCTGTAGCTGGTGCAATTAAAATCACATCTGCCCATCTTGATAAAGCGATATGATCCATTTCTGTTTCATTTTCAACATTAAATAAATCACTGTAAATTTTGCCCTGTGAAAGTGATGCAACTGAAAGAGGTGTTATAAATTCTTTAGCACTATTAGTTAAAATTGTTTTTATTTGTGCTCCATTTTTTTTGAAAAGTCTAATGGTTTCAAGACTTTTGTAAGCAGAAATCCCTCCACAAATTATATAGAGAATTTTTTTATCTATTAGATTTTTCATTTGCTGAATTAAAATACCAATAACCCTAAAATTACAAGAACTAATAAACCAATAATTGATTGGTTTCTAAAAGCAGTCATTTCAGATTTTTTATTATTTAAGGCCGTGTAAGAGTTTGAATTTTGTGGGATCTGACCGCTTGCTAAAAATGTTAAAGCTTGATTAGCTTTATCCATAATCTCAGGAAATTCTGGCAATCTTTTTATAACTTCAGATGTATTGTTTAAAGTATCTGTAATGCTGTTTATTGGATCTTTTGTTTCTCTTAACCAATTTTCGAGTACAGGCTTAGAGGTGCTCCATATATTTGTATTTGGATTTAATTTTCTTGCAACCCCCTCAACTACAACCATAGTTTTTTGTAACATCAACAACTGTGGTTGAGTTTGCATATTAAATTTTTCAGTTACATCAAACAATTGTTTGAGTAGCTTCCCACCAGATATATCTTTGACTGCTTGCCCAAATATGGGCTCTCCTATGGATCTTAAAGCTTGAGCAAGATCATCAATAGGAACATTATTTGGAACTAGTCCAGCTACCAAATGTACTTCAGCAACCTTCCTATAATCTCTTTGTATAAACCCATATAAAATTTCAGCTAAAAATCTTTTGCTAACTTTGTCTAACCTTCCCATTATACCAAAATCTATCGGTGCTATTTGACCACTATTATCAATAAAAATATTTCCTTGGTGCATGTCAGCATGAAAAAAACCATCTCTTACAGCGTGTCGTAGAAAGTGTTGAATGATGTCTTCTGCTATTTTATTTGTGTCTAGATTTCTATTTTTTAATTCTTCTGTCTCTCTTATAGATACACCGTCAATCCAATCAAGTGTCATTACATTTTCACTAGTAAAATTCCAATAAATTTGAGGAACCTTAAACCCAGCATCATTTTTAGTATTTTCTGCATATTCATTGGCTGCAGCAGCTTCAAATCTTAAATCCATTTCAAGGTTTGTTATTTCTTTTAATAAAAATACAACTTCTACAAGCTTTAATCTTTTTGTTTTTTTTACAAATGACTCAACAATGAAAGCAAACAACATCATTGCATCAATTTCTTCATTAAATATTTTTTTGATATCTGGTCTTAGAATTTTTATTGCTACATCTTTAATTGTTCCATTGTCATTAATTTTAGCTTTGTGTACTTGGGCTATTGATGCAGCCGCAACAGGTTCGCTTAAATCAATTATAGAATTATACGTTTCTTCACCAAGGTCATTTTTAATTATTTCTTGTGCTTGGTTAATAGAAAATGGTGGAAGTCGATCTTGTAAATTTTCGAGTTTAGTTGATAATTCTTCACCAATAATATCAGGTCTTGTTGCTAAAAATTGCCCAAGTTTAATGAAGGTTGTTCCCATAGATTCTAAAGAATCAGAAAGTCTTTCACCTTCATCCTTATTTAAATCTCTTTGTTCAATTTTAGAAAACGAAAATGATAATAATTGGAATAATATTGTTAATCCAAGTGGAGGTTTTTTAAATTTTGAAGCAATTTTTAAGATATCTGATTTTGCGACCTTTCTTCCTAATTTAAATAAAGTTATGAGTTTTTTGATCATTAATATTTCCACCCACTATGAATTGAAACAATTCCTCCAGAAAAGTTTCTGTAGGAGCATTTTTGGAAGTTATTATTATCCATTAATTGAATTAATTCTTCTTGGTTAATAAATTGCTCTATACTTTTCACTAGGTATTCATATGGTTCTTTTTCACCAACAACAAATTGACCAACTATTGGAATTAATTTTGAATAATTTTTATAAATAAAATCAAGATTTGAGTTCTGTATTTTTGAAAATTCTAGGCACAAGTATCTTCCACCTGGCTTTAAAACTCTATACGCTTCAGAAAGAGCTTTATTTAAATTTTTTGTGTTTCTTAATCCAAAACTTATAGTATAAAAATCAAAAATATTGTCTGGCAAAGGTAGTTTTTCTGCAGGAGAAATAACCCAATTAATATTTTTGTAATTAGATAGTTTTTGTTTACCTTGGCCTATCATTCCTTTGTTAGGATCCACACAGGTAATTTTATTATTCTTGTCAGTGTTGTCTAAATAGAGTTTACCTATGTCTCCAGTTCCACAAGCCACATCAATTAAATTTTTCCCTGAAGATGGGCTCATCATATTTATCATGCTTTTTTTCCAAAACCTATGAACACCAAGTGACATAAAATCATTCATTAGGTCATATTTACTGTAGACTTGATTAAACACACCTTCTACAAGCCCTTTTTTATTTTGAAGAAATTGTTGCATAAAAAAAAATATATATTCAATATAGTGTGAAATGCCAGAATTACCAGAAGTAGAAATTGTAAGACAATCTCTTAATAAAAAGATCAAACAAAAGAAGGTTAAAAAAGTAATAATTAGAAATAGAAATTTAAGATTTAAAATACCTTCTAATTTTAGTAGCTATTTTGAGAGTAGAAAAATAATTGAAGTAAAGCGATTTTCTAAATATTTAATTATTTATTTATCCCAAGATAATTATTGTTTAGTTCATTTAGGTATGTCTGGCACAATTCATATTGTAGATAATAAACAAATTAGTAAAAATACAAATACTAGTTTCTATAGTTCACCTTTTCTTCCAAAAAAACACAACCATATAGAAATAATTTTTAATAAATTTAGGATAGTTTATAATGATCCTAGGCGATTTGGTTTTTTTCAAATTATAAAAAATAGTTTAGACTTAAAAAGAAGATTTGATCATCTTGGTCCAGAGCCATTCGACTTAAAGTTTAATTCAACTTATATTCATAATTATTTAAAAAATAAAAATAAAGATATAAAAAGTTTTTTACTTGATCAAAAATTTGTTTCAGGAATTGGTAATATATACGCGAGTGAAATTTTATTTTTAAGCAAAATAAATCCTTTAAAAAAAGCAAGTTTATTAAATCAAAAAGAATGTGGAAAAATAATATTTAATTCTAAAAAGATTCTTTTAAAAGCTATTAGTAAAGGAGGATCTAGTATTAGAGATTTTAAAAATACATCAGGATTAAAAGGTGAATTTCAAAATGAGTTTAAAGTTTATCAGCAAGAAGGTAAAAAGTGTAAAAATTATGGATGCTCTGATCTTATAAAAAAAAAGGTAATCTCAAATAGGTCAACTTTTTTTTGTGATTCTTGTCAAAAATAGCCAATTATTTTATTGACCACCATAAATTCTCAAGCTATACCCCTGCGGATATGGCAAACACAAAATCAGCAATTAAGCGAATTAGAAGAATTTCTAAGCAAACAACTGTTAATAAAGCTAGAAAAAGTAGATTTAGAAACGCATTAAAGAAAATGAACCTTTTAATTGAAGATAAGAAGAAAAATGAGGCTCTAAAGTTCTTACCAAAACTTAACTCTGAGTTAATGAAAATTGCCAAGACTGGAATTATCAAAAAACAGAATGCGTCAAGAAATGTTTCAAGAATAACTAAGAAAATTTCTGCCATTTAGCATAAAATTAAAGATATTAAAAAACAACTTTAAGTATCCACATCATATATCTTAATTTCTTTTTAGATTACCATATTTAGATTAAGTAAATATTTGATTAATTTTGATTCAATCATAGTTTGATTCAATCTGTGTTTGATTCAATCAAAAATTTATTTTTATAAAAATAATGAAAAAAATTTTTAAATTTATTTCTTTTAAATTTAAAAACTACAATCATAGATTTTATTTTTTTTTATTTTCTTTTAATAATTTGTTGCAAATTTTTTATATTAGTTCTAACTGAGAATTCCTTACACGTTATGAATAAATCTACAATTAAAAAAAATATAAAAAATTTTAAGTCTGAAAACTTTGATTGGAAGTTAGTCCAAAGTGAAATGAAAAATAAGTTGGGGCTTGATGTTTATGAGAGCTGGCTTAAAAAAATTACATTTGTTGATGAATTTAATAACTATTTATTGTTATCAGTGCCAACTAGATTTATTAGGGATTGGATAACATCAAGATACCTAGATCAAATTTTACAAATTATAAAAGTTTATAAAAAGGATATAATTAGAATTGAATTTAAGATAGTTGATCAGGATGTTAATCCAGGTGAAAAGAAAGTAGTTGAAGAACCACTAGTTAGAAGTGAAAATGTATCTTTTATAAAAGACTCATATCTTCAATATAATCGGATAGATCCAAATAAAAGATTTGATAATTTCATAATAGGATCAAGTAATAAACTTGCCTATGCAGCATCTTTAAAAGTTTCAGAAAACATATCTCATTACAATCCGCTTTATATTTATGGCGGTGTTGGAATGGGTAAAACACATCTTTTAAATTCGATTGGTCTAGAACTAAAAAAAAATAATAAAGTAATGTTTATATCTGCTGAACGATTTATGTATCAATTTGTTAAATCAATTAAGTCTAACGATATGGTAAAGTTTAAAGAATATTTTAGAAACACTGATATTTTGTTAATAGACGATATTCAATTTATCAGTGGTAAAGAAGCTATGCAGGAAGAATTTTTTCATACTTTTAATGCATTATTAGATAATGGTGCACAAATAGTAGTATCTGCTGATAGGGCTCCAAATAAATTATCAAGAATTCAGGAGAGAATTAAATCTAGATTCTCAGGTGGCTTGGTTGTTGATATCCAAAAACCAGATCAAGAACTAAGAAAAAAAATTGTTGAAAAAAAAACTGAGGAATTAAACAGTCTTTATGCTGACGATCTAAATATTTCTAGGGAAATACAGGATTTTATAAGTAATGAAGTTACAGCTAGTGTAAGAGAATTAGTTGGTGCAATAAATAGATTAGTTTCTTTTTCTAGAATTTATAATAAAGCACCTAATTTAGCTGAAACAAAAGTTGTATTAAAAGATTTATTAAATTTATCAGAAAACAAAGTAACAATAGATTTAATACAAACAATAGTTTGTAAATTTTTTAAAATTAGTAAAAATGAAATGTTGTCATCTAGAAGATCAAGATATCTTGTAAGACCTAGACAAACAGCCATTTACCTTACTAAAATTTTAACATCTAAATCATTACCTGAGATAGGAAGGGAATTTTCTAATAGAGACCATACGACGATAATTCACTCAGTAAAAACTATTGAAAAAATCAAAGAAAAAGATCCAGAGATGGTTGATAATATTAATAAACTAAAAAATCAGATACTATACAATAATAGAGAAAATGAAATTTAACGTTAACCAACAAGACCTTCAACAAGCATTGAATTATTGCCAGGGAGTAATTGAAAAACGTAGTACCCTTCCAATATTGTCTAATATTTTGTTAGACGTAAATAATTCAAACTTAACTATCACAGCTACAGATTTAGACTTAATATTTATTCATCAACTGAACAATGTAGAAGTTTTAGAGGAAGGTAAGACAACAACAACTTCTTCAATTATGTATGATATTATTAGAAAGTTTTCTTCAGGAAAAAAAATTAATCTTTCATTGACTGATATTAGCAAATTACAAGTTGAGTCAGAAAAATCTATTTTCAATTTGAATTGTATAAGTGCATCAGAATTTCCATTAACTGATGAAAATTTTAATCAAAACGAATTTATTATAAAATCAAAGCAACTTTTAAAACTACTAAACAAATGTAAATTTTCTGTTTCAAATGATGAAACCAGACATTACTTAAGTGGGATCTATTTTCATCAAACAGAAGTTGAAGATAAAAATTATTTAACTGCAGTAGCAACTGATAGTCACAGAATGTCTATCTCAAAAATAAGATTAGATAAAAAAATTGATTTTGAACCAATTATACTCCCAAAAAAAACTATTTTTCAGCTATGCTCTTTGTTAGACAATTATGACGGTGATGTGAAAGTTTCTAACATAAAATCTAAAATTAAGTTTGAATTAAATAATAGTATATTAATTTCAAAACTTATTGATGGAAAATTTCCTAATTATATTCAAGTGATACCTAAAAATAATCAAAAAAAACTAGAAATTGATTTAAAACTATTTTTAAACTCAGTGGATAGAGTTGCGTCAGTTTCATTAGATAAAAAAGATGGTGTAAAATTTAATTTATCAAAAGATACATTGGATCTTTCTGTTAATAATACTAACAGTGGTGATGGAAAAGAAACATTGAATGTAAAATTTGATCATGATTTAGAAATAAGTTTTAACTCGAGGTATTTAATTGATATTGCGTCTCAATTAGATGGAGAAAGAGTTGACATATTTTTTAATGATACTGGTTCACCAGCTTTAATAAAAGATCCAGGGGATTTTGATAGTATCTTTGTTGTTATGCCAATGAAGGGCTAATTAATTAAGTCTAACTCAGAATAAATATTTTTT
>CABXEK010000017.1 GCA_902511185.1 uncultured Pelagibacteraceae bacterium | reverse complement strand
AGATTATAGGCATCTGTTTCTTGTTGATAATTGACCAAATAACTACATAAAGCATAAAAATAACTGCGAGCATTATTCCTGGAAGAATTCCAGCCATAAACAATTTAGCTATTGAGTCTTCAATTGTAACTCCATAAATTATTAATATTATTGAGGGAGGAATTAATAATCCGAGAGTTCCTGAGCCAGCTAAACTTCCTAAAAGGATTTTTTCTGGATATTTTCTTTTTCTTAACTCTGGTATTGACATTTTACCAACTGTAGCAACGGTCGCCGCTGAAGATCCAGAAATTGCAGCAAATAATCCACACCCAACTACATTAACATGAATTAGTCCTCCAGGTAATCTTGATAACCATGGAGAGAGGCCTTTAAATAAATTTTCTGATAGTTTTGTCCTAAATAAAATTTCTCCCATCCAGACAAACAAAGGCAAAGCAGTCAAAGTCCACGATGAACTTGTTCCCCAAATAGTAGTTGCCATAGCATCTCCAACTGGTCTAGTTGTAAAAAGCATCATTCCAATTGCAGAAACAGCAATCATACTCAATGCAACCCAAACTCCAGACCCAAGTAAAAATAATAATAAAGAAATAAAAAAGATTGTTAAAAATATTTCATTCATAATTATTTAATTTTTTTACCTAAAACTGAATTAATAAAATGATGGAACACACATATAAAAAAAATAATAGACCCCAGTGCTACTGTGGATTGTGGTATCCAGATTAAAATCTCATCCGCTCCTTCACTACGTTCTTCAAATTTAATAGAGATATAGGTCATTTTAGTAAAATAAAATGCTAAAAACCCTGAAAAAATCGTTGCTACAAACAAGCACCATATCTCAGCTAATCTTTGATTGAATGGTTTTAATTTTTCTAAAAATAAAGTTATTCTAATATGAGCTTTGTCATAAAATGTATATGACAGAGCAAAAAAAGATGATGCTGCCATAGAGTAACCTGAATACTCAGCCAATCCTCTTATATAAAAACCAAAAATCCTAGATGAGATACCTGTAAGGATAAATATTAATACTGCTATTAAAAAAAAAGCAGCTAAATATCCTGATCCTATATAGAGAAAACTTAAATTTCTGTTAATATTTTTTATCATGATAAAAAGGCCGTTTTAATTTAAACGGCCTTTTTTAATTTGTATAACTTTTATTTGTAAGCAGCTAAAACAGATTGTCCTCTAGAACCTGCTCTACTAGCCCATTCTTTTGACATTGTTGATCCGACCTCTTTAAAGTGGTTATTCAAAGCAGAGTTAACTTTTCCTACAGTCATACCTGCATCTGCTAAGGCTTTTTTATCAGCGGTGTTTCCTTTTTTAGAAAGATCCCACCCTTTTTTTTCAGCAACAGCAGCTTCCGACATAACTAATTTTTGAGTTGCAGAATCTAATTTACTCCAAGCGTCTTTATTTACTATAATCATATTTTTTGGATACCAAGCTGCAATATCATAAAAATACTTAACACCATTCTCCCATATTTTACTATTTTTTCCAGTAGTTGGTGATGTAATCATACTTTCAACAGCTCCAGTTGAAAAAGCTTGGCTAATTTCTGCTGCTTCGATTTTAGTTGGTGCCATTCCTGTTAGTTCAGCTAATCTAATTAAAGATGAGTTATAAGCCCTGAACTTTAAACCTTTAAGATCAGCCTTAGAGTTGATTTCTTTTTTACTATAAAGACCTTGAGCTGGCCACGGTACAGCGTATAAAAAAACTAGACCTTTCGAGTCTAAACCTTTAACAATTTCTGGTTTTGAAGCCATATATAGTTTCATTGCATCATCATACGAGGAAGCTAGGAAAGGTTGTGAGTCTATTTCTAATAATGGATCTTCTTTACCTAGAGCAGACATAAATCTTTCTCCAATTTGAGCTTGCCCTGTTCTGACTGCTCTAAAAATTTCTCCACCTTTATATAATGATCCACCAGGGTGAGTTACTATTGTTAGTTTACCACCACTTTTATCTGATACATTTTTAGCAAATTCAGTAGCATTTGCAGAATGAAAGTTAGATGCACCATATGCTAGTGCCATATCCCATTTTTCTGCAGATGTTGCAAAATTTGAAGTTAATAATAATGCAAAAAAAATTGCTAATATTTTATTTATTATTTTCATTGATACTCCTTTTGTAAAACTCTTATTTCATTATGAATCCAATACAAAATCAATTAGAAAATTGTATTAACGATTAAATCTTTAATATATTGCTTTATTACAATTTTTTAATATTATCGAATTACATTGATTGAAGAAGCCATTATATTACTCCAAATAATATTCATAGACATTATCTTGGCAGCAGATAATGCTATCATAATCGGTTTAATAGCTGCTAACTTTGTTCCAAAATACAGAAAACAAATAATTTTATGGGGTGTCGCTGGAGCTCTCGTCTTTAAGATTATTTTTGCAATATTTGCCACTTACCTTTTTGAATTTTATTTTATAAAAATTTTAGGGGGATTACTTCTAATTTGGATTGTTAATGATTTAAGAAAAGATCTTGTTGAGATGAAAAATAAGGTTAAAACTCCAACAAAAAAATCTAAAGCACCATCTTATATTCACAGTGTATACAAAGTTTTATTTGCAGACATTACTATTAGTTTTGACAATGTAATTGGAGTAGTTGGTGCAGCTAAAGGTTATTTTGGGTTTATGATTTTTGGACTTGTTTTATCTGTTGTTTTAACCGGAGCTCTTGCAACCTATATGGCAAACTATATACAAAAACATATTTGGATTGCCTATGTAGGATTAATCTTAATTCTTGTAGTTGGATTGCAATTAATAATTGGTGGATTGGTTGATCTAGAAATACTTAAAATTAATGAAGAATTTATTAAGTATTTTTAATTAATATGAATGTTTCTTAAGTGGAAATTTCTTTTTTCTAACATCATTAGCATAACTTGATACAGCTTTTGTCATTTCTTTTCTAATATTTAAATATTTTTTAATAAATCTAACTTTGATTGGATTAAGACCTATTAAATCATCGAAAACTAAAATTTGTCCGTCACAATTATTCGATGCGCCTATTCCAATGGTTGGAATATTAATTTTTTTAGTAACCAATTTAGATAAAGAAGTCTCAACACACTCTAATACAATTGAAAAAGCTCCAGCTGACTGTAATAATTCTGCATCTTTTAAAATTTTATTTCTTTCTGAAATCTTTTTACCTTTGAATTTAAAAGTTTTATCTGTTTGAGGAAGTAATCCCAAATGACCCATTACAGCAATATTATTTTTAGTCAAAAATTTAACAATTTTATAAATTTTTTTTCCACCCTCTAATTTAACTGCATCACATTTTGTATTAGAAATTATTTTTTTTGCATTTTTAAGAGCTTCTTTAGAATTTCTATAAGTGTTATAAGGCATATCAACAACCATTAAGCTTTTTTTAATTCCCATTCTTACACTCTTAGAATGATCTATCATTGTCTTTAAACTTACCTCTCTTGTAGATTTGTAATTATATAAAACTGAACCAAGTGAGTCTCCTACAAGAATTATATCGCAGAAGTTATCTAAGATTGAAGCAATATTTTTTGAATAAGCAGTTAAACTAATAATCTTTGATTTATTTTTTTTTTTAATTATGTCTAAAATTTTCTTTTTCATCGACTTACCAAGAGCCGGTACTTTCCATCGAAGCCCAAGGTTCTTTGGGTTCTAAATTTCCTTCTTGAAGAATTTCAATTGAAATTTTATCTGGAGATCTAACAAATGCCATATGACCGTCTCTTGGTGGTCTATTAATTGTATACCCCATATCCATTAATCTTTGACAAGTTTCATAAATATTATCAACTCTATAAGCAAGATGACCAAAATTTCTTGAACCTTCACCAAGTTCATCTCCATCCCAGTTATATGTTAATTCAATTTCTGCTTTTTCATCATTTGGAGCAGCAAGAAAGACAAGAGTGAATCTACCCTTTTCGTTTTCCATTCGTCTTGTTTCCTTTAAACCTAGTCCATCACAAAAAAATTTTAAAGACTCATCAATATCTTTAACTCTGATCATAGTGTGTAAATATTTCATATACTAAATTTATAGTTTAAAACTACTCTAATTCAATAGTACTCGGTGGTTTCGAAGTAATATCATATACAACTCTATTAATACCTCTAATACTATTCACTATTTGATTAGAAATTGTTTCCATAAATGACTTTTTAAAATCATAAAAATCTGCTGTCATTCCATCCTCTGAAGTAATAGCTCTTAGTAAACATAAATATTCATAAGTTCGATTGTCTCCCATAACTCCTACAGTTTTTACCGGTAGTAATGCGGCATAAGCTTGCCAAATCTTATGGTAAAGACCATGATCCTTTAAAGCTTGAATAAAATAATAATCAGCTTCTTTAAGAATTTTTATCTTATCATTAGTAATTAAGCCTGGCATTCTAATTGCTAAGCCAGGTCCTGGAAAAGGATGCCTTGAAATAATATCTTTACTTAAATTTAACTCTAAACCTAATTTTCTAACTTCATCTTTAAAAAGAAACTTTAAAGGTTCAACAAGTTTAAGTTTCATCTTCTTTGGAAGTCCACCAACATTGTGGTGAGACTTAATTTTTGATGTTTGACTTCCTGTTACAGATTTACTTTCTATTAAATCAGGATAAAGAGTTCCTTGAGCTAAAAATTTAACATTTTTTATTTTTTTTGCATATCGTTCAAATATTTTTATAAAAAGATTACCAATAATTTTTCTCTTTTTTTCAGGATCAGAAACATTATTTAGTTTTTTTAAAAATTCTTTTTCTGCATTTACATAAATTAAATTCATTTTTAAACGCTTCTTAAAAGTCTGTACGACCTGCACTTCTTCATTTTTTCTCAGGAGACCTGTATTCACAAAAATACAGTATAGTTTTTTACCTATCGCTTTATTGAGTAATTGAGCTACCACACTGCTATCAACGCCCCCTGATAAAGCGCAAATAACTTTTTCTGATCCAACTTGATCTTTAACCTCTTTAATAAGTTGAATTTTTTGATCCTTAGAAGACCAATTACGTTTAATTTTACAAATTAAAAAAATAAAATTACTAATTAATTTTTTTCCATTTTGGGTGTGTGTAACTTCTGGATGAAATTGTATTCCATAAAATTTATTTAATTTATTTTCTACTATTGCAAACTTTGAATTGGTGCTGGAAGCTATTACTTTAAAGTTTTTTGGAAGTTTGGATACTTGATCAGCGTGACTCATCCAAACTTTTTTGGATTTTTGTTTATTAAAAAAATTCTTAATTAAAAGACTTTCATTTTTTTTATATATATTTGCTAATCCAAATTCTCGGTGCTTTGATTGTTTTACTCTTCCACCGTTTAGTTTTGAGAGTATTTGATGACCAAAACAAATGCCTAAAATAGGAATGTTTAAATTTATAATTTTTTTATCAAATGAATATTTTTTTATTTGATAAACATTTAGTGGACCCCCTGATAAAATAATACCTTTAATTGTCTGATCAATATCTTTTAATTTAATTTTTTTGTGACTTATAATTTCAGAAAAAACACCTAATTCTCTTATTCTTCTTGCAATTAACTGGGTGAATTGAGAACCAAAATCTATAATTAAGATCTTATCTAGATTTTGATCAAGACTCATTTTGAGGTTCTATATTTTTAAGAGACTTTTGGATTTCATCATTTTCATCACATAATTTTTCACAAACTTTGATAAATGTTTGAGAAAGATCCTTAACTTTTAAATAATTTGATTTCTTTAAAGCTATCTTCATCAGCATTAAAATAACTTCTTCATTATTTGGCTCTATCAATAATGCTGTATCTAAATTATATTCTTCTTTTCTCTGATTTTCTTCATGATTATAAATTTTTGCTAAATATAGGTAGGATCTTGCATCTTTTGGATTAAAAACTATATTTCGCTCTAACATAAAACGCGCATCATCATATTTTTTATCCTGATACATTTTTAATGCTTCATCAAAAAAATTTTCTTTACTAGATGCTACATTTGCAAAAAAAACTAAAATAAATATTAAAGTAATTATTTTAAGAATCTTATTCATCAATATTTGCTATCATTTTTAACCATATCTACGTTATGAACCATACTTTCATAAAATCCTGCTTTAGTAATCTTAACAAAGTTTGGTTTTATTCTAAGTTTTGTTAAATTTTTTGAACCAAGATAACCCATGGATGATCTAAGTCCACCAATCAATTTATAAATAATACTCTCAACATCACCTTTGTATTTAGCAAACCCTTCAACTCCTTCAGGGACATATTTTGATGTGTCTTTTTGTTTAGTTTGAAAATATCTATCTGCTGAACCTTTGTTCATTGCACCTACTGAACCCATTCCACGAAAGCTTTTAAATAATTTTCCATTTTTTTTAATTAACTTTCCCGGCGCCTCATCTGTACCAGCAAATAATGATCCTATCATTACTGCATCTGCACCTGCTGCAAATGCTTTTGCAAGATCACCAGAATATTTAATTCCACCATCAGAAATGATTTTTACATTTTTATTTCTTAATCCATTTCTTACTGATAAAATTGCACTCAATTGAGGAACACCAATTCCAGCGACTAATCTTGTGGTACATATTGAACCAGGGCCTATTCCAACTTTTATAATATCAACACCTAATTTAATTAAAAATTTAGCAGCTTCAGGTGTTGCTATATTACCTGCACATAAAGCAATTTTTTTGTTTTTAAATTTTTTAATAAATTTTATTATCTCTCCAACTTTTTTAGTATGTCCATGAGCTGTGTCGACTACTATTAAATCAACTCCTTCTCTAATAATTGCTTGAGCTCTTTTAAATTCATTTGGTCCAGCTCCAACTGCTGCACCTACTAACAACTTTTGTTTTTTCACTTTTTTAATCTCTAAAATTTGACTTTTAATATCTAAATTTCTATGAATAACTCCTATTCCTCCTGATTTAGCAATAGCAATTGCCATTTTACTCTCAGTGACTGTATCCATTGCAGACGATAAAAGAGGGATTTTAAGTTTAAGGTTTTTGGTTAAATGAACACCTGTATTTACCTCAGAAGGTAGTATTTCCGAATATTTTGGAGCTAATGTAACGTCATCAAAGGTAAGTGCTTCTTTTATAGGAACCATAATCTTTTATATACGATTCCTCTATAAATTAAAGTCTCTATCTAAGTTTACTACAAATTATAAAACTTTCTTTAGAGTCTTTCCTGCTAGATTTTGGTTTAAAAACCTTAACTTCTTTAAAATATTTTTTTCCTTCTGCGACTATTTCGTTGAATGTACCGCCCATAAATATTTTAGAGATAAAAAAACCATTTGCTTGCAATATATTTTTTGCAAAAATCATAGCCTCAATACATAATTCTCCTGTTTGAATAGAATCTATATTTTTAATTCCAGTAGTATTTACTGCCATATCAGACATCACTACATCTACTTTATTATTAATATGAGTTTTAATTTCATCTTGAATTTTTTGTTCAGTAAAATCCCCAAGAATCTGTACTGTATTACCAATGGGTTCCATTTTTTTTAAATCAATTGATATTAATCTCCCACTTTTTGCAGTTTTTGCAGCATATTGTGACCAGCTACCTGGGGCTGCTCCAATATCAATTACAGATATTCCGCCCTTAAAGATTTTAAATTTTTCATCTATCTCAATTAACTTGTATGCAGACCTTGCTCTATATCCATCAACCTTAGATTGTTTAACATATGTATCTCTTCTTTGCTTATTTACCCAGTTTTTAGATATTTTATTTTTTTTCAATTAACACCAAATCTTAAGCTTTTTGACAAAGGTTTGTTTTGAAGAGATAAAATTTTAGTTTTTACTTCTTTATCTAATCTCATGTCTCTATCACCTTCCCAAATTCCAGCTGCCAAGTGCATTATACCAATTTTATAATTTGGTAAAAAAGGTTCAACAAATGTATTTTGAGACTCATCAAATTTAGGTTTTAAATTACTAGCAATCCAATTACAATTTAGTGGTAGAAATTCAGTTTCAAGATCATCTATATAAACTGACATATTAATAGCTAATCCTTCCGAACCAAAAACATTTCCAGATTTTAAAGTTTGTTCAAGGTTTTTTTGCCAAGATTTCCATCCTGGAGAGTTTTTTTCTAGAGAAAATACACCAATATTTATATGAGGAGCAAATGCTAATTTTCTTGCTTTAGATAAACCAATTTTAGATTTAACCGCATGTTTAAAATTTTGAGATTTAATTAATGCTATTTTTCCAAACAACCAGTTTACTTTGGACATTATCTTATAACCTGGTCCAATAGTTTGTGTAATTCCAAGCTTTCCATTTTCACAAGCTTTAAAATATAAATCTACTGCATTCCAATCATTGACCCAAGCATCACAATCAATCCATAAATATTTTTCATAATTAGGAAAATAATTTGGTAAAAATGCTCTAGATACTTGACTTTTAAGCCACTCTTTACCTAATACTTTAAATGCAGGAACTTCAATGTCCCACTCAGCTGATTTTATTTCATCTACCTTGTTTAATAAAATTTTTTTTTGTCCCTCTGTTAATCCTGCATCCAAAATACATATAGCTAAATATTCACTTTCTTTAAAAATTTTAATTGAGTCTATTAACTCATTTAATAAGGGGAAATAATTAGCATCAGCTAATGATACTATTACATTCTTTTTCATCATAAAATATCTTCAAGATCATCGTCATCTTGAATTTTATCATTTTCATTTATTTTTTTTATTTTTCGATAGTGAAAAAAGCTGATTGGTAATAACGATAAGTAAATAACACTGCTAATTGCTATAACTTCAAACGTATAAATTAATAAAAGTCCAAAAAATAAAACGATACCAAATAGAAGAAAAATAGTAGTTTTTCTCTGTATAACTATTTTTTTAAAAGAATAACTTGGAAATTTACTAATCAATAAAAGAGATGTTAATATGAAAAACACGGGTGTAATTATAGTAAAGTTTAATTGTACGTAGTCAAATCCACTTAAACTAATTATTAATGGTGTTAAAACTAATATACCACCTGCAGGAGATGGCACTCCCTCAAAAAAATTATCTTTCCAAGAAGGTTCTTGGTTAGAATTAACATTAAATCTGGCAAGTCTTAGTGCTACACAAATTACATAAACCAAGCAAAGTAGCCATCCAAATCTTCCTAGAGTATTCAATTTCCAAAAATACATTATAAATGCAGGTGCAACCCCAAAACTAATCATGTCAGTTAGAGAGTCTAATTCTTTACCAACTTTTGATGTTCCTTTAATTAATCTTGCAATTCTACCATCTAGACCATCAATTAGTGCTGCAAAAATTATTGCTATAATAGCAAATTCAAATTTGCCATCTAATGCAAATCTAATTGATGTAAGCCCAATACAAACACCAATTAACGTGAGCATATTTGGTAAAATTACTCTAGCATTTTTTTTATCTGCTATAATTTTTAAATTATTTTTTGGCTGTTCCATTTTTATTTTTTAGCCAACAAAGTTTCACCTGAGATTGTTCTTTGCCCAATTTTAACTAGTGGTTCATAATTTTCATAATAAACATCTGCACGGCTTCCAAATCTAATCATACCAATTCTATCTCCTTGATTAAGCTCTTGGCCATTGTTTGTTTCGCAAACGATTCTTCTTGCAATCAAACCTGCAATTTGAACTACAATAATATCATTTCCACTCTTGTCTTTAAGTTTATAATAATTTCTTTCATTGTCTTCACTCGCTTTATCAAATGAAGCGTTTAAAAATTTTCCTGGCTTATATAAAATTTCTTCAACTTTACCTGAACAAGGTGTTCTGTTAACATGGCAATCAAAAACATTCATAAAGATACTTATCTTTTTAAATTTTTTATTCTCTAGACCAACTTCCATTGGTCCATCAACTTCCTCAACTTTAATTACCTCACCATCAGCTGGACTTACTAGGTAGTTATCGTCTCCAATTATAACTCTATCTGGATCTCTGAAAAAATAGTATACCCAGGCAGTTAAGAGCAATCCTATTGTTCCTAAGAAACTACTAAAGAAAAATAAAATAAATGTTACAAATCCTGCGATTACTAAAAATTTGTAACCCTCTGTATGTATCTTTGGAAATATCTTACTAAACATATTCTTCTATTTGCTAATTTTTGATTAATATGTATATAAACCACTCAAATTCAATTAATAACATAAATTTATTTAAATGAGTAAAATCAAGGTAAAAAACCCTGTTGTAGAGCTAGATGGCGATGAAATGACTCGTATCATATGGGAGTTTATTAAAAATAAGCTAATACTTCCCTACCTAGACCTTGGTATCGAATATTACGACCTTGGAATGAAAAGTAGAGATAACACTGATGATCAGATCACAATAGACTCTGCAAATGCAATAAAAAAAATTGGTGTTGGAATTAAATGTGCAACAATTACACCTGATGAAGATAGGGTTAAAGAATTTGATCTTAAGAAGATGTGGAGATCACCAAACGGAACAATAAGAAATATAATTGGTGGAACTGTATTTAGAGAACCAATTATTTGCAAAAATATACCGAAACTTGTTCCTTCTTGGAAAGATCCTGTTGTTATTGGAAGACACGCTTTTGGAGATCAATATAGAGCAACAGATTTTAAAGTGCCTGGAAAAGGAAAGATGGAAGTTAAATGGACATCCGAAGATGGAAAAGATGAAATAAAATACGAAGTATTTAATTTTACTGGTCCTGGAGTTGCTCTTTCAATGTACAATTTAGATAAATCAATTGAAGACTTTGCAAGATCTTGTTTTAGTTATGGGTTAATTAAAAAGTGGCCTGTTTATATGTCTACAAAGAATACTATCCTAAAACAATATGATGGTAGATTTAAAGATATATTTCAAGAAATTTTTGAAAAAGAATACAAATCAGATTTTGAAAAACATAATCTAACTTACGAACATAGATTAATTGATGATATGGTTGCGTGTGCAATGAAATGGAGTGGAAAATATATTTGGGCTTGTAAAAACTACGATGGCGATGTTCAGTCAGATACAATGGCGCAAGGTTATGGTTCTCTAGGTTTAATGACTAGCACACTGTTAACACCTGATGGAAAAGTAATGGAAGCTGAGGCTGCTCATGGAACAGTTACAAGACATTATAGAATGCACCAACAAGGTAAAGAAACTTCAACAAACCCAATAGCTTCTATATTTGCTTGGACTAGAGGTTTGGCTCATAGAGGAAAATTAGATGGAAACGATGCGCTAATAAAGTTTTCTCATACAATTGAAGAAGTTTGTATTGAATGTGTTGAAAGTGGTGCGATGACAAAAGATTTAGCTATTCTTATTGGGCCATCAAGCAAATATTTAACTACAAATCAGTTTTTAGATGAAATTGATGGTAATCTTAAAAAAAAATTAAATTAAAGTTTTAAGTTTTTCAAAAGCTTGATCAATTTTAGATTGATCTTGGCCACCAGCTTGAGCAAAATCTTTTCTACCTCCACCACCTTGACCTCCAATGATTTCTGATCCTACTTTAACAAATTTAACAGCATCAAACTTTTCAATTAAAGTATCTGTGACACCGACTGCAATGCCAACTTTATCGTCTTTACTTGCAAACACTATGACAATTCCATCGCCTAATTCTTTTTTACCTTTGTCGACAAGTTTTCTTAATTCTTTTGGTGGTAATCCGTCAACTTTTTGAAGTCTTAGTTTAACTCCATTAATTTCCTCATCTTTAATAATATTTTTTGATTTATCTTCCAAAATTGAATTAACGGAGATTGTCTCTAACTGTTTTGATAAATTTTTAATTAAAGTTTTTTGATCTGATTGATCTAAATTTGGCTTTCCCCCTAATTTAGTAATTTGTTCACTCAATTCTTTAATAAGTTCATTATCTTTTTCTGATGAAAGATTAATTAATTTTTCTTTATTATTTAAATAATCTTCTAATTGCTTATCTCTTAAAGCCTCAATTCTTCTTACCCCTGCAGCAATTGAAGATTGGCTAATTATCTTAAATTTTCCAATATCACCTGTATTTTTAACGTGAGTACCCCCACAAAGTTCAGTTGAAAAATATTTATCTCCTTCCTCTCCCATTGATAAAACTCTAACTTCATCACCATACTTTTCTCCAAACAAAGCCAAAGCACCATTTTCAACCGCCTCATCTGGTGTCATCAAACGTGTCTTTACATCTGATTTTTTAGAGACCATTGTGTTTACAAAATTTTCTATTTTATCGATTTCTTCCGTCGGAATTGGCTTCATATGGCTGAAATCAAATCTTAATCTACTTGGTTCCACTAAAGAACCTTTTTGAGTTACATGGTCCCCTAAAACTCTTCTTAACGACTCATGAAGTAAATGAGTTGCAGAATGATATGCTCTAGTGTCATCTCTTCTTTTGATATCAATTTTAAGTTCAACGTTATCATTAACCCTTATTGATCCACTAATTACTTTTCCATAATGGACAAATAGATCACCTAATTTTTTTTGAACATCGGTTACCTTAAATTTAAAATCATTTGTAATAATTTCACCTGCGTCGCCTACTTGGCCACCAGACTCTCCATAAAAAGGTGTCTGATTAACAATGATCATACCTTCATCGTTTTCTTTTAACTCATTTACCTCTTTATTATTCGATAAAAGTGACAAAACCACTCCTTCAGCTTGATTACTTTCATAGCCTAAAAATTCTGTAGCACCTAATTTGTCTTTTATTCCAAACCAAATATCTTCAACCGCGGCATCACCAGAACCTTTCCAATTCTTTTTAGCAAGTTCTCTACTTTCTTTCATCAACGATTGAAATTTTTCTGTATCAATGGACATTGATTTATTTCTTAAAATATCTTCAGTAAGATCTAATGGAAATCCATAAGTGTCATATAACTTGAAAGCTACTTCACCAGGAAGAACTTTATCTATTTTAGAAATTTCATCATTTAAAATTTTAATTCCTCTATCTAGAAGTACTAAAAACTTTTCTTCTTCCATTCTTAGAGTTTCTTTAATTAAAGACTCTGCTCTAACTAGTTCAGGATAGTTCCCTGACATTTCATTCTTAAGTGTGTCAAACAAATTGAAAAAAACTGGGTCTTTAGATCCAAGTAAATGAGAATGTCTCATTCCTCTTCTCATTATTCTTCTTAGAACATATCCTCTTCCTTCATTAGAAGGTAAAACCCCTTCTGCAATTAAAAATGCACTAGCTCTTAAGTGATCTGCAATAACTCTAAAGCTTGATTGATTAGATTGATCTTGTTTAATTTTAATAATCTCTGAAGCAGAACTGATTATTTTTTTAAAATGATCTGTTTCATAATTATCATGTGTGCCTTGAAGGAGTGCCACAATTCTCTCAAGACCCATTCCAGTATCAACAGATGGTTTTGGAAGATCTATTCTTTTGTCTTTAGAAATTTGTTCAAATTGCATGAAGACTAAATTCCATATTTCAATAAAACGATTTCCATCTTCATCTTTAGTGCCTGGCAACCCTCCCTCTAAATGATCTCCATGATCATAAAAGATTTCAGAACATGGCCCGCACGGACCTGTCTCACCCATTGACCAAAAATTGTCAGATGTTGCTATTCGAATAATTCTATCATCACTAAAACCTGCTATTTTCTTCCAAAAATTGAAGGCTTGATCATCTTCATGATAAACTGTTACATAAAGTCTATTTTTGTCTATGCCAAAATCTTTAGTAATTAAGTTCCAAGCATAGTGGATTGCTTGTTCTTTAAAATAATCTCCAAATGAAAAGTTACCCAACATTTCAAAGAATGTGTGGTGTCTTGGTGTGTATCCCACATTCTCTAAATCATTATGCTTTCCACCAGCTCTAACGCACTTTTGTGATGTGGTAGCTCTAAGATAATCTCTTTTCTCTAAACCAGTAAATACATTTTTAAACTGCACCATGCCTGAGTTTGCAAACATTAAGGTAGGATCATTATTTGGAACTAAATTACTAGACTCTACAATCTTATGATCATTCTTTTCAAAATACTTTAAGAATGTATTTCTTATTTCATTTAAAGATTTGTCAGCCATATTTTTAAAATACAGCTTTTTTATTTTATGTCTAGATAACAGTAAGGGAAAAAAGGCGCTTATATTAAGCGCCTTTTAATAATTAAAGATGACCTTTTAACTAATTCTTTTTAGTAGGAACTTCTTCCTCTTTTTTTTCTGCTTTCGGATCTTCTATTTGATCTTTTGCAGCTTTTTCAGGATCTAGAGGGTTTCCTTCAATTTTTTTTTGAATTACACCTGCTTTTTCTCTAATAGCTAATTCTATTTCAGCAGCTACTTTAGGGTTTTGAGCAAGATAAGTTTTAGCATTCTCTCTACCTTGACCTATTTTCTCACCCTTATAAGCATACCATGCTCCTGATTTTTCAATAATGTCTGCTTTAGAACCAAGATCTACGAGTTCTCCCATCTTGCTGATCCCTTTTCCATACATTAAATCAAATTCAACAACTTTAAATGGTGGTGCTACTTTGTTTTTAACTACCTTAACTCTTGTTGAGTTTCCGATAATTTCATCTTTATCTTTGATTGCACCAATTCTTCTAATATCCATTCTAACAGATGAGTAGAATTTTAACGCATTTCCACCCGATGTTGTTTCAGGACTTCCAAACATAACTCCAATTTTCATTCTAATTTGGTTAATGAAAATCATCATTGTATTTGTGTTTGAAATTGAACTTGTTAATTTCCTTAATGCCTGACTCATCAATCTAGACTGAAGACCAACATGATGATCTCCCATCTCACCTTCAATTTCAGCTTTTGGAGTTAATGCTGCAACAGAGTCAATTACTATAACTGAGATTGATCCTGATTTTACAAGAGTATCAGCTATTTCCAAAGCTTGTTCACCAGCATCTGGTTGAGAAATTAAAAGCTCTTCTGTATTAACACCTAATTTTTTTGCATAAACTGGGTCCAATGCGTGCTCAGCATCAACAAACGCACAAATTCCACCAGCTTTTTGAGCTTCAGCAACAACTTGTAATGCTAATGTTGTTTTTCCAGAAGACTCTGGCCCATAAACCTCTACAATTCTTCCTTTTGGCAAACCACCTATTCCTAGTGCCAAATCAAGACTTAAAGATCCTGTAGATACAGACTCAATATCCATAGCTCTTCTTTGTCCAAGCTTCATTACTGAACCTTTTCCAAAATTGTCAGTAATTTGAGCTATTGCTGCATCCAATGCCTTATTCTTTTCTTTAATATCCATTTCTTGATCTTTAGTAGATTTAACTACTTTTAGGTTACTTTTCGTCATTTTTAGCCTCTTTTTTTAATTTTTTTAACACTCGAATCATGGTTTAAATGTACACATTTTGTTCTCATTAGCAATATATTTATTTTTAGGGCTAAAAATATGAATAATTACTTAAGTTTTAGATATTGACTATTTAAAAGACCTACAGCTTTTAACAGATTGTACTGTGCCATAAGATAGTTTTTTTCAGAACTCGCTAAAGAAATTTGAGCAGAAAGTAATAGAGAGTTTGATTGAATAACATCAAGGGTTGTTCTTGAACCTCTTTCATATTCTGCGGAAATTCCATCATTAGCTATTTGAGCGGCTCTAACTTGAGCTTTTACAGAATTTAAAAAACTTTCTGAAGATTCTAAACTTGACCACGCGCTCGCAACATGTGTTTCGTTAGTTCGAACTGCATCATCTAATAATAATCTTTTTCTAGTAGTTAAGTTTGAATTTTTTTTAATAGTTGAGAATTTTTTTCCACCTGAAAAAAAAGGCCAGCTAACAGTGGCTTTTAAAGTCTCTTTTTCTCTCTCATCATATGTAGAACTTAAATCGTCAGCATAAGATTTTTCTAAAGAAAGAGTTGCTTTTGGTGCTAAATCTGATTTTGAGATTGATAAATCTTTTTCTGATTGCTCTAAATCAAATTTTGCAATTTTGATATCTGGATTATTTTGTTTTGATAAATTAATCGCTTCATTTAAAGAATTTGGAACACTTGCAATTGAATTTAAGCTTTTTTCTAATTGATTTACATCAGAAATTTTTCCAATAATATTTTCATACATTAACTTGGCAATTAACAATTCACTTTTAGCTTGTGTAAATTGTGCTTGAGCTCCAGCAAGTGAAGATTCGGACTGAGCAAGATCAGCAATAGTAATTTGCCCACGGTCCAATCTAATTTTATCATTTTCGACTTGTCTTTTTAAGAGATTTAAGTTCTTTTTGTTAATATCATTTTTTTCTTTTGCTAAAATCAAATTTGAAAAAGCATCAATAGCACCATAAATAACATCTTGTTCTTTTTTAATTAATTTTGCTTTTGCTAAATCTAATCCTGCTTTACTTTTTTTAAGTTCTAAACCTCTTCCAAAATCTAAAATTGTTTGCTCTAATTTAATCGAAGTAGTAAAGGGATCTACATCCGTTATTGTTGCATTAGAACCATCTTGATTTGTAAGCTTAGTTGTGTCCTCTTGGCTTTGTGTTCCACTCAAAGTCAAAGACGGTAAGTAGTTACCTTTTGAAATATTTACATCTTGCTCAGAGGCTTTTAAGCTTTCTCTTTCAGCATTTAGTTGAATATTATTTTGATAAGCTTTGTTTAAAGCATCATACAAAGTAACAGCAGATACATTGCTAAAATTAAATAATGTTAGATAAATTAGTATAAATATTTTTTTCATTTTGTTTTATATACAGCAGATTTTATTTGATGGTTACTATTTAAATTCAAAATAATAGACGCATATTTGGGCATTTTTTTGAACATATTTTCTGTAATTCTTTGATATGTTTGCATAAAATTTATTACATCCCCTTTACTCATTATCTTGTGACTAGAAAATTTTTTATTTTTTAACCACAATTTATGCTCTTGTTTTAATCTCCATTTTTGAAGCAAACTAAAGTTTTTAGCTTTTAAATAAATCATACAATTAAGTTCAGAATATAATTTCTTATATTTTGTTTTTAACTGTTGGTTAACATATTTTCTCCAAATAAGTTTTTGATCGTTAGCTTTTTCAAGTGAATTAATTGATTTTTTAAGAGATTTATTCATTTCTGCTTTAGCCCCTACACACCAACCTTCAAATATTATTACATCAGGCTTTTCTTTTATTTTATACCAATACTTTTTAGGAAATCTGTCATCCACTGCTTTATTAAAGTTTGGTAATTCTATTCTCTTAAAATTCTTACTTTTTGCTTTTTTAAAAAAGTTTAACATCATTTGCACATCATGGGTTCCGGGCACCCCTCTTGTCATTAGCATCGGGTGAACTTTTTTTGATAAATTTAATCTTTCTTTTCGAGTTTTATAAAAATCATCAATCGAAATCTTAAATACTTTAAGTTTGAAATACTTTTCTAATATAATTTTTATAATTGAACTAATAGTTGTTTTTCCAGTTCCTTGACCTCCTGCTAAACCAATAAAGTAAGGTTTTTTATTATTTACTTTTTTTGTAATCCAAAAACACATTGGAATTAAAAAAGACTTCAACATTCCATCTTTGTTACCAAACTTTTCAGTAGATGTTTCTTGTGATTTAATAAATTTAAAACAATCTTTTTTAACTTTGACAAAACACTCTTCAGTAACTTTCATTGAACTTTTATTTTTTTTGATCCATTGGATGATTTAGACCATCAAAGAAAGTCACATCTTTTAAATCTTCTTCTTTAACTTCATCAACACAACCTAAATTAAAACCTGTCATTGTAGGTGCACTTCTAGGATTGTGGTGGGTATATATTCCGCACTCAGTGCAAAAGTAATGATTGGCAATTTTTGTATGGTACTGATAAAGTTTTAATTTATCTTCTCCCTTAGTAATTTTAAAATCTTCATTTTTAACCATACCCATTGTTGCATTTTTTCTTTTGCAAATAGAACAATTACATTTTACAATTTTCGCTAATTCATTAATTGGAACGCTAATCTCAGCTTCTATGCATCCACAATGGCATGTTAGTTTTGGCATTTATTATTCTCCCCATTTTCCATGAAACTCATAAACAACTGCTGGCTCATCACCTACTACCCAGCCATCATGACCTGGATCTATTGAATATGCATCGCCAGCTTTATATGTTAATTCTGTTCCGTCATCGTGTTTAGCACAAACTGCTCCTGAAACTATTACACCTAAATGTTTTGCTTTACAGCTATCGGTACCTACAGTTGGTTTAATGTCTTGTGACCATTTCCAGCCTGGTTGTAAAGTTAATCTCATTACTCTTTGGTCTGCTATTTTTACAATATCCATTTTAGCATTGTTAAAGCTGGTGTTGCTTTCATCTGGATTGTCAAAACTTTTAACTTCGATTGAGCTCATACTTTTCTCCTTTTATAATTAAATTAGAATTGTAGACTACTAATGGTTTAAGTTATCCACAAGCATACAAAATGTAGTTTGGATGTTCACGTTTTGATTCACTTTTGATTCAGTTACAGACTCAAAATACAACCTCTTGAGTGTATTGCATAAATAGTCTATAAAATAGAACAAAACAAGAACATGAAACTAACAATCCCTTATTATCTACATAAAGCAGGCGCTGGTTTTCCCTCTCCTGCAACTGATTATATCGAAGAAGATATCGATTTAAATATGCATTTAATAAGAAATGTTCCAGCAACTTTCATTATCAGAGTGCAGGGTAAATCGATGGTGGACGTTGGAATTAATGATGGAGATTTATTGGTAGTTGATAAAAGTTTGAAACCAAAAAACTTTTCAACAGTG
Source organism: uncultured Pelagibacteraceae bacterium (assembly GCA_902511185.1). Taxonomy (GTDB): domain Bacteria; phylum Pseudomonadota; class Alphaproteobacteria; order Pelagibacterales; family Pelagibacteraceae; genus Pelagibacter. Next base: position 4,099 of record CABXEK010000017.1, on the reverse strand, counting down.
ATTGCAAACGTTCATGATGAACTTGTAGTTAAAAGCTTGGTTCAAGAAAGAGATAAAAAGTTTTTAACGTCAGGATCTAAAGAGTTTACTGACAGAATTTTAATTAACGAAGAACAAGATATCTTTATCTGGGGAGTTGTAACTTATGTCATCCATTCTACGTACTAAAAAAATAGCATTAGTCGATTGTAATTCTTTTTATGTTTCTTGCGAAAGATTATTCAATCCTAAAATAAGAAGAAAACCTGTTGTAGTTTTATCCAATAATGATGGTTGTATCATTTCAAGGTCTAACGAAGCAAAAGCTTTAGGAATTAAAATGGGTGAACCTTATTTTAAATCAAAAGATATTATTGTTAAAAATAAAGTTGAAGTATTTTCATCTAATTATTCTTTATATGGAGATTTATCTAGAAGAGTAATGCGAACACTTAAAAGATTTAATTCTGATATAGAAATTTATTCTATTGATGAAGCATTCTTAGATTTATCTAATTTTCCGGATCAAGATGTAGAAAAAGTTGGGAAAGAAATAAGAGATACCGTTTTACAATGGACTGGTATTCCAACTAGTATTGGAATTGCTAAAACAAAAACACTGAGTAAAATTGCAAATCATATTGCAAAGAAAAAACAATCAGGGGTAACTAGTTTAATAGGAATTGATAATTTAGATCCTGTACTTGAAAAAGTTGAAATCAATGATGTCTGGGGAGTTGGTAGACAGTTAACTAAGTTTTATCAAAAGCATGGTGTCTATAATGCAAAGCAACTTAAAAATAAATCTAACAGTTGGATCAAAAAATCTTCTAATGTTTTAAGTTCTAGAACTGCAATGGAGCTTAAAGGTATTCCTTGTATTAATTTAGAAACCACAACTTCAAAAAGAAAGAGCTGTGTTGTTTCAAGATCATTTGGAAAAAGAGTTGAAAGATTTCAAGAATTAAAAGAAGCAGTTGCAAATTATTGCTTAAATGCATCTGAAAAGATAAGATCAGAATCATTAGCTGCAAAAGCAATCACTGTATTTGTTAGAACCAGTCCCTTTCAAAGAAACTATGGATATTACTCAAATGCAAAGACAATTGATTTTCCAATTGCAACAAACAATAGTATTGAGATAGTTAAAACTGCAGTTACCATACTTGAGAATATATTTAAAAATGGTTACCAGTATCAAAAAGCAGGTGTAATGCTTACGGGACTTTCTAATGCTAATGAAAAAACAAACTTATTTTCATCTGAAAAAGATGAGAAGATAAACAGCTTAATGAGATCTATTGATAACACTAATCATCGATACGGAAGATCTACTTTAAGCGTTGCAAGTGCTGGGGTTCATAAAAAATGGAATATGAAAAGAGAGTATTCTTCTAAGATAGATACAGCTGATTTTTATTCTCTACCAACGATTAGAGCCAATTAAAAAGGAGCAGGACTACCTTTTCTATATTTAAAACTTTTACATTGAGCAGGTTGATTAGGAAATTGTTTACAAAACGAGACATCTACAACACCATGAACTTGTGATTTGTTTTTTAATTGACCTCTTATTTCGTCACAACCATTCCACAATTCATCACAACTATCTGCCTTACCAACATTAGAGTAACGAATTATGGCATCATTTATCTTTAGCCCAGCATTAGTAGCATCATCCATATGATTTCTGTAAGGTCCAAATTTAAATCTTGCACTTGTGGCACCAGCCATCATATCACCAAAATAGCTTGATCTAAGTTTGCCATCGATCCATAAGTGAAGAAATCCATCTTTGGCCCACTTTGCATTAATAAGTATGTTCACCCACTTTCCTTTAAGTGGAGAATAATTATGGTCTAAATCAACAGCGTAAGCATCAAAGTAATAAGCTTCACCACCTTCATTTTTTGCAACTATATAATTTGGAGAATTAAACAACCATCCAAAACTATTATTTGAATAATTAAAAGAAGGTCCTACTGTTTTTTCACCTTTGCCGTATAGCATTTTAAAATCAAACAATGATAAATTATGTTTTGGAGTATTAATATCTTTTGACAAGAAATACCCTACTCTATACCACTTAGTTTTACCTTTCTTTGTAGTATGTTTGTAAGGTTCCATAATTTGAAATCTTTGAGCATGGCCTGGCTCACCCCATCTATTCCAATCATCTTTATGTCCTTTATCAGAATACTTTAAATTAAATTCAATTCCCTGCTCAGCAACACCCATATGATCTTCAATGTTATCAAAAAATTTATAAAGACTTTTTTTATTGGGAACATTTCTACTGTTAAAAACCATTTTATTTTTTGACTGGGCTTTTAAAACATAACGTCCAAAATCTTTCTTCTCCTGCTTTTTCATATTAGTATGCCATTTTCCAGCGTAAGAAAGTGATGGCAATAAAAGGAAGGACAAAAGAATGATTAAAATCTTTTTCATTTAACCTTTAATTACTGAATGAACAATTTTCTTCCAATTATAGTTTCTATATAATGAACTAACTACTATTATTCTTTTATTATCCAAATCAATTAATATTTGCTGACCTGCAAATCCACTTAATCCTAATATTTTTCTTTTCTTATCAATTCCAAAAATGTCGAAATGGATTTGACCACCATATGATTTTGTATAAAGACCCACATCAGTTGCATGCTTTACGTTATCTTTCTTTTTAATTCTATTTTCATAAATAGTTTTTAAATATTTGCCAGCACATGTATTGTTATGCCAATCTTCCATCATGGTTTTAGCAATTCTTAAATAATCATATCTATTTGCATAAAATGAATATCTTGCAGAAACAAAGTCTTCATATTTTAAATATTTTCTAGATTTTTGAAATTGAACTTTGTTTTTAACTCCAACGTGTTCATTGAATACTTTATGTAATAATTTATCCCAATTGTCACCAGCTTTGAATTTAACATAATTCATAATCACGTTGGTGGTCAGAGCACTATAGTTATAAATTAATTTACTTTTCTCTGTGCCTCTTAAATATTTATTCATTACTTTCACTAGACCAATGACATTTACATTTTCTTCTTTTTTTAAACCTTTGATCCTATTGTCAGAACCGACATTTCTTCTTTCACCAACCCATTTTTGATCTCCACCCTTCATATTCAAAAGATCAAGCAGTATTGAGTCTTGATAAAGGGTATTTTGAATTAAAGGCCAATCATCTAATTTTACATTTATATTATCAATATAGCCCTCACAAATAGCATGACCAGTTACGTAAGAAACTAAACTTTTACCCATCGAGTGTGATGGCAACATACCATCAATTATCTTATCTCCTTCAACTGAATATGGAATATCAGACTCATCAACAACAATTTGATCGTTTTCAAACAATAAGTAGCTAATAATTCCAGTATTTTTGTTATTTTTAAATTCTTTTAAAACATTTTTATCTTGTCTTAAATTTGATTTAAACTTGTAATGATTTTCTGATCCTTTAACTACCCAACCTTCATAAACTCTAAGAGGATAATCCCAAGTATTTTTATTTTTATTTGCAAAAGCTGTAGTTGAAAATATTAATATAAAAATTACTAATAAAAATTTTTTCATCAAGTTTTAAAAAGTTTATCAGATAAATTTGGTAAATTTTCTCCCCAAAAAACTTCTTTGGTAATTTTTTTAAAATCTACGTCAAAAACTGTAGACATTGCGGATGCGTATATTGCTCTTGAATCTATTGTAGAATTTAAATCTCTTCCTTCAAATAATTCTTTTTTCTTTAATCCTGGCCAATCAGTATGAACTTGCGCTTTTTTAACAAGTCCTCCTGCCATTAAAACAGCTGAACCATAACCATGTTCTGTCCCATTGCTACTATTCTGCTTAATTGTTCTTCCAAACTCTGTAAGTGTTAAAACCAAAGTATTATTAAATGCCTCTTCAGACATTGAAGATTTTAAAGATCTAACAATATTATCATAATTACTTAAACAATCTGCATGAGCGCCATCTGTTGCTCCTTGAGCTGCATGCGTATCAAAGCCATCCACTTCAAAGACTGCAACTTTAGGTCCATCTGGTTTTGAAAGCTCTGTACCAGCACTTGAAGCTAAAATCCAAGCGTCGTCTCTTGATC